>NZ_CP025086.1:2621848-2960218 GCF_004135935.1 Methylovirgula ligni | reverse complement strand
GGCTTTTATCGCTGAAGCGCCCCCGGCCGTCGCCGTTCAACCTGTTCCGCAGGAGGTCGAACCCGCCGCGGACGTGAAGACCGTCAAGATGACCGTGCGCGAAGCGTTGCGCGACGCGATGGCGGAGGAGATGCGCCGCGACCCTAGCGTCTTCGTCATGGGCGAGGAGGTCGCCGAATATCAGGGCGCCTACAAGATCACCCAAGGATTGCTTGAGGAATTCGGCGCCAGGCGGGTCGTCGATACGCCGATCACCGAACATGCCTTCGCCGGCATTGGCGTCGGCGCGGCCATGGCGGGGCTGAAGCCCATCGTCGAATTTATGACCTTCAATTTCGCCATGCAGGCGATCGACCAGATCATCAACTCCGCTGCGAAGACGCATTACATGTCCGGCGGGCAGATGGAATGTCCCATCGTCTTCCGCGGTCCGAATGGCGCCGCCGCCCGCGTCGCCGCCCAGCACAGCCAGGATTACGCCGCCTGGTATTCGCATGTGCCGGGGCTGAAGGTTGTGGTGCCTTACAGCGCCGCCGATGCGAAGGGTCTGCTGAAGAGCGCCATCCGCGATCCGAACCCGGTGATCTTCCTCGAAAACGAAATCCTTTACGGCCATAGTTTCGAAGTGCCGGAGGGCGAAGACATTCTTGTGCCGATTGGCGTCGCGAAGATCGCGCGGCCCGGCAAGGACGTGACGCTCGTCTCCTTCGGCATCGGCATGATCTATACGTTGCAAGCGGCCGAGACGCTGGCAGGCGAGGGCATCGAGGCGGAGGTAATTGATCTGCGCACCATCCGGCCGCTCGATATCGAAACGGTGCTGGCCTCGGTGCGCAAGACCGGCCGCGCCGTCACGATCGAGGAAGGCTGGCCGCAAAGCGGCGTCGGCTCGGAGATTTCGGCGCGGATCATGGAAGGCGCCTTCGATTATCTCGATGCGCCAGTGCTGCGGATCACCGGCCGCGACGTGCCCATGCCCTACGCCGCCAATCTCGAAAAGCTGGCCTTGCCGAATGTCGCCGAGGTCGTCGCGGCGGCCAAAGCCGTCTGCTATCGTTAGGATCGCGCGGATGTCCGTCAAAATCCTCATGCCCGCACTGTCGCCGACGATGGAGAAGGGCAATCTCACCCGCTGGCTCAAGGCCGAGGGCGATGCAGTGAAGTCCGGCGACGTGATCGCCGAGATCGAGACCGACAAGGCGACGATGGAAGTCGAAGCCGTCGACGAAGGCACGCTCGGCAAGATCCTCGTGCCCGCAGGCACGAACGATGTGCCGGTCAATGAAATCATCGCGCTGATCGCGGAAGAGGGCGAAGACCCCAAGACGCTGACGGCCGGATCGTCCGCACCGGTGCAACCGGCGGCTCCTGTGCCGCTAGCGTCCGTATCAACGCCAACAGCTCCGGCCTCCGCGCCGGGAAATGTCGTCGCCTTTCCGCAGGCGGAGGCCGGCAAGCCGGCGCGCCGTTTCGCCTCGCCGCTGGCGCGCCGCCTCGCGGGGCAGAACAAGCTTGATCTCGCGGCTGTCACCGGCTCTGGTCCGCATGGTCGCATCATCGCCGCCGATGTGACGGCCGCCCTCGCAGCCGGCGTCGGCAAGGCCGCACCTGCTGCCGCAGCGGTTGCGCCGCTGCCGAAGCCGACGCAATCCGACGCGATCATCAAGCAATATTTTGCGTCTGACTCGTTCGACGAAGTTCCGCATGAGACGATGCGCAAGACGATCGCGCGGCGGCTTGTCGAGGCGACGACGAATATCCCGCATTTCTATCTGACCATCGAATGCGAGATCGACGCGCTTTTGAAGCTGCGCGGCGAATTGAACGCCGCAGCACCGAAGGCGAAGGACGGCACGCCCGACTACAAGCTTTCGGTCAACGACATGATCGTCAAGGCTTTGGCTCTGGCGTTGATCGATGTGCCGAACGCCAATGTCACCTTCCTCGAAAACAGCATGCTGCGGCATCATCATGCCGACGTCGCGGTGGCGGTGGCGATCCCCGACGGGCTCATCACGCCGGTGTTGAAGCAGGCCGATCTCCTGCCGCTCTCGGTCATCTCCAGCACGATGAAGGATTATGCCGCGCGCGCCAAACAGCGGCGGCTGAAGCCGTCAGAATATGAGGGCGGCGTCAGTGCCGTCTCCAATCTCGGCATGTATGGGATCAAGGAATTTTCGGCCATCATCAACCCGCCGCAGTCTTCGATCCTCGCGGTCGGCGCGGGCGAGGCGCGGCCCGTTGTGCGCAAGGGCCAGATCGTCCCGGCGACGCTGATCGGCGCGACGCTTTCCTGCGATCACCGCGCCATCGACGGCGCCACGGGCGCGGAACTGCTTTCGGCGTTCCGGCATCATATCGAGGTCCCGCTGACTTTGTTGGGCATTTAGCATGGCGAATGCTTACGGCGTGATCGTCATTGGCGGTGGGCCTGGCGGCTATGTGGCGGCGATCCGCGCGGCGCAATTGGGCCTGAAGACGGCGGTGGTGGAGCGCGAGCATCTCGGCGGCATCTGCCTCAACTGGGGCTGCATCCCGACCAAGGCGCTGCTGCGCTCGGCCGAGATTTATCATTACGCCCGGCACGCGAAGGATTACGGCCTCAGGATCGAGGGCAAGATCGGCTATGACGCCGAGGCGATCAAGGACCGTTCGCGCAAGATCTCGGCGCAGCTCAATGCCGGGGTCGGCTTCCTGCTGAAGAAGAACAAGGTCGATGTGATCTGGGGCGAGGCGCAATTGACCAAGCCCGGCGAGGTCCGGGTCGGCAAGCCGTCGAAGCCGGCGCATCAGCCGCAGGCGGCGCTGCCCAAGGGCGTATTGGGCGAGGGCACCTATCAGGCAAAACACATCATCGTCGCCACCGGAGCGCGGCCGCGCGTCCTGCCCGGGCTGGAGCCGGACGGCAAGCTCATCTGGACCTATTTCGAGGCGATGATGCCGGACGCGATCCCCAAAAGCCTGATCGTCGTCGGCTCGGGCGCCATCGGCGTCGAGTTCGCTTCGTTCTATCGCGACTTCGGCGCCGAGGTGACGCTGATCGAGGTTCTGCCGCGTATCCTGCCGGCCGAGGATGCCGAGATCGCGGCGCTGGCGCAGAAGAGGTTCGAGAAGCGCGGCATCAAGGTCCTCACCGGCACGAAGATCACCAAGGTCGAAAAGGGCGCCAACGGCGTCACCGCCCTTGCGGAAGATGCCAACGGCCAGCCGCAGACCTTGAAAGCCGAGCGGCTGATCTCCGCCGTTGGCGTCATCGGCAATGTCGAGACCCTCGGCCTCGAGGCGCTCGGGGTGAAGACCGAGCGCGGCATCATCGTCACGGACGGGCTCGGCCGCACCAATGTGGCGGGCGTCTATGCCATCGGCGATGTCGCCGGCCCGCCCATGCTGGCGCACAAGGCCGAGCATGAGGGCGTCATCTGCGTCGAGGCCATCGCCGGCCAGCATCCGCATCCGCTTGACCGCGACAGGGTCCCCGGCTGCACCTATTGCAATCCGCAGATCGCCTCGGTCGGCCTGACCGAGGAAAAGGCCAAGGCGGCGGGCTATCAGCTCAGGATCGGCCGGTTCCCGTTCATCGGCAATGGCAAGGCGATTGCCCTGGGGGAGCCCGAGGGCCTGACCAAGACGATCTTCGACGTGGCGACGGGGCGCCTCCTCGGCGCCCATATGATCGGCGCGGAAGTCACCGAACTCATTCAGGGTTTTGTCGTCGCCATGAACTGCGAGACGACCGAGGCGGAGCTGATCGGCACGATCTTCCCGCATCCGACCCTGTCGGAGACGATGCACGAGAGCGTGCTCGACGCTTACGGCCGCGCTATCCATATCTAGGCGGGCCGCTAGTCTTCGTTTGCGACCCAGCGGTCGCCGGCCTTGTGATAGTGTTTTTTGACCGCCGCCCAGGCAATGCGGAAAGCAGCCTCTTCCTGGCGCGGATCGTTCTCGTGTTCGGCATGGGCCGCGTTGAAGGCAGCCCGGAAGATATCCTGGGCGTGGGCTGGCAGATGATCACGGACTTGGGGCGGAAGATCTTCGTTGCTGGAATAAGGCAAGACCGGCTCCTGTCAGTCGGATTCAGTGAGTCCTGGGAAAACCAGGACGATATTTGGTGAAGACCATGACTTTAGCACCGCCCTTACCCTCCACCATCTCCGCGCGTCACCCGGAGAAAGCCCACCGGCCGGACCAGCCGGTGGCGAAGAAGCCGGACTGGATCCGCGTCAAGGCGCCGGGCTCGCCCGCCTGGCGCGAGACCGCCGCGATCGTCAAAGAGCACCGGCTCGTCACCGTCTGCGAGGAAGCCGGCTGCCCCAATATCGGCGAGTGCTGGGAGAAAAAGCACGCGACCTTCATGATCCTGGGGGATACCTGCACCCGCGCGTGCGCCTTCTGCAATGTCAGGACCGGGCTGCCGGGTGCGGTCAATCCGCGTGAGCCGGGGCAGGTGGCGGAGGCGGTCGCCAAACTCGGCCTCGCCCATGTCGTCGTCACCTCGGTCGACCGCGATGATCTCGACGACGGCGGGGCGCGGCACTTCGCGGCGGTGATCGGCGCCATCCGCACGGCCAGCCCGCACACGACGATCGAAGTGCTGACCCCGGATTTTCTGCGCAAGCCCGGCGCGCTGGAGATCGTCGTCGAAGCCAAGCCCGATGTCTTCAACCACAATCTCGAGACGGTGCCGTCGAAATATCCGAGCGTGCGGCCCGGGGCGCGTTACTTCCATTCGGTGCGGCTGCTGCAGCGGGCGAAGGAACTCGACCCGCAGCTCTTCACCAAGTCCGGCATCATGGTCGGCCTCGGCGAGACGCGCGACGAGATTTTGCAACTGATGGACGATCTGCGCAGCGCCGATGTCGATTTTCTCACCATCGGCCAATATCTGCAGCCGACGCGCAAGCATCATCCGGTGATCGCATTCCCGGCGCCGCAGGAGTTCAGCGCGCTGCAGGAGATCGCTCTCGCCAAGGGCTTCCTGCTCGCCTCAGCCTCGCCGCTCACCCGCTCCTCCTATCACGCCGCCGAGGACTTCGCTAAACTCAAAGCCAAACGCGCCAGCAAAACCTGATCAATCTTGCCGCAAGACAAACCGCGGCGCTCTTTGTTATCGATGCACCATGCCCAGTTTTCGCACCAGCCGGATGGTCCCACACTCCGCCAAGGCGATGTTCGATCTTGTCGCGGATGTCGAAGCCTATCCGAACTTCCTGCCGCTATGCCGGGCGCTGACCGTGCGTGAGCATACTACTTTGCCGGATGGCCGCACGCTCTTCGTCGCCGACATGGAAGTCGGCTACAAGGCAATCCGCGAGCGCTTCACCAGCCGCGTGACCTGCGATGCTGAAAAGCTCGAAATCCTCGTCGAATACATCGACGGGCCGTTCCGCCATCTGGAGAATCGCTGGCGTTTCGTCGCGCACGGCGAGCGCTCCTGCAAAGTCGAATTCGATATTTCCTACGAGTTCAAGAGCCGGGCGTTAGCGGTCCTTGTTGGCGGCATGTTTGAAACAGCGTTCCGCAAATTCGCCGAGGCTTTCGAGAACCGCGCCGATCTCGTCTACGGGCGCGCGGGCTGATCAGCCTACCACGGCGTTGAACAGAAGATCGAGGGCGACTCCAACTGCGGCGAGACGGATCTGACTGCGGCCAATGGGCCCGAATCTTTTTTCGATTGTTGCGATCTGCCCGGAGCGGCCATAGCCGAAATAGACAAGTCCGACGGGTTTTGCCTCGGAGCCGCCGTCCGGTCCGGCGATTCCGGTGACGGAAAGCGCGACGCTGGCGGCGGAAAAGCGCAAGGCTCCCTCGGCCATCGCTTCAGCAACCTCGGCGCTGACAGCGCCGAATTGATCGAGAAGATCAGGAGCGACGTCGATGCATTCTTCCTTGGCCCGGTTGGAATAAGTGACATAGCCGCGTTCGAAGACTTTCGACGCACCGGGAATCTCGGTGATCAGTCCGGAGATCAAACCGCCGGTACAGGATTCTGCGGTAACGAGGGTCAACCCCCGCTCGCGATAGCGATCGACCAGCGTCGCGGCACGCTGTCGCAAAGAGGCATCGAACATGAGATCCTTTGCACATTGAGGTTCAGGCAAATGCTATGTGCCTGGATGTCATAGCTGCAATTACCGAAACTGGCGTGTGGATGCATTCCCACCGGAAAATTTTGATGCCGTTGCGTAATAGGCTCGTTTTACCATTCAAATCGTGCAGGCCTCCGGCTGAAACCAGCCCCGGTTGTGCTGCCTGCACATGGTCGTTTCGCAGTGGCGAGATTATTTGCCGTCGGCGAAGAGCCTGCGCGCCCTTGGGTAACGGGCGAGAACCGCTTGCCGGATGCCGGCGATGTCGAATATCCAGGCCAGGCCGCAATAGACGATCGGGCCGATCGTCGCCGCGCTCACAAGCGCGAGCCATGGCGAGCCGAGGCTTCGGCACGGCCAGGTCGCGAGAAGCATGGCCGCAGTCGCGGCGAACACTGCGAGGAAGTCGCGCAGCGCCGGCCAGCGTTTGCTAAGCCGCGCGCCCATGATCGCGATGACGCCCGCGCCGACCGCGTAGCTCGCGCAATGGACCCAGGCAAAGGCTTCGACGCCCGCGCCATGCGGCAGAAAGGCGAGAAGCGCGGCGTAACAGGCAAGGGCTGCGAACGCCGCCCAGATGACCTGGCGCGTTTGCATCGCGAGCTGGAAGACAGGGGTGAAGGCGTATTGGGCGAGACAGTAGAGAACCAGGCCCGGCGCGAGGATGAGACTGAGCTGCGCGAAGTTGCCGCGATATTTCGCCGGAATGAGGATCGCCTCGAAGGAGGGCATGATCGCAACGTAGCCCGCGGCGAGCGGCACGAGGATCGCAGCGACGAGAAGCATATTGATCGCGACCTGCTTTTGCGCGGCATCTTTGCCGTGCGTCGCTTCGCGGCCAACGACAAGCTGAAACAGGAAAGCGTCGAAGCCGGCCGCCGCGGTCTGGAACAGGCGCAGGCTGAGGTCGGTCGCGAGAGAGAGCTGGCCTGCCGCCGCGAAGCCGAGCCAGGCGGCGGCGAGCGAGCGGTTCGCTAATAGAATGAGTTGATAGATGACGCTGGCGATCACGAGCGGAACGCCGTAGTGCCCAAAGGAGAAGATGCGCTCCTTGCGCGCCAGCGAAAGTGCAGCGCCGGGATCTTGAAGCTCCCGCCATACCGGGGCGAGTGAGATCAGCACGGCAAGACTCGACGCGGCAAGGACCGCCGCAGCGTTGCGCAGAACGACACCTGCCGCGATCATCAGGATCAAGCTCGTGACGTTCTTGACGATAACCAGTTTCGCATAGGCGACGTTGCGAAACCGCGCGCGGGCGAGCGCAGTCCAATATTCGAAGAATCCGTTTGCGATCGCCGAGACAATGACAGCGGCCGCGAGCGCCGGGGAGAGATATTTGCCGCCGAAGAGCAGTAGTAATGCGCCGATCAGGATCAGCACCAGCGCGCCCGCGAGATAGGCGGCGTTGAGGCTCGCCCGCAGGTCCGGCTGGCTGTCGCGCGCGGTCGCGCCATAGAGGCGGGTTGCCGAAAGCCGCACCCATTCGAACACGATCGAATTGAGCGTCAGCGCGAGGGTCGCACCGATGGCAAAGCGGCCGAACTCGGCCGGTCCCAGAATTTTGGCGACCACCAGCCCGAGCGCGAAATTGATCGCCGCATTCAGAAAAAAAGTAAGAGAAATCAACATGATGATAACCGGGGCGCGAACCCGGCCATCTTAGAGCCCAGCCTTGAAGGAAGCGTTACGCGATCCGGCGACGCCGAATGCCGGTTCAGCGGGTGCGATCAGATGGAATAGCTGAAGGAATCGTAGGCGAGCTTGCTCAAAATCTGGTTCATGTCGCGCGCCGGCTCGGGGCAGCCGGCGGTGCCGACGATCTTGGCCGGAACGCCGGCGACCGTGGAATTGGCGGGTACCGGGCTCAGCACGACCGAGCCCGCCGCGACGCGGGCGCAGGGCCCGACTTCGATATTGCCGAGGATTTTCGCCCCCGCGCCGATCATCGTGCCGCTCTTGATCTTTGGATGCCGGTCGCCCGATTCCTTGCCTGTGCCGCCGAGCGTCACGTTCTGCAGGATCGAGACATTGTCCTCGATGATGGCGGTCGCGCCGACGACGAAGCCGGTCGCGTGGTCGAGGAAGATGCCACGGCCGAAGCGCGCGGCCGGATGAATGTCGGTCTGGAAAAGTTCGGACGAGCGGCTTTGCAGGTAGAAGGCAAGGTCGCGCTGATTGATGTTCCAGAGATAATGCGCGAGCCGGTGCGTCTCGATGGCGTGAAAGCCCTTGTAGTAGAGCAGGGGCTCGATCAGCCGCGCCGTGGCCGGATCGCGATCAACGACGGCGGCGATATCGGCGCGGAACGCCTTGCCGATTTCGGGGTCCTCGCGCAAGGCGGCGGTAAAAGCGTCGACAATCAGATCTGTGGAAACCGTGCCGTTGGCGAGGCGCAGGGCAACGCGGTGGATGACCGCCTGCTCGAATGTTTCACGATTGATGACTGTGGTCAGGATGAGGGCGGCGAGAACCGGCTCACGCGCCAGAACATCGGCCGCCTCTTGCCGCAAGCGGTCCCAAAGAGTGTCGTCCGAGAAGACTTGCCGCAGAGGCGGCGCTGGTGACGTCGATACGAGCATGACATGCGCTTTCTCGAATGCCATTAGAACAAATCCCGGCTAGCGACAACAGATAAGGTTGAGGAGGCCGCGCGCGCTCATTCGGCAGCTCGCGCAAGTGTGCCGGCGGCGGCAAAGCCGCGATCGAGTTCGGCAACGATATCGTCGATATGCTCTATGCCTACTGACAGGCGGACGTAATTGTCCGAAACGCCGGTTGCAAGCTGATCTTCGGGCGACAATTGCGAATGGGTTGTCGTTGCCGGGTGGATGGCGAGGCTGCGCGAGTCGCCAATATTGGCGACATGATAGAAGAGCTCCAGCCCGTCGATGAAGCGCCGGCCTGCCTCGCGCCCGCCCGCCAGTTCGAAGCCGACGAGGCCGCCATACTGGCCGCGCAGATATTTGTCGGCACGCGCCCGCTCCACGCCGCTTTGCTGCGAGGGGTGGATGATGCGCACGACCTCCGGCCGCTGCTTGAGATATTCAACGACCTTGTTTGCATTCTCGACATGCCGCTCGATGCGCAAGGCAAGCGATTCAATGCCCTGGATGATGAGGAAGGCATTGAATGGCGACAGCGCCGAGCCGAGATCGCGCAACAATGTCGTGCGCGCCTTCAGGATATAGGCGATGGGCCCCAGAGGCTTGGCCGCCTCGGCCCAGATCGCGCCATGATAGCTCGGGTCCGGCGTGTTCAGCGCCGGCTGGCGCTGTGGAAATTTCTCCCAATCGAAATTGCCGCCATCGACGATGAGGCCGCCGATCGAGTTGCCGTGGCCGCCGAGATATTTCGTCGCCGAATAGACGACGATGGCCGCGCCATGCGCGAAGGGCTGGGCGATCAGTGGCGTCGCGGTGTTATCGACGATGAGCGGAATGCCGTAGTCCCGGCCGATGGCGGCAATCTCCGCGATCGGCGGCACGATGAGCTTCGGATTGGGCAGGGTTTCGAGATAATAGGCCCGGGTGCGCTCGTCCGTGGCGCGGCGAAAATTCTCCGGGTCAGCGGGATCGACGAAGCGAACCTCGATGCCTTGCGTCTTCAGCGTATTGGCGAAAAGATTCCAGGTGCCGCCATAAAGATCGGTCGAGGAAACGACATTGTCCCCGGCAGACGCGATGTTCTGCAGCGCGAAGGCCGAAGCGGCCTGGCCGGAGGCAACCGCCAGCGCCGCGGCGCCGCCTTCGAGCGCCGCAACACGTTGTTCGAGCACATCGTTCGTCGGATTGCCGATGCGCGTATAAATGAAGCCGAGTTCGCGCAGGGCGAAGAGATTCTCGGCATGCGCCGTATGATGGAATTGGTAGGACGTCGTTTGATGAATCGGGACGGCGACGGACCCCGTCGTGGGGTCGGCGCGCCAACCAGCATGCAGGGCTAGGGTCTCGGGTTTTCGTGCATCGCGCGACATGGCTTGCTCCAATCGCGAAGTTTGAACCTGGAAGCTTGCGTCGTTCCGTTGGTTAGGAGGTGTGATGCAACTCCGGTCCCGGCAGGGAATCGCGGCGCGCAATCAATTGGCGCGCGGCGCGCTCGGCCGCGTAGGGCTCGGCGAATTGCTGGCCTTCGAGAGCATTGAAACGATGTGTGGCAGCGAAAAAGCTGAACGTCTCAGCGGAGGCGTCGCGGACGACGATTCCCGCGGTGAGTCCGCTAACCTGGACAACATAAGCGTCTGACATCTTTGAAACCCTTTAAAAAACTTCGCGGCGATCAGCGCCGATAATTGGTTAGGTCCGGGCAGGGCGCGAAGATTCGCGCGGCGCAAAGGCCGGACAACAACACGCAAAGATCAATCGGAGCGAAGACTTCAAGGGGGCCTCTTTGGGCGTCGCATTTTAGAGAGCGACGCAGCTTTTATCCGTCAACCATATATACTCTACAAAAATTGTCAACTAATATACGCTGGAGAATGTCCGGCGTTAATGCGAAGAATATTCTCTAGTCAATAAAAAACATAGAAAAGTATATATTGAAACAGTATCTTGCGAATATTATGGAGGGGCTGTAATAGAGCCCTCGTTCGCAAGAATTGTGGAAGCATATATGTAGAACATAATTCTACCATATTGGAATATTCTTCTACTCAAGCTTCTTCAACTTTGTCCAGGAGCCGGTGAATGCCCGACGAAACCGAAGAACCCCATGTCCGTCGAACCTTAAGCGAGGCTGCAGCCAGGCAACTCGCGAATGCCACCAAGACGCGGGCGCAGTGGTCCGGGATTACACCCCGCTGGCTCGTTTCTTTCCTGCCTTGGACGCCGGTCGAAGCTGGCATTTACCGGCTCAACAAGGTCCGTGAGGATGATTCCCTGGCAGATGCCGATGTCGCTTGCAGTCCGCGCCGCGACATTGATTCGGACCTGCCGCTGACCTTCGTCGATTACGAGGCCACGCCGCGCGAATATTCGCTCAATGCGGTGTCGACCGTGCTCGATGTGCAGACCCGCGTCTCCGACCTTTACAGCCATCCCTACGATCAGATTCAGGAGCAGGTTCGCCTGCTCGTCGAAAAGGTCAAGGAGAAGCAGGAAGCCGAGCTCATCAACAATCGCGAGTACGGCCTGTTGACCAATGCGCATCCGTCGATGAAGATTTCGACGCGCGGCGGGGCGCCGACGCCGGACGATCTTGACGAGCTTATCACCAAGGTCTGGAAAGAGCCGGCTTTCTTCCTCGCGCACCCGCGCGCGATTGCGGCCTTCGGCCGTGAATGCACGCGCCGGGGCGTGCCGCCGCCCACGGTTACGCTGTTCGGCTCGCCCTTCATCACCTGGCGCGGCCTGCCGCTGATCCCGAGCGACAAACTCTATATCGACGAAGCCGGCAAGACCAACATCCTCTTGCTGCGCACGGGCGAGAAGAAGCAGGGCGTCGTCGGCCTGTTCCAGCCGGGCATTCCGGGCGAGGTCGCGCCGAGCCTTTCGGTGCGTTTCATGGGCATCAACCGCAAGGCGGTCGCGTCCTACCTGATCTCGCTTTATTGTTCGGCGGCCGTCCTTACGGATGATGCGCTCGGCGTTCTCGAAGGGGTCGAGGTGGGCAAGTACCACCAATATCCGTTTAACTACGCCTAAGCTTTTATACCGCGCCAAGGATCCGGCGGCCGCGTGCCGCCGGACGGAATCAATAGGGTCAGCCCATGCCTTCGGCACCGTCCGCGCCCGATCCGAACCTGATCGCGCAGCTCGCCAATTACTTCTTCCGTACCCCGCCGGACGGCCCGATTCCGACGCGGGATTCGCCGGGTATGCCGCTCGTGCCGCCGAGCCCCAATATGGTGCCGGCGCCTTCGGTCGTGACCAGCGCCGCCCCGCTCATCCCCGCGGCGCTGCCATTTGGACCGCCGGACTTTCCGCCGACGACCATTGCCTCGGTCGTGCCGACGCCAAACATTTCCGCGCCGACAACACCGGCCGCGCCGCATGGTCTGCCCGATGTGCCACAGCCGGGTTCGACCGCAGGCGGCTTCGCGCCGAATGCGCCCGGCGATCTCGATGCCGCGGGCCCGTTGGCGCATCTCGCCGAATTCACCTCCTTCGTGCCGAAGGAGCATCTTGCATCGGCCTTCGGCGCTCAGGATTTGACGCCGTCGCCGTTCAATACGCCGCCGAAGGATTCGCCCTACTTTCTCGACGACAATGCACTGGCGCGACGCGACCTCGATCTTGCCGCGGTCCCGGCCGCGCCAACACCATCAGTGTCGCCGTCGTTGCCGGACACGGCACCCGCCGCCCGTCTGCCCGATGCGCCGGGAATATCCCCGCAGATACCGCAGGGGGCTGACGCGTCTATCCCAAGCGCAAGGCCGGCCGCGCCGGAGCTTCCGCAAAGCTTTGGTTGGCCGAGCGCCGCCGCTCCGCAAACGCCGCAGGCGCCGGTCAATATTCCGCATGTGCCGGATAGCCCCGGCGTTCCCGATGCGCATGTGCCGGGCGAAGCGTTTTATTTCCTCGGCCCGGCGAAGTCCGCCGCAGCGACCGAGACGACGCCGCAGAATGGTGCGACAGCTCCCGCGGCGCCAGCACAGGCGCCCGCAAGCTTCTCGCCACAAATCGTTGCGTTGGAAACAGCGCCCGCCGCCGTCGACCTCGGCTCTTCGACGCGGCCCTTCGACCCCTATACAGTCAAGCGCGACTTCCCGATCCTGCAGGAAAAAGTGCACGGCAAGCCGCTCGTCTGGCTCGACAACGCCGCGACGACGCAGAAGCCGCAATCGGTCATCGACCGCATCAGCTATTTCTACGAACACGAGAATTCCAACATCCATCGCGCCGCGCACGATCTCGCCGCACGCGCGACCGATGCTTATGAGGTGGCGCGGCAGAAGACGGCGCGCTTTCTGAATGCGGGCTCCGAGCGCGACATCATCTTCGTTCGCGGCGCGACCGAGGGTATCAACCTCGTCGCCAAAGCCTGGGGCGGCCGCAACGTCAAGGAAGGCGATGAGATCGTCATCACTTGGCTGGAGCATCACGCCAATATCGTTCCCTGGCAGCAGCTTTGCGGTGCCACCGGTGCCAAGCTGCGCGTCGCGCCGGTCGATAATACGGGGCAGGTGATCCTCGAAGAATACGAGCGCCTGCTCGGACCGCGCACGCGCATCGTCGCCATGCCGCAGGTCTCGAACGCGCTCGGCACGATCGTGCCGGTCCAGGAGATGACGGCGATCGCGCACCGCTATGGCGCCTGCGTGCTGGTCGATGGTGCGCAATCGGTCTCGCATATGCCGGTCGATGTGCAGACGATCGATTGCGATTTCTTCGTCTTCTCGGGCCATAAGGTTTTCGGGCCGACCGGCATCGGTGTCGTCTATGGCAAGCCGGATGTGCTGGCGCATATGCCGCCCTGGCAGGGCGGCGGTAACATGATCGCCGACGTCACTTTCGAGAAGACGATTTATCAGCCGCCGCCGAACCGCTTCGAGGCCGGCACAGGCAATATCGCCGATGCGGTGGGCCTCGGCGCAGCGATCGACTATGTGGAATCGATCGGCCGCGAGATCATCGACCGTTACGAGCATGAACTGCTTGTCTATGCGACGGAGAAAATGCTGACGGTGCCGGGCCTCACCATGATTGGCACGGCGAAAGACAAAGCGAGCGTACTCTCCTTCGTGCTCGACGGCTGCCGCAGCGAGGATGTCGGCAAGGCGCTGAATCAGGAAGGCATCGCGGTGCGGGCGGGGCACCATTGCGCGCAGCCGATCCTGCGCCGCTTCGGCGTGGAGACAACCGTGCGGCCGTCGCTGGCGTTCTACAACACCAAGGACGATGTCGATCTTCTCGTCGCGACGCTGCACCGGATTCAGGCCGGACGCGTCAAAAGATAATCATCAAGCGATAACCATGACGCGATAGTGAAGGGGCTTCCACAAGGTGGCCTCTTTGTTACCGCATTCGGCGTTCAGGGCTCTCCATCTGACCAAGGGGAGTTTTTGATGCAGTCCAAGTTCCTGAAATTAGCCGTTGGCCTTGGTGCCACCGCCGCTGCTGCCCTCTATGGGGCTTCCGCCGCGCAGGCGCACGAATACTATCATCATCACCATCACCACTATCACGCGGCCTATGACGATCGCCCCCTGACGGTCACCAAGCATCATCGTCACTATGCCGCTGTCGCGGCGGCGCCAGACCCCTGGCACGGCCCCGCGCCGGTGATCACCGGCCCGAACTATATCGCGGCCACTGCGGTGAGCTTTCCGTTCCGTGCCGTGAATACGGTGTTCCCGGCCTATGGAGACCCCGCGACCAACCCGCTGATCTTCATCGGCGCTCCGGTTCACGTGATCGCACAGGCTGTGGAATTTCCGTTCTATGTCGTCGGGTCGGCTTTCGGCGCGCCGCCGCCGGTCGCTTATTGAGCGATCGTTGTGAAGGCGGGTTGCCAGTATGCGGCAACCTGACATCCTGAATTGACGCGATTTCTCATCGGCCAGATGACTCGTCTGGCCGATGAGCACTTCAGACGTGGATCGGCAGGGCTGTCTCGGCCTTGATGCTTTCAAGCGCGAAGCGGGACGTCACCTTCTTCAGCGGCAGCGTTTCGATCAAGCGCTTGTAAAACGCATCGAAGCTTTTGGTGTCGGAGACGATCACCTTGAGCAGATAATCGACATCTCCCGCCATGCGGTAGAGATCGAGCACTTCGTCCATCGCCGAGATCGTCCGGGCAAATTGATCGAGCTTGTCGTGCGCATGTTCGCCGACCTCGATGGTCACGAAAACTGTGATGCCGAGTCCAAGTTTCTGCGGGTCGAGCAGGGCGATGCGGCGGCGGATGACGCCCTCTGCTTCAAGCTTTTGGATGCGTTTCCAGCAGGGCGTCTGCGACAATCCCACCTTGGCCGCGATCGCGGCAATCGACAAGCTCGAGTCCGTCTGCACGATTTGCAGAATTTTTCGGTCGGTCGCGTCCATAAATATTCTCCACCCCAGCGGCCGTAAGGATAATCCTTCCAGAGTCTACTTACTACATAAATTTAATAGAAATATAGCCCATGACAGGCGAAAATCCGCGTGATTTTGCGATTTGGCAAGATTTTGGGCGCGGCGGCGGGAGGCGATTAGGGGATCGCGCGCCGATAAAGCGCAAACCGGAGGCCGGAGAGCGGGGCCCGCGGGATAACCATGTCGAGGGCGTAGCGGGTACGGCATTGCGGCGGACCGAACGTCGCCGTCGAAGCCTCGGCGGCAGGCTGGTCGCTGAGGACGAACCAATCCGGCGGCCGGCTGCACCAATCCTGAGCCTGCACCTCGCTGAGCATCCCGCGCGGGTCGTAGAAGTTCAGGCTCACCCAGACCTCGACCGGCATGTTGGTGGCGAAGCGGGCGGGGCCGTGGCTTTCCATACGCGCAACGAGCGGCCGGATATTGCCACGGCCGAAGACGAACAATTCCCCGACGTGAATGCAATTTCCCAAGGCCATAAGAAACACCAATAGAAAGACGCCGAGCAGGCGCCGTGCGTCCCACAATCTGGCGATGACATCGCTGGCGAGGATGACGAGCCCGAGCACGCCGACGAGAAAGAACCGCGCATATTGGACGTTCGGTGCCTGTACGAGCGTTGCTACCAACGGCGGCAGCAGCAAACAGGTGAGCGGCAGGATCAGCCGTTCGGACGCGATCAGGACGACTGCGGCCAAGGTCAGCCCCGCACAGGCAAGCAGCGCGAGCGGCAGCGCCAGATCGTAGGGGAGGCCGAGCGTTGCCGCGTAAAGCGTCGTGAGACTATGGCCGAGCGCCGCGAGGCTGAAGGGCGTGAGCGCACCTTCCTGCAGCAGATGCGCATTGAGAACGCTCGCCGCGAGAAGCCCGAGCGCAGGCAGGGCGCCGAGAAAACCGAGCAGTGCGAGATCGAGCCCGGCGATCAGGATTTCGCGCGGCGGCCGTCCCCGATAGGCGAGCCGCAGCACCGCCGCGGCGATCAGCGTTGCGGCGGCGGCGAGCATCGTCAGATGAAACAGCGCCCCGAGCGCGACCGCGCCGGCAAAGGCGAGCCGTGTGCGCGGCGTCGAGTCTTCGAGAATGTTTTCGAGCGCCTCGGCGGCGACGAAGATCATCAGCAGCAGACCGGCGTAGCCGCGCGCTTCCGAGCCATATTGAACGAAGATCGCCCCGCCCGCGGCGAGGCCCGCGCCGGTGAGAGCCGCCGCCGGGCCGCTGCGTCCGCAAAATTTCGCTGCGACGGGAATGGTGAGCGTGCCGACGGCGATCGATTCCAGCCGGGCGAGAACCGTCGGTGCAGCCGGGCCGACGAGCCACAACCAGAGCGAGTTGAGAAGGTGGTTGTTGTCGTTCGGCAGGCGCCAGAGAATATCGCCGGCATTCTTGAGGTGCTGCAGGTTGCGCAGCGACCAGATTTCATCGAGCCAGAGATCGCCGTGCGCGCAGGCAAGCCGCAGCAGCAGGCCGAGGACAGTCAGACCCGCGACCGCGATCGCCACGCCATTCGGCGTAGCGCGCGTCTTCGGCCTCATGTCGATCCGGGCGTTGAGCACGGCGCTCCACGATCATTGTGATGGGCGCAAGGGTTGCGCCCGGGGATGCAAGCCTATTCAGTAAGGCTTATGACTTCCTTGCCTCCCGGACCGCCCAGGTCCTTTCCCGATCTTCTTTACCTGTTGCGCGATCTGCCCCCGCCCGCCGAGGCGAGCGCCGCCGCAGCGCGGGCACGCCAGGCCGAATTGACCAAGCCGCAGGGCTCCCTCGGCCGTCTGGAAGAAATCGCCGAATTCCTGGCCCGCTGGCAGGGGCGCGAGATGCCGGCGCTGGAGCACCCGCTGGTGCTGATTTTCGCCGGTAATCACGGCGTCGTGGCGCAAGGCGTCTCGGCCTATCCGCCGTCGGTCACGCAGGCGATGGTCGATAATTTCGCCTCCGGCGGCGCCGCGATCAACCAGATCTGCAAAGCCTTCGCCCTCGATCTGAAGGTCGTCCCGCTCGATCTTGCGACGGCGACGGAGGATTTCACCCGTGCTCCGGCGATGAGCGAGGCGGAGGCCACCGCGCATTTCGCCCGGGGTATGGCCGCCGTCCCCGCAAATGCCGATCTCGTCGCCATCGGCGAAATGGGCATCGGCAATACGACGAGCGCCGCGGCGATCTATGCGGCGCTTTATGGCGGACTCCCAGCCTATTGGGCGGGGCGCGGCACGGGCGTCGATGATGCCGGCCTCGCGCGCAAGATCGCGGCCATCGATGCCGCGCTGGCGGCGCATGGCGCGCATCTTTCGCAGCCGCTGGAAGTGCTGCGCCGGCTGGGCGGACGCGAGATCGCGGCGATGGCCGGGGCGATCGTCGCCGCGCGGCGTGCCGGCATCCCGATTCTGCTCGATGGCTATGTCGCCTGCGCGGCTGCGGCGGTGCTTCACGCGCAGGATCCGGAGCTTATCGCGCATTGTCTCGCCGGACATCAATCGGCCGATGGCGCGCATGCCAATGTGCTGGCGCGCCTCGGCAAGCGGCCGCTACTTGATCTCGGCATGCGGCTCGGCGAAGCGAGCGGCGCGGCGATGGCCGCGGGCTTAGTCAAAGCGGCGCTTGCCTGTCACACGGGCATGGCGACGTTTGCTGAGGCGCAGGTCGCGGGGAAGAGCGGGAGCTAATTGGCTATACGCGGGTGTGGCTTTTCGGTGCGAGTGGAAAAGGGCGGCCGAAGCCGCCCTTTTGTGGTGGGAATTATTCGGCAGCAACCGTGATTGGTTGCGGCAGCGACCGTGCTTCGCTATCGCTCAGCGGCATGCCCAACTTCGCCTTGATAAAGGCCTTCGTAGCGGCACGAGACTGACGGTTCGAGAGGACCGAATTGGCGGACATACACACGCCCTCCCATTCGGAATTTCTCTTACCCCAATCGATAGCTTCGAGGGCAGCAAGCTTCCCCTGCCATCCGTCTCCTGTGAGAAGGTCGAGGCCGAGACCGCCGAGGGCACGCAAAACGGTAGAATGCGAAGAAATCTTTTCTTGCCGTAATTCGAGCGCAAGTTTTTGACCTTTCAGGACTTTCGTCCAATCAGGCATGTGCTGAGCGACGGCCTTCCAATAGTCCACCAGCAATGCAATGTTAGCGTCTGTATCGTTCTTTCCTCGACCCTTAAGAAGTTCGACATTGGCATCATAAAGTGCGGCTAATGTGAACAGTTTGGTCGATTTAACACCCAGCGAGACGTTCTCCTTGTCCGTGAGCTCTCTGAATACAGGCAGCCTGTCAATCATGCCGAGCGTCGCGGCCGCATGTTCGTCACGCTTGTCGTAGAGGATGTCGAGAGATTTTGATGTCTTCTGTACAAAGCGATTCAGGTCCGAGAACATCTGTTGCACTCGCTCGGTATTCTCCCACGGGAACAGCAGGACCGAAATGGTGTCCTTGGCAATCGGAACGCCGCTTTCGAGTGCACGCACAATACCAGCGCAGCGATGCTGACCGTCATTGATGATGAATTCGTCGCCGAGCTGAAGGATGAGCATCCCAATATTTGAACCCTGCACATAAGGTTCGAAGCGAGGTTCCGACTTGTAGGACGCCGTGATGGAGGAAAAGAGATAATCCTCCTCGTTTTCGCTAATGTAGCCGGCTAGGTCCGGGACGCGCTTGTCATTGAGAACGCGCTGCTCGCGGTCCTCTGGGCTGATACCAGCCCAGTTCGTGAACTTAAAGAACTGCGGAACGCCACTCATCGGCATGAGCACCGAGTAGAACGTGCGGGATCCCATTTTGCCGCGCATTGCCGGGACCCGAATCTCCAAACCTTCAAAGTTTGACATTTTACTTCTCCATTAGAGCTCGTTTGGCCTGAGCGAACAACTCGCTCATTTATTGTCCAGAGCTCATACGAGGCTTAGGCCACAGCGTAAGATTTAAGTCAAGAGCTCTAGATAAAAAAATAACGAGCTCTGGATAGAAAAATAACGAGCTCTAAAGTTCATTTAGTCGGGCTATGCGCTTGGGAAATGGCGACGGTTAGGATCGAGCCATAGGCAGGCGGCCAAAATCGCCGGCAAAGCGGCATTGTAGAATCAATGAGTTAATAGGCGCACGAGGAAAGATTTGAACTGCGACCCGAGTGAAGAGAGTGCTAGCGTTGCATTTTAAAGCGGCAGCCTTACCGTCGCAATCGCCGGCGCGGCCATGCCTTCCACGCAGCCGGTGAAGCCGAGGGCGCGGTGAACTTTATGGCCCTCAGCCGCCCTCTAGCGCGGCTCAAGAAGCCAGAGAGTTTCCCGTGCAGGGCAGAAGCCCTTGAGGCCGCCGGGAATATCGCTGCTTTCGACGCTGCTGAGGCGATAGGCGTTCTCGTAGTTCCCTCGCATCTCGGCCTCGTTCACGCTGAAGGGCGGCCCATCCATGCGCGACTGATCATAATCAAAGGTGATCACGAACTGCGGTGCACGGTTGGTAATGGCCAGGAGATGAGCGGCATAAAGTGTCCGCGTCGCCCCGGGCAGCGCAACGAGCGCCGCACGATCGTAGATGGCATCGACGCGGCCCAAGGCGTCGCGATCGAGCGCAAAAATGTCTCCCGCGAAGATTGTGAGACCATCTGCTTCGTGTCGTCGCAGCGCGCCAGCCGTCGAAACGCGCGGCACGATGCCGAGTTCGGCGAACAGTTGTTCGACGGCGAGTGGACTCAGTTCGACACCGACGACCTGGAAACCGCCGGCGAGCAACCAATGGATATCGCGTGTCTTGCCGCACAAGGGGAGGAACAAGCGCGCGCCCTGCGCTAGGCCTAGAGCTGGCAGATTGCGCGAGAGCAGCGGATTGGCGTCGGTCTGATGGAAGCCGATCTCACCCCGCTGCCATTTGTTGTGCCAGAACTGCGCATCCATAATCTGCCGCCCTGCATAATCCTTCGTAAGGCATCGCGATTAAAAAGCTAAAGCGGCAACCGCACCGTGGCGATGGCCAGCGCGGCCATGCCTTCCTCGCGGCCGGTGAAGCCGAGCTTCTCCGATGTCGTGGCCTTCACGGCCACGCGGTCGAGCGACACGCTCATGATCTCCGCGAGATTCTTGCGGATCGCCTCGCGGTGCGGACCGATCTTCGGCCGCTCGCAGACGAGCGTCGCATCGACGTGCGCCAGCATCCCGCCGCATTTGCGCAGATGCTCGACAGCGGCGGCGAGGAAGATCGACGAGGCGGCGCCGCGCCATTGCGGATCGGACGGCGGGAAATGGCTGCCGATATCGCCGTCGCCCAGCGCGCCGTAGATCGCGTCGGTGATCGCATGGCTCAGCACGTCGGCGTCGGAATGGCCGACGAGGCCCTGATCGTGCGGAACCTTAACGCCGCCGAGCCAGACATGATCGCCGGGTCCGAAGGCGTGGACATCATAGCCCTGGCCCGTCCGTACATCTTCGAGCGCGCGGATGAGTTTGGCTTCGGCCACGGCAAAATCCTGCGCATTGGTGATCTTCATATTGGTCTGCTCGCCTTCGAAAACATAAACGGGATGCCCGGCCCATTCCGCGATCGCCGCGTCGTCGGTAAGGCCGGCTTGCCCGGCTTCCGCGGCCTTGCGATGAGCTGCGAGGATGAGGTCGAATCGGAACGCTTGCGGCGTCTGCACCGTGCGCAGGCTTTCGCGCGGCGGTGTGGCGACGATGCGGCCCTGCGTGTCGATTTGCTTGACCGTGTCGGTCAACGCAAGCCCCGGCACGGCGGCGCCATGCGCGCGCGCGGCCGATTGTGCCCGGTCGATCAGCGCCCGGTTCGGAAAGGGCCGCGCGCCATCGTGGATCAGAACGATCTGCGGCGCGCCGTGCCGGGCCAGGGCTTCGAGTCCGTTTTTGACGCTGATCTGCCGCGTCTCGCCGCCGAGGGCCGGCGGGAGCAGGCGGGCGTGTGACTCCTCCGGGAGATCGCCAAGTGCCGCTTTGTAGAGCGCCGCATCGTCGGGGTGGATCGCGGCCAGCAGCCGCGCCCCGGGCGCGCCCTGGAGCAGGGCTAAAACCGTATGGGTCAATAAGGGCTTGCCTGCGACGGGCCGATATTGTTTGGGTAGGCCGCCTCCCGCCCGCGTGCCGCGTCCCGCCGCCACAACCAGAATTGCGAGATCGGACGTTTCACTCATGGGCGCTGGTCGGGTTTCCAGTGAAGGGACGGGCCGCTGTCCTGTCGCTTTTCGCCGCCGTCGTCAATGTGACGCCAAAACTTAGGCTTGACGCCCAAGTCGTTGTTGCCGCGCTGCACCAATTGTCTATAGTGGAATTTGACTAAAGTATAAGCATGATACAAAGTGACCAAATTGTAGGCAAATCGACCTCCGATTTTGCTGTCGGTTCCCTTCAGCTAAGCGGGCGCGCTTTTCTCGCCCCCATGGCCGGGGTTACCGACCTTGGCATGCGCCGCGCGGCGGAACGTCTCGGCGCTGCGCTCACGGTCACGGAAATGCTTGATGCGGATTTTTACCTTGATCGCGATCCAGCGGCGGCCTTGCGGGCGGAAGGCACCGGGATCGCGCATCATGTCGTGCAGATTGCCGGCTGCCGCCCCGAGACAATGGCGGAAAGCGCCCGTCGCGCCGAAGCTGCGGGGGCGGCGATGATCGACATCAACATGGGCTGCCCGGCCAAGCGAGTTACGGGCGGTTTTGCGGGTTCGGCGCTGATGCGCGATCTCGATCTCGCCGCGGGTCTCATTCGCGCGGTTGTACGCGCCGTCAAAGTGCCGGTGTCGGTGAAAATGCGGCTCGGCTGGGATGCCGACTCGTTGAATGCGCCGGAACTCGCCCGCCGCGCCGAGGCAGAAGGGGTCGCGATGCTGACGGTCCACGGCCGCAGCCGATGTCAGTTCTACCAGGGCGATGCAGACTGGACGGCGATCCGGCAGGTGAAGCAGGCAACGGCGCTGCCGGTCGTCGCCAATGGCGATTGCAAAAGCCTTGAGGATGCTGATGACATGCTACGGCTATCCGGCGCCGATGCGGTGATGATCGGCCGTGCCGCAGTCGGCCGCCCGTGGTTCGTCGGCGAGGTCGCACGGCATCTGGCGGGGCTGCCGCAGTCTGCGCCGCTTGATGCCGCAACGCGCTGTGCCGTGGCGCTGGAGCATTATCGCACCTTGCTGGAGCTCATGGGCGCGGCGCAGGGGCTGCGCCATGCGCGCAAACATCTGGCGGCTTATGCGGCTTATGTGCAAAGCCCGGATTCCGCGGGTCTGCGTCGCCGCCTTGTCGTCAGCGAGAATTCGGCGGAAGTTGAATCGCTTCTCGTAAGTCTGTTCGAATCTGAGGAGCGCGCGGTCGCAGCATGAGCGTAAAGAGATCGGTTCAAACCGCACGCAGCCGGCGCGATCTGCAAAAGGCGGGTGAAGCTTTTCGCGATGCTTCGAAACTGCTGAACGCGCTGCCGCATCCGGTGCTGGCCATCGCGCCCGACGGCTTCGTCATCGAGGCCAATGCCGCGGCCGAAGCTTTCTTCGGCATCAGCCGCTCGATCCTGCTGCAGCAGACGCTGGCGAACCTGCTTCCGCGTGACTCGGTCTTGCTGGCGCTCGTCGCGCAGGTAAAGGAGAAAAGTTCCGCCATTACCGAATATCGCGTCGATCTCGGCGTCCCGCGGCTCGGAACGGAAAAATTGGTCGATCTCTTCGTCACGCCGGTGTCCGATTTCGATGAGGGCGTCGTGGTGATGATCCAGGAACGCGCGATGGCGGAGAAGATGGACCGTCAGCTCACCCATCGCGGCGCGGCGCGGTCCGTCTCCGGCATGGCGGCCATGCTCGGACACGAGATCAAGAATCCTCTCTCGGGTATTCGCGGTGCGGCGCAATTGCTCGAAATCGGCGCGAACGATTCCGATCGCGCCTTGACGCGGCTGATTTGCACGGAGACCGACCGGATCGTGAAACTCGTCGATCGAATGGAGGCCTTCTCCGACAGCCGGCCGCTGGAGCGCGAGAGCGTCAACATCCACACGATCCTGGATCATGTGAAGCGTATCGCTCAGGCGGGGTTTGCGCGCCATATCCGCTTCACCGAGAACTACGATCCGTCGCTGCCACCGGTGCTCGGCAGTCGCGACCAACTGATTCAGATTTTCCTCAACCTCGTGAAAAATGCAGCCGAAGCCGTCGGCGAGGCGAGGGACGACGGCGAGATCGAACTGTCCACGGCGTTCCGGCCGGGCGTGCGGCTGAAATTGCCGAATTCCGACATCTCGGTGAATCTGCCGCTGCAATTTTGCGTTCGTGACAATGGGCCGGGCGTGCCGCCCGAGATACGGCAGCATTTGTTTGAACCGTTCGTCACCACAAAAACGTCCGGGAGTGGCCTCGGACTTGCACTGGTCGCCAAACTTATCGGGGATCATGGCGGAACCATAGAATGCGAGTCGCAACCGCGTCGGACGATATTCAAAGTGCTCATGCCGATGTTCGCGCCACTGGACGGGCGCAGCGCGAAAAAGACGTAGATAAGGACTGGCTCTCCGGAGCCCTCAGGAGCAAAGCTGCAATGGGAGGCAATATCCTTGTCGCCGACGACGATGCTGCTATTCGGACGGTGCTGAGCCAGGCGCTGACACGCGTCGGCTACGAGGTGCGCACGACCGGCAACGTCGCCACGCTCTGGCGCTGGGTGCAGGCGGGGGAGGGCGATCTCGTCATCACCGATGTCGTCATGCCGGACGACAATGCCTTCGAGGTTCTGCCGCGCATCAAGAAGCTGCGCCCCGATCTGCCGATCATCGTCATGAGCGCACAGAACACGTTCATGACCGCGATCAAGGCGTCCGAGCGCGGCGCTTACGATTACCTGCCGAAGCCCTTCGATCTGCGCGAACTCGTCAGCATTGTCGGGCGGGCGTTGAGCGAACCGAAGGCGCGCGCGCGGCCGGAACACCCGGCCGACGACATGGAAAGCATGCCGCTCGTCGGCCGCTCGCCGGCGATGCAGGAGATTTACCGCGTTCTCGCACGCTTGATGCAGACCGATCTGACGGTGATGATCACCGGCGAGTCAGGCACCGGCAAGGAGCTTGTCGCTCGCGCCCTGCACGATTACGGCAAACGCAAGAGCGGCCCTTTCGTCGCGATCAACATGGCGGCGATCCCGCGCGATCTGATCGAAAGCGAATTGTTCGGCCACGAGAAGGGCGCCTTCACCGGCGCCAATCAGCGCTCCGCCGGCCGCTTCGAACAGGCCGAGGGGGGCACGCTGTTTCTCGACGAGATCGGCGACATGCCGATGGAAGCGCAGACTCGGCTGTTACGTGTTCTGCAGCAGGGCGAATATACGACGGTCGGCGGCCGTACACCCATCAAGGCGAATGTCCGCATCATCGCCGCGACGAATAAGGATCTGCGCAATCTGATCCATCAGGGCCTTTTCCGCGAGGATCTGTTCTTCCGGCTGAACGTCGTGCCGCTGCGGCTGCCGCCGTTGCGCGAACGGGCCGAAGACGTTCCCGATCTTGTCCACCATTTCTTTTCGCTCGCGGCGGCCGAGGGTCTGCCACTGAAACATATCGAGCAGCCGGCGCTGGAACGGCTGAAGCGTCACCGCTGGCCGGGCAATATCCGCGAGCTCGAAAATCTCGTGCGCCGTCTCGCGGCGCTTTATCCGCAGGAATCGATCAGCGAACAACTGATCGATGCTGAACTCTCGGCGGAAGCGGGGCTGTTTCTTTCCGGTTTCGCGCAGCGCGGCGGCGAGGAACGCGCCAAGGATCCCGAGCGCGCCGACACTTTGGCGGTCGCGGTCGAGCGGCATTTGAACGAATTGTTCCGCGCCCACGGGGATGGCCTGCCGCCGCCCGGCATCTATCATCGGGTCTTGCGGGAGCTTGAATATCCCCTGATTTCCGCGGTGCTTGCCGCAACGCGCGGCAATCAGATCAAAGCGGCCGAGCTTTTGGGCCTCAACCGCAATACGTTACGCAAAAAGGTCAAAGACCTCGACATCAAGCTCATGCGCCTGCCACGTTGAGCAGGACGGGGTTTCCATCGCCCCGGAAATGTCGTAATTCCGCAACAGCGTTACACGAACGCAACGCTGAGGCGTTCAGCGGTTGTGATAGAACGCGTCCGCCCTCGTGGGATGAAACGCCAGTCGGTACGGCCGACAAATAGGCTTGGGCAGAGACCTGGATGAGCGAAGCAACGAGTGCGCTCGACCCGAAGAGGCCGCGCAAAATCCCGATGCGCCTGATCTTCGGCCGCACGGCGGTCGTGGTGGCGATTGCGGCGGCGTTGATCAGCTTCCTGATCTTCGCCGGCTACACGCCGATCGCGCCGACTGATGTCGTCGTTCTGCGCCTCTTTGTCATCAATCTCCTTTGCATATTGACTCTCGTCGGCTTCGTGATGGTCGAAGCCTGGTCGATCATCGCGGCGCGGCGGGCTCAGGCGGCCGGCGCGCGGCTGCATGTCCGTATCGTCGGGCTCTTCACGATCATCGCGATTGTGCCGGCCATCCTCATGGCGCTCGTCGGTTCGATCACGCTCGACCGCAGCTTGAACCCGGCGTTTCTGCGCGACGTGCGCGGCTTCATCCTGCGCACGGGCGAGGCCGCGCAGTTCTTTCAGGAGGGCCAGTGCCGCGTGCTGTTGCGCGAGGCGCAATTGACCGCCTCGGACCTCGATCGCGGCGTCTCGCTTTTTAAATCCGACCGGCAGTTGTTCCACGAATTCTTCGGTTCTCGAGTCGAGGCGCTCGGCTTCGGCGCGGCGGCGATGATCCATCCCGACGGCAAGATTGACGACAAGGTCGTTGCCGGCGGCAAGGAGGGCGCGCCGGTCGTCCAGCCGCAGCCCAACGATTTTGCCGATGCGCAACGCAATGAGCCGCTGTGCATGATCCTGGACGAAGGGCGCACCTTCGTCGCGCTGCGAAAGCTGGAGGCGTTCGACAACACGTATCTTTACGTCGCGCGGCCGGTCGGCCCGTTCAGTTCGGAGTTCGGTCAGCAGGCCCGGCGGCTTATCACGTTCTACGATATGTTCGATGCTTATCGGCACAACATCCAGATCGCCTTCGCGACGATGTATGTGCTGATCGCGCTGGTGATGCTGCTGGCCGCGACCTGGGTCGGCCTGTCCTTCGCCAATGGTCTCGTTGCGCCGATCCGCCGTTTGATCACCGCCGCCGACGAGGTTGGCTCCGGCAATCTCGAGGCGCAAGTCGCGGTCAACCCTTCCGAGGGCGAACTCGGCCATCTCGGCGAGACGTTCAACAAGATGACGTCCGAGATTCGCCTGCAACAGAACCGGTTGATCGCCGCGAGCAATCTGATCGACGAGCGCCGCCAGTTCACCGAGGCGGTCCTCTCGGGCGTGCCTGTGGCGGTTATCGGCGTCGACGCCAGGGGGCTGATCACGGTGGTCAATCCGTCGGCGGAAAAGCTCATCCCGCACGAAGACGGGCGAAGCGCCGTCGGGCAGGCCATCGACGATGTGTTGCAAGAGGTGACGCCTGTGCTTGACGAGGCGCGGGCTGGCGGCACGCGGCTGGCGCGCGGCCAGATTTCCGTCAATCGCGGCGGACGCGAGCGCACATTCAACCTCGTGGTGACGACGGAATCGGGCGCGCAGGCCGAGAAAAACTATGTCATCACGCTCGATGACATCACTGATCTCGTCACTGCCCAGCGCACCGCGGCCTGGGCCGATGTGGCGCGGCGCATCGCGCATGAGATCAAGAATCCGCTGACGCCGATCCAGCTTTCGGCGGAGCGGCTGAAGCGCAAGTATGGCCGCCTTATCGTCACCGACCGCGATGTCTTCGACCAATGTATCGACACGATTATACGGCAGGTGGACGATATCAAACGGATGGTCGACGAGTTCTCGGCCTTCGCGCGGATGCCGCGCGCGCGGCTTGTCCCCGACGATGTGACGGAATGCCTACGCCATGTTATCTTCTTGATGCGCGTCGGCCATCCCGATATCGAATTCACCGACGCGATGCCTGAATCTTCGGTTATCGCCAATTTCGACCGCCGGCTGCTGTCGCAAGCCGTCGCCAATATCACCAAGAACGCCACCGAAGGCATCTTAGCCCAAGAGGAGATCGCGCCGATGAAGGGCAAGATTTCGATTTCGCTGGATGTCACGCCCGAAGGGATTGTCGAAATTTTTGTGGCTGACAATGGCAAGGGGTTCCCGAAGGAAAATCGGCACCGCCTGCTTGAGCCCTATATGACGACGCGGGCCGAAGGCACCGGCCTCGGCCTCCCGATTGTTGCCAAGATCCTCGAGGACCACGGCGGGGGCATTGAATTGCTCGATGCACCTGGCGGCCGCGGCGCCTGCGTCCGGCTTTATTTCCCGAAAGGTGACGCATCGCACCGCGATGTTGAATTTATCGATGAAAAACATTCGTCTGCCGTCATTGAAAGCGCCAAATGAACGGGCTCGACTTGCATGCCAAGTGACATTCTGATCGTCGACGACGAGGCTGATATCCGTGACATCGTGTCGGGCATTCTGTCCGATGAAGGGCACGGCACACGCAGCGCGAAGAATGCGGAGGAGGCGCTTGCCGCGATCGAGTCGCGGCGCCCGCACCTCGTGTTTCTCGACATCTGGTTGCAGGGCTCGCATCTCGACGGCCTGCAACTCCTGCAATTGGTGAAGACGGCGCATCCAAGCCTGCCCATCGTCATGATCTCCGGCCACGGCAATATCGAAACCGCCGTTTCCGCGATCAAAGTCGGCGCCTATGATTTCATAGAGAAGCCGTTCAAGGCCGACCGGCTGGTGCTCGTCGCCGAGCGTGCGCTCGAAGCCTCGCGGCTGAAGCGGGAGCTGAGCGAATTACGCTCGCGCACCGGCGCCGCCAATCGCATTGTCGGCAAGTCGAGCATCATCCATCAATTGCATCAGGTGATCGAGCGGGTCGCGCCGGCCAATTCGCGTGTGCTGATCACGGGCGCACCGGGTTCCGGCAAGGAGCTTGTCGCACGCAGCATCCACGATGCCTCGCCGCGCGCCAACGCCCCTTTCGTCGTCATCAATTCGGCCACGATCACGCCGGAGATGATGGAGATCGAGCTCTTCGGTGTCGAGAGCCGCGACGGCCAGCAGAGCCGTAAGGTCGGCGCGCTGGAGGAGGCGCACGGCGGCACGCTCTATCTCGATGAAATCGCCGACATGCCCAAGGAGACTCAGGGCAAGATCCTGCGTGTCCTGGTCGATCAGAATTTCCTGCGCGTCAACGGCACGACTCGTGTCAACGTCGATGTGCGCATCCTGTCGTCGAGCTCGCGCGATCTGCCGCGTCTTATCGCCGAGGGGGCGCTGCGCGAGGATTTGTTCCATCGCCTGTCCGTGGTGCCGATCCGGGTGCCTTCGCTCTCCGAGCACCGCGAGGACATTCCGCTGCTGATCGAGTTCTTCATGGATCAGATCTCGGCGACGACGGGCTTGCCCAAGCGCAAAATCGCCGACGAGGCGATGGCCGTGCTGCAATCGCATGATTGGCCCGGCAACATCCGCCAGCTTCGTAACAATGTCGAACGGCTGATGATTCTCGCGGCCGGCGATCCGAATACGGAGCTGACGTCGGACATGCTGCCGTCGGAGATCGGCGCGCTCGTTCCCTCGACGCCGAACGGCTCCGGCGGCGAGAAACTGATGAGCCTGGCGCTGCGCGACGCACGCGAGGTTTTCGAGCGCGAATATCTGGTCGCGCAGATCAATCGCTTCGGCGGCAATATTTCGCGCACGGCGGAATTCATTGGAATGGAGCGCTCGGCATTGCATCGCAAGCTGAAGTCGCTTGGCATCGATTAAGAGAGCAGGTCGGGTGGGGCGTATTGCTTATGTGAACGGGCGCTATCTGCCGCAGGGCCAGGCGACCGTTTCGATCGAGGATCGCGGTTATCAGCTCGGCGACGGCGTCTACGAGGTTTGCGAGGTCAGGGCCGGCGTCCTGATCGATGAGGCGCGCCATCTCGCCCGGCTGGAGCGCTCGCTGAGCGAATTGCGAATTGCTCAGCCTCTGGTGCCGGGTGCACTGTCGCTGGTGTTGCGCGAGGTGTTGACCCGCAACAAGGTGCGCGACGGCTATGTCTATGTTCAGGTCACAAGGGGGGTGGCGCCGCGTGATCATGCCTTTCCGGTTCCGGCCGTGCGGCCGAGCCTTGTCGTCACCGCCAAGGCGATCGATCCCGCCAAAGGCACAGCGCTGGCGGCCAAGGGCATCAAGGTCATCTCGCTGCCGGACATCCGTTGGAAGCGGCCTGATATCAAGACGATAAATCTTCTCCCGAACGTCCTGGCGCGGCAGGCGGCGAAAGAGGAGGGCGCTTACGAAGCCTGGCTCATCGATGCCGACGGCATGGTGACCGAAGGGGCGGCCTCCAACGCCTGGATTGTCACGGCGGACAAGACGATCGTCACACATCAGGTCGATCAGTCGATCCTGCGGGGGGTCACACGGACGACATTGCTCGACCTCATCGCTGCGAAGGGCCTCAGGCTTGAAGAGCGCCGCTTTAGCCTCGAAGAGGCGAAGCGGGCGACCGAGGCCTTCATCACCGGCGCGACGACGCTCGTCATGCCCGTCGCCGCCATCGACGACGTTGTCATCGGGGACGGTAAGCCCGGCGCGCTGGCGACGAGCCTGCGGGCGCAATTTCACAATTTCGCTAAGGCCACGCCGTAAAATGCCAAGCTGTTAGGGAAGGATTTGGCTGGCGGCAAGTGGGAGAAAGTTCCTCTTGCAGCTTTGCCGCCGCATGGGTCTAATGCGCGCGATCGGCGGGAACGCCAAGCTGCCAGCCGGTCCACCTTGTTGCCTTTTCGTCTAAAGAGCGGGCCGGGTTCTGCCAAACCACGGCCCTAAAAAAAGAACTGGAAAAAGAAAATGGCGGCCGAACGCACTCAGAATTTGCAGGACACATTTCTCAATTTTGTCCGGAAGAACAAAGTCCCCCTCACCATTTTTTTGGTCAACGGCGTCAAACTGCAGGGCGTTGTGACCTGGTTTGACAATTTCTGCGTCTTGTTGCGCCGTGACGGTCATTCCCAGCTCGTCTACAAGCATGCGATCTCCACCATCATGCCGGGCCATCCGATCCAGATGTTTGAGCCCGGTGAAGAAACCACGGCGGGGTCGTGACGCAGCGGCAAGCTGACGTGCAAACTGGCTTGGAGGAGACGCGGCGGCCCAAAACGCGCCGCGCCGTGGAGACCAAGACGGCGCGCACGCGCGCACTGGTCGTCGGGGCTTATCTCAATCCGCGCCAACAACGCCGCGCCGAAGCTGCCGTCACCCGGACGGTTGACGAAAGCCGTTCGTCCGAGGCGCGGATCGCCGAGGCGCGCGGCCTCGCCGAGGCGATCGATGTGGACGTCGTCGGCACGGAGATCGTCAGCCTGTCGCAGATCCGCCCCGCGACCTATCTCGGCCAGGGCAAGGTCGAGGCGCTCGCCACACGGACGAAGGACGAGGCGATCGACCTCGTCATCATGGATTGCGCGCTCTCACCCGTTCAGCAGCGCAATCTGGAAAAGGCTTTCGACGCCAAGGTGATCGACCGCACCGGGCTGATCCTGGAAATTTTCGGCCGCCGTGCGCTGACGCGCGAAGGCACGCTGCAGGTCGAGCTTGCGCATCTCAATTATCAGAAATCACGGCTCGTGCGCTCGTGGACCCATCTCGAGCGCCAGCGCGGCGGTTTCGGCTTTTTGGGCGGCCCCGGCGAGACGCAAATCGAGACCGACCGCCGGCTGATTCAGGAGCGCATCACCCGGATTGAGCGCGATCTCGAAAAGGTCAAGAAAACCCGCGGTCTGCACCGCAAGAGCCGGCGCGCCGTGCCCTATCCGGTCGTGGCGCTCGTTGGCTATACCAATGCTGGCAAGTCGACGCTGTTCAACCGGCTGACGCAGGCCGGCGTCCTCGCCGAGGATTTGCTGTTCGCAACGCTCGATCCCACGCTGCGGGCAATCAAGCTGCCGCGCGGCAGCGAGATCATCCTGTCCGATACGGTGGGATTCATTTCCGATCTGCCGACCATGTTGATCGCTGCCTTCAAGGCGACGCTCGAGGAAGTTCTGGAGGCGGATGTCATCCTTCATGTGCGCGATATCGCGCATGAGGACAGCGAGGCGCAGCGCGCCGATGTCGAAAAGGTGCTCGCCGAACTTGGAATTGATTTTGAACAGCCGGGACGCGTTCTCGAAGTCTGGAACAAAATCGACGTCGTCGATGCCGAGCGCGCCCTGGTTCTGCTCAATGCGGCGCGGCGGCGGCCGTCTAAGGCGCGGCCAGTGCTGATCTCGGCCCTGACCGGGCAGGGCGTCGACGAGCTTCTGGCGCGTGTCGAATCCCTGCTCGCGAATGAGCGCGTCACGCTTGATCTGGCGCTGGACGCCGGCGACGGGCAGGGCCGGCATTGGCTCTACGAGCACACCGAAGTGCTGGGCCGCCGCGAGACGAGCGACGGCGCGCTGCTCCTTACTGTAAGCGTGCCGTCGGCCATGGCCGACAATGTGCGTCAGCGCTTTCGCCTGGCGCCGAAGGCTGCGCGCGCCGGGTAGCGCCGGGCTCTATTTCTCCAGCGTTTTGGCGGTGTTCCAGAGCGCGTCCATGTCCGCAAGGCTCACCTCGCCAAGCTTTTTGCCGCCGCGTGCGATCTCGCGTTCGATATAGGCGAACCGGCGCATGAATTTTTCATTGGTGCCGCGGATCGCCGCCTCCGGATCGGCGCCGATATGGCGTGCGAGATTGGCGACGGCGAACAGAAGATCGCCGGTTTCCGCCGCGATCGCGGAAGCGTCTTTGCTGTCGAGCGCGGCCTCGATTTCGGCTGTCTCTTCACGGATTTTGTCGAGCACGAGCCGGACATCGTTCCAATCGAAGCCCACGGTGGCGGCCTTGGCCTGCAATTTCACCGCGCGCGTCAGACCGGGCAGGGTAAGAGGGATCTCGCCGAGCAAACCCTCCTCGCGCGCCGGTTTTTCGGCTTTCTCCTGCGCTTTGATCTCGGCCCAAAGACCCTTGACCGCGTCTGTCGACAGATCGCGCCTGTCGCCGAAGATATGCGGATGGCGGCGGATCATCTTGGCGGTGATGGCCTCGACAACGTCGCCGAAATCGAACGCCTTTTCTTCCTCGGCCATACGCGCGTGGAAAACGACCTGAAGCAGCAGATCGCCCAGTTCGTCCTTGAGATCGGCAAGGTCGGCGCGGGCGATCGCATCAGCGACCTCGTAGGCTTCCTCGATCGTGTAAGGCGCGATGGTCGAAAAGGTCTGTTCCAGGTCCCAGGAGCAGCCGGTCTGCGGCGTGCGCAGCGTCGCCATGATCTCGAGGAGCTTTTTGATGTCGCGAGATTTCTGCATGGCCGGTCAAAGAAAACGGCGCGAGGCAGAACCTCGCGCCGTGGAAATTGTAAAGCCGGACGGGAACGTCAGGCGAGGGCGATCGACAAGGCTTCGCGGCCTTTCGGCGTATCGACGACGCGCATTGTCACCGCTTGACCTTCGGCGAGATGATGCACGCCGGAAGTGCCGAGGATCGAAATGTGGACGAAGACATCCTTGCCGCCATCGTTCGACTGAACGAAACCGAAGCCCTTGTTGTCATCGAACCATTTGACCGTGCCGCTGACCTGAATCGCGGTCGCGGGATCGGGATTACGGCGCGCCGGCCGCGCCTCGTTGAAGCGCGGTGCGGGCGCGCGCTCGGCGGCGCCAGCCGTGTCCACTTCGAGCACGCGGGTCACTTGCGCGCCCTTGGCGCCAGTGCCGACGTAGACCTTCAGCTTCGCGCCCGGCGGAACCGTCTCATAGCCGGCATTCTGTAAAGCGCCGATATGGAGGAAGGCGTCGCCCGTGCCATTGCTCAATTCGACAAAGCCAAAGCCCTTGTCACCCTTGAACCATTTGACGACCGCATCGACTGGAGTGCCCGAAGGCGCCGACGGCGCAATATCCGGACCGCCAAAACCACCGCCGCCGAAAGAAGGTCTGGACCGGCTGGGACGGGGGGAATCGTAAGGAGACGGACCGTCATCGTCAAAGCCACGTTTCCTCGGCCCGCGGAATTCTTTACCCTTGCTCATGAGATGCCTATTTTAAACTTTCAATCCCGACGGGTCGCTCGAAAGCGACGCGCCGCAGGCCGTTCGCCCCTTGGACAGTTCAGACACGGTTGAAGACGAGCGGCCCGACGCCACCCGTTCACAATGTACGCTCTGACTTTTATCCAGAAATGCCGAAAGTCCCGCCTTTCCGGTATTGATAGCAGATGTGCCAGCCTCTTGGCTACCGCTTTTGCGTCAAACTGCGACCCCAATGTTCGATTTCGGTTCGGCTATGCCTTAGCGGCTTCGAAGTGGGCCGCGGGGAGTTGTTTTGGAATCAAAGAATTGCATATCTGCGATTCGCATAATCAATATTATGGAACTATGGCAGGTAATTTCGACCACCGGACGGCTTGGCTGGTCCAGCTCTTTATCGCTCGACCCGCAGGCCGTCATAGGCCGGCTCGACATGCGGCGGCAATTTGTGCCGGATCTGCTCGAAATCGACGTCGGTATGGAGGTTGGTCAGGATGGCGCGCCGCGGCTGCAATTTCCCGATCCAATCCAGAGTTTCCGCGACTGAGAAATGGCTTGGATGCGGCGTATAGCGCAAGGCATCCACGATCCACAGATCGAGCCCGCGCAGATAGCGCTCGCTTTCCACGGGAATGCCGTTCAAGTCCGGCGTATAGGCGATATCGCCGATCCGGAAGCCGAGGGCGTCGATCTCGCCGTGGCTCAGCCGGAACGGCGTGAAGCTGATCACGCCGCCCGGCCCTGCGATCGTCACCGCTTCGCCCGGCGTCAGCCGCCGGTCATTGAGCAGCGGCGGGTAATAGCTGCCGTCAGGCGTCTCGAAAATATAGCCGAAATGGCTGCGCACGACGGCCGAGGTCGGCGCATCCATATAGAGATCGATCCGCCGCCGGTGCATGATGACCAGCGGGCGAACTTCATCGATGCCATGCGTATGGTCGGCGTGCGCGTGGGTCAGCAGGATCGCATCGAGCCGGTCGATGCCGAGATCGAGCAATTGGGCGCGTAAATCCGGCCCCATGTCGATCAGAACCTGCGTCTTGGCGCCTTCGGCATTGGTCTGCTCGACGAAGATCGCGCAGCGGCGGCGGCGATTTTTCGGGTTATTGGGATCGCAGGCGCCCCAGCCCTGGCCGACACGCGGCACGCCGGCGGACGATCCGCAGCCAAGGATGGTGATGGCAAGGCTCACGCGGCCACCACCGGCGCCGGCATTTTCGTGAAAAGCCGCAGGACATTGGCGCTGGTGATCGCAGCGAGTTCGGCGGGCGTCAGCCCCTTGACCTCAGCCAGAACTTTCGCCGTTTCCGCGACATAGGCCGGCTCATTGCGCTTGCCGCGATAAGGGACGGGGGCGAGGTAGGGCGCGTCTGTCTCGACCAGCAGGCGCTCGTTTGGCACGCCGCGGGCGATGGCACGCAGCTCGTCGGATTTCTTGAAGGTCAGCAAACCCGAGAAGGAAACATAAAGCCCCAGCGCGACACCCGCCTCCGCCAGCCTGCGCGTCGACGTAAAGCAATGCAAGATGGCCTTGAAAGCGCCCTTCCCCATTTCTTCTTCGAGGATTTTCGCCATGTCGTCGTCGGCATCGCGGGAATGGATGACGAGCGGCAGGCCGGTTTCGCGCGCGGCGGCGATGTGCGTCCGGAAGACCTGCGCGGCGAGATCGTGCGGCGTGTCGTCGTAATGATAGTCGAGCCCGGCTTCGCCGATGCCGACGCATTTCTCATATTGCGCCAAGGCAATGAGTTCTTCGACCGAAACCTGCTCCTCCTTGGCGTTCATCGGATGCGTGCCGATGGTGCAGAACACGTCCTCATAGGCTTCCGCCAGGGCGCGGATTTCGGCGAATTTCGCGACACGGGTCGAGATCGTGATCATCCGCTTGAGCCCTGCCGCGCGCGCGCGCGCGACAACGCCGTCGCGGTCGCTCGCGAAGTCGGAAAAATCGAGATGGCAATGCGAGTCGATCAGCATCTGGTGTTACGCCGCCGGTTCCACATAACGCGGGAAGATCGGCGAAGGTTCGGGCAGAGCGCGATCCGGCGCGTCCGGGTCGGCCTGCCGCGCGAAACTGAAATCGCGATGTTCCGGCGCCACGGCAAGCAGATCGAGCAGCCGCCCGGCCGCTTGCGGCGTGAAGGGCTGTGTCAGCAGAGCGACGATGCGCAGAACCTGCGCCGTTACATAGAGGATCGTGCCCATGCGCTCGGGATCGGTTTTCTTCTTCGTCCAGGGCTCCTCGGCGGCGAAATAGCGGTTGGCATCGCCCACGACGCGCCAGATGTCGGCAAGGACCGTATGCAGGGCGAAGCTCTTCATCGCCGCGCGGGTCTTTCCGGCGAGTTCGTCGGCAGCAGCGAGGATTGCCTCGTCCGCTTCCGTATAAGCGCCCGGCTGCGGCAGGCGGCCGCCAAAATTCTTGCCGATCATCGAGAGCGAGCGCTGCGCCAGATTGCCGAGATCGTTGGCGAGGTCGGCATTGATGCGGTTGACGATCGAGTCATGCGAATAATTGCCGTCCTGTCCGAAGGGCACTTCGCGCAGGAAGAAATAGCGCAGTTGATCGACGCCATAGGTCGCGATGAGATCGCCGGGGCTGATGACATTGCCGACCGACTTCGACATTTTTTCCCCGCGATTGAACAGAAAGCCGTGCACGACGATCTGCTTCGGCACCGCAATCCCGGCCGACATGAGAAAGGCCGGCCAATAGATCGCGTGAAAGCGGGTGATGTCCTTGCCGATCACATGCGCGTCGGCGGGCCAGAATTTCTTCCGCGTCGCGTCCTTATCCCAGGGAAAGCCGGTGCCGGTGATGTAATTGGTCAGCGCGTCGACCCACACATACATCACATGCTTCGGATCGCCGGGCACCGGAACGCCCCAATCGAACGTCGAGCGGCTGATCGAGAGATCGGTCAGCCCGCGCTCGACGAATGAGACGATCTCGTTGCGATAGGTCTCCGGCACGACGAAATCGGGATTGTCGCGATAATGCGCGAGCAATTTCTCCTGATAGGCGGAGAGGCGGAAATAATAGCTTTCCTCCTCCACCCATTCGACCGGCGCGCCGCTCGGCGCGAGATATTTTCCGCCCGCGTCTTTGGTGAGTTCGGATTCGTCGAAGAAGGCTTCGTCGCGGACCGAGTACCACCCCGGATATTTGGAAAGGTAAATGTCGCCGTTGGCTTCCATGCGCCGCCAGATTTCCTGCGAGGCTTCGCGATGCGCTGCGCTCGTCGTGCGGACGATCACATCGGCCCTGGCGTCGAGCGCCTCGCCCATGGCCGCGAATTGCGCCGCCGTGCGGTCGGCGAGCTCAAGCGGGATTATCCCTTCCCGCGCCGCCGTCTGCTGCATCTTCTGACCATGTTCGTCCATGCCGGTGCAGAACAGGACGTCGTAGCCGTCGAGCCGCTTGAACCGCTGGATCGCATCGGTCGCGATGCGCTCATAGGCGTGGCCGATATGCGGTGCGCCATTGGCATAGGGAATCGCGGTCGTGATGTAGAAGGTCGGGCGCTTGGCCATGCTCGAAGCTCACTGGATCACGACGATTTCGGATCGAACCGATGCGAAATCATGAACGTGATCGATTCACGAAATTTAGAGCGGGATTTGTGCGAAAAACCGGCATCCACTTTTTCGCATCCCGCTCCGGCCGTGACGCGGCAGGGCCTCAGGCGCTGGCCGCCCTGGCCGCCGCGAGTTCGGCGAAAATCGACAGGATGACGGGCCGTTTGTCGAGATTGAGAGCCTCGGCTTCCCGCGCCGCGTCGGCGGCTTTTTCCCATACCTCCGCCAAAGGCGCAAGGCGGGCCGCCCCATGCGCCGCCTCACTCTGCAACCGCTCGTCGATCCAATCGACAATGGCGGTCATGACCCGGTCGCATTGCGCCGTCCGGTCGCGGCCGGCGATCCGGTCGGCCAGCGTATGGACGGCGCGCCAGTCGAGCGCCGGCAGGCCGGAAAGTAGCGCGCGGACCTGATTGTCGATTGCGATGCCGTCGTCGGCGAGGAGGCTCAGCGCGGTCGTGACGGAGCCCTGCCCGCGTTCGGCGGCCACCCGGCGCTCGCTCTCGCTCGCTTCGGTCCAGGGCGCCCCCAATGCGTCGATGACACGCAGAATATCGACGTCCGCCAGCGGACGCAGGATCAGCATCTGGCAGCGCGAGCGCAGCGTCGGCAGGAGCAGCGCCGGCCGATGCGCGACGATGAGGAACAGCGAACGCGGCGGCGGCTCTTCGATGAGCTTCAGCAGGGCATTGGCGGCGGAATTGTTGAGGTCTTCGGCGCTGTCCACGATGCAGATGCGCCAGCCGCCGGCCCCCGCCACGCTGCGGAACAGATGCGAGGCCTGACGGACATCGTCGACGCGGATTTCGGTGTAATGCCGCGCTGGTTTTGCCTTTTCGTTCCATTCGCGCCGCAGCAGCGCGACATCGCCATGCGACATCGCGGCAATCTTGTGGGCGACCGGATCGCTCGCATTGATGCCGAGGTCTCTGGCGCCCTGCACGGTCGCTGCCGTGGGGTCCGGATGCGCGAGCAGGAAGCGGGCGAGCCGCCACGCTAGCGTCGCCTTGCCGATGCCGGGCGGTCCACCGATGACGAAAGCTTGCGGCAGGCGGCCGGCGCGATAGGCTTCCAGCAGCCCCTGCTCCGCCTCGTGGTGGCCGAAGAAGTCGAAATTTTCACGCGGATGCGGCGTCTCATCGACGCGATCGGATTCCGGCGCGGCTTCCAGGGCCTTAGAGCGGGGGGCGTTCATACAGGATAGATAACGCGTCCTGGGCTTTTTCGCACCGGATATAGATCCGCTGCGTCAGGCGCCATGCAACGCCTCGGCCTGCATCGCCGGCTCGGCGTCGAACAGGCGGTGGCTGATCGTGTCCCAGATCGCCTGCGCGACCTCTTCCTCGCTCTGCGAGGCATCGACGACGACGCAACGCTCGGGCTCCGCAGCGGCAATGGCAAGATAGGCCTTACGCAAGGCTTCGTGGAAGGCGAGCCCCTCGCCTTCGAACCTGTCGGAGGCCTCGGCGGCGCCACGCCGCTGCGCCGCGCGGGCAAGGCCGACGTCCGCCGGCAGATCGAGGATCAAGGTGAGGTCCGGCCGCGTATCCGCGACGGTCACGCGCTCGAGCGCGCGCAGGAAGCCCGGATCGAGGCCGCCGAGGGCGCCCTGATAGGCGCGTGTGGAATCGGCGAAACGGTCGCAGATCACCCATGTGCCGGCGGCCAGCGCCGGAGCGATCGTATGATCGATATGATCCATCCGCGCGGCGGCGAAAATGATCGCCTCCGCCTTCGGGCCGAGGTCCTTGATCATGCCGGAAAGCAGGATATCGCGGAGAATTTCAGCGCCCGGCGAGCCGCCCGGCTCGCGCGTCGGGATCGCTTTGATGCCGCGCGCCTGCAACCGCGCGACGAGGTAGCGCACCTGGGTCGATTTGCCGACACCCTCCCCGCCCTCGAGCGTGATGAAGGTTCCGCGTTTTGGCAGTCGGGCGTCGTGGCTCATTTCTTCAACACATATTTGCGGAACAGCTGTTCCGCAAATTCCAGACTGGCGTCCATCGCCCGCCGCGGCAGCGTGCCGGGACCGATGGCCGCAGACGTCCGCAGCGGGATTTCGAGGATTTCGTCGGGGCCGCGAAAAACCCGCAGGTGCGCGACTTCGTGGCCGGGCGAAACCGGCGTCATCAAGGGCCCGGTGTAGACGATCTGCCCTTTCAGCTTTTCGTCCGAGTCACGCGGAATGAGCACTCTGATCGGCGTGTCGCTTACCAGCGGCTCGGAGCCGGAGCTGCCGCCGTAGACTTGAGCATAGCCCACGACTTCTCCCGGCTGAAACAGCATCTTCGACTCGAACGAGCGAAACCCCCATTGAAAAAGCCGTACGGCTTCCGACTCCCGCTCCTTGGCGCTCTTGGCGCCATAGATCACAAGGATGAGCCGCTGGCCGTTCTGCACGGCCGAGGCGACAATGCCATAGCCGCTGGTGTCGATATTGCCGGTCTTCAGCCCGTCCGCGCCGACATCCATCGTCAGCAAGGGATTGCGGTTCGGCTGCTTGATCTTGTTCCAGGTGAAGTCCTTCTCGCCGAAATAATGATAATATTGCGGATAGGTTCGGATGAGATAGGCGGCAAGGCTCGCCATCTCGCGCGACGTCACGCGCTGGTCGGGATCGTCCTGCCCCCAGGGATTGGTGAAGGTCAAATGCGCGAAACCGAGTTCGCGCGCGCGCTCCGTCATGCGTGTGGCGAACGCGCCCTCGGAGCCTGCGAGTCCTTCCGCCAGTACGATCGCCGCGTCATTGCCGGAGACGATGACGAGGCCGCGGATCAGATCCTCGACCCTGATCTTGCTGTTGAGCGCGGCGAACATCGTCGAGCCGCGTGCCAGAGCCCCGCCGGTGCGCCAGGCATGTTCACTTACATCGAATGTGTCATCGAGCTTCAGCTTTCCCTGTGCGAGCGCGCGAAACACGAGCTCCGCGGTCATGACCTTGGTCGTCGAGGCCGGAACTTCGGGCGCGTCGGCGTTCTTCTCGAACAGGACTGTCTGTGAATCCGCGTCGATCAGGATTGCCGATGGCACGCTGGTCTGAAACGGCTGTGCCGCTGCCACGGGGCGCGCCGCAAGCAGAGCCGCCGCCAGGGCGGCGAGAGCCAGCGCGAGAAGTCTTTTGAGGCCTGGGCGCATCGCCCCTTCCACGCTTTTCCCCGACCGTTTCCGCCGCTCAACTGAGCCTGCACCATGCGTCCGGGGCGGCCGGAAATCAACGCGTCAGGCGCGTGCGTGCACCGGCATTTACGGGCAGATCAAAGAAAGCCGGGGCTTATCGCGAAGCTGTCTCGCCGATCTTTGCGTCGGCGCCGGGCACCGTATCGAGATCGAAGGGCCGCGACGGCGGCAGCGGCGCCGTGCCGACGAAGATATGGTTTGGCGCTCCCGCGTCGGCGGTGTCCTGCGCGCCGTCGGCCGCGTCGGGCCGTGGCGCGGGTTGCGGCACCTCGCCCGGATCGGCCGAGGCGGTTTCAACCGGCCGATCGGCGTCAGCCAGCATGGTCGGAGGTCCGGCCGGCGCCGAATGGTCATCCATCCTCAGAGTCGTGGCGAGCTTCTCGTCGTCGGAGCCTTCGAGGCTGGCGCGGCTGAGATATTCGACCTTTACGGTCGTCGTGCCGGTACGGCGGAAATCCAAGAGATCGGCGACGCGGCGCGAAACATCCATGATACGGCCCGGCGCGAACGGCCCGCGATCGTTGACGCGGACGATCATCGAATAATGGTTGCGCAGGTTGGTGACGCGCGCGTAGCTCGGCAGGGGCATGGTCGGATGCGCGGCGGAAATCGAATTACGGTCGAAGATTTCGCCATTGGCCGTGCGGCGCCCGTGGAAGGCATCGCCGTACCAGGAGGCAAGCCCGATGGCGGTGTAATGCTTGCGCTCGCTCGGGTAATACATGTGGCCCGCGACCATATAGGGATGGCCGACGAGATATTTGCCGCCGCCATGCGGGACATCCGCGCCATCGGCAACGACGCGCGGGCTGGCAGCGCCGTAAACGGATTGCGGGAAATATTCGGAAGGATGACCGTCGGCGATCTGCTGTTGTGCGCAGCCCGCCAGCATAAGCGCGGCGGTGCAGGAAATGGCGACAGCCAGCGGCCGGAAAAGAACGGACGTCTGCGAGGTTTGGCTCTCGGCTGCCCCGCCCCAAGATACGAAGCGTGGCCAGAACGGTAAGCTTTTCACCTACAAAATCCCCCGTGATCTGTTCGCGCCATCCGGCCCTGCCTCAAGGGCAAGGTTGGCGCCGATCACTTGCTAAAACTTTAAGGGTTTCGCAGTGCGCGACGCCGGACGGCGATAAACAGACCCGCGAATGGGCCGGGCAATTCGGACGAAATTGCGGCAGCCAATGCGGTGTGGCATTTCAGTCTGGTCTTAAAGCCATGCGATTCCAGCGCAATCCACCTGCCCTATGCCTGTGCAAGCAACGAGGAATGCAGGCAAAATTCGCATTAACCAATTTGCGTTAAATACGATTCAATTTTGCGGCGATATGCAATCCGCCGTGGCGCAGCTTGGGCGAAATTTCCGTGGCGTGGCCGCGAAGTGACAGATTCGCCGGGTGCCGTCCCGTAAGGTGCAATCGAACTCGCGCTTCGATTCTGCATCTGGAATTGCGCGAGCGGAGGGGGCCGTGAAAACATTCATTTTTTCGATTGGGGCTGCTTTGATGGTGGCCACGGCCGGTTCGGCTTTCGCCGCTGACCTCCCGTCTTTGAAATCGGCGCCCGTCTATGCGCCGCCTCCGGCCTTCACCTGGACCGGCTTTTATCTTGATGCCGGCGCCGGCTATGGCGAATGGAACGCCAACACGACCACGCGCCTTCCAGACACCGATATTTGCCACCTTTGTGCCAACCAAATTCAAGGCGGCCACGGTTTTCTCGGCCGCGCCGGCGCTGGCTTCGATTATCAGTTCGCTGATCAGTTCGTTGCCGGCGTTTTCGGCGACGGCACCTATTCTGCGATGCGCGGGGCGCTTCAGGATCAAGAACCGATATGGACGGCAAGCACCAACCAGAACTGGTCATGGGCCGCCGGCGGCCGCCTCGGCTGGCTGATGACTCCGGAATTGCTCGTCTACGGCGACGCCGGCTTCAGCCAGGCGCGTTTCACCGGCGGAAGCCTGCTCAACGAAGACGGCAGTGCTAGCGGGAATTCGACGCAGGGTTTCACAGCGAACGGCTGGTTCGCTGGCGGCGGCTTTGAAACAATGTTCGCGCCCGGCTGGTTCTGGCGGACCGAATATCGCTTTGCCGATTATGGTGCGCATGACGTCATCGACGATGGCCTCGCGGGACGTGGCGATGACATCCATTTCCATCCGTTCGTACAGACGGTGACGTCCAGTCTGGTCTACAAATTCGGCTGGCCTGGTTTCAGCACGCCCGGGATCCCCTCCTTCACCCAGGTTACCGATGGCTTCGGGTCGCCGCCGGCGGCGACGAACTGGACCGGTATCTATGCCAATGCGGGAATCGGCTACGGATTGTGGAGCGCCAATACGACGACGCGCGATCCGGTCACGGATGGATGCGATCAATGCGTCAATCAGCGCCAGGGCGGCCGTGGCATCTTCGGCACCGTTGGCTTGGGCTATGATTATCAGGTCACCAACAAGCTCGTGGCTGGCGTCTTCGGCGATTTCGATCCTTCGCAATTGAAGGGCACCATTCAAGATGGGGGTCCATATTTTGCCGGATCGATTTCGCAAAACTGGGCGTGGGACGCCGGTGCGAGACTCGGCTGGCTCGTGACGCCGCAGGTCCTCACTTATACCAAGGCCGGGTTCACGCAGGCCCGCTTCGGCGGCACCGGAATGCAGGATACTCATGAGGGTGCCGGCACCGACTTTTCGACATCGGGCTTCTCTACCGACGGTTGGATGCTGGCCGGCGGTGTCGAGGCGGAATTCGCACCGGGCTGGTTCTGGCGCGCCGAATATCGCTATGCGCAATACGGCGTGCATGCCATTGCGGATACATCGCCCACAGACTCCCAAGACAATATTCGTTTCCACCCCGAGGAGCAGACCGCGACGGTCGGCCTCGTCTACAAATTCAACTGGGCGCCGCCTGCGCCGCCTGCGCCGCCCGCTCCTGTCGTCGCGAAATATTAGGCAGCGTTCCGCGGCGGCGGTGCTCAGCGCTCCGCCGCGGCGCGATAATGCTCAGCGAGATGGAAGCCGATCAGTTCGGCGAAAAGCTTGAACATGCTGACCGCGGCGGAATTGTTCACGTGCGCGGGCTTTATATCAACGGCGCATAATGTGCCGAAGAAGCTGCCGTCCGGGAGTTGAAGCGGAACCGAAATATAGCTTTCGAAGCCATAGAGCTTTGGCGTCGGGTGCTGGCTATAGACCTGATCGGAGGCGACCCTGTCGATGGCGACAGGGCGCCCGCTCTGCCTTATGTCGCGGCAGATCGTCGTTTCGATTATGAGATCGTCGCCCTGTTCGATCCCGAAATTGATCGTGTCGCGGACGGCGCAGGCCACCCACCTGTCTTCCGTGACGCGCGCGACGACGGCAAAGCCCATACCCGTAGTCTCGCAAACGACATCGAGGATCGCGCGCACAACGGGAATGCGCTGAACAATGCTGACATCAAATCCGAGCGGATCGGGTACTTGCATCGTACTCGCCTCTCTCCAACAGTTTCGCGCCGCTCCAATCCGTAGATCGAGTACCGAAAATGCGTTTGGCGGGCCTGGACGCCGGCAGCGGCGCATACATTCTGCCGTCGCGTCTTCTCATAATATCACGTTTCAGTGATCCCGGCTATTTCGGGAATTTTCCCCGGCAACATCAACGGCACCAGAGGCTTGACGGTTTCGCCGCGAGTAGCGACGCTGCCTTATTAGCTACGAGCCTGCTGCGCCCGTGGCTATGCCAGTGTCGAGACAGACCGGCAATTCAAATAATGGGAGGAAGCTGATGAAGAGGATGATATTAGCCGTTCTGTTTGCCGCGGTCGCCGCGACTCCGGTGCTGGCTGCCAAATATAGTCTGGTGAAGGACACTGTCGGGAATTGCTCCGCGGTCGTCTCCTCGCCGCGCGGCTACCCGGGCATGACGCTGGCGAGCAAGAAGAAATATCCGTCGATCGACGAAGCCAACAAGGCACTTGACGGTGTGAAGGGCTGTGTCGGTCTGGTCCGCTAATTGAAGCTTACGCACCAGCCGGGGACGCCCAGGGTTATACGATAAACCTTGATCGCGACCCCGGCAGTGCGAAGGGCTCAGAGTCGTCCGCCGGTATCGAGCCACACGCCACGCTGGTTTTGCGGAAGCTGATCCTCGGCGGCAAGCATTGCGTCCCACACGCCATCGTTCTCGCGGGTGAGAATGACATCGCCTTTCTTTAGCGGTCCGAGATCGACCTCCTTGTTGGGAAAAACGACAATCGCGCGATTGGCGACATAGACAACCACCTGCCCATATCTGAGCAGATTGAACGACCAGGTTTTGATCTGCGAATACCAGGGCTCCTCGCGCCATTTCGTCGGATTGCCCGGATCGACCGAGATCACCAGCCGGTGGCCCATGCCCTCCGTGTAGAGGACCATTTTGCAGTGCGCCGGCTGCCAAATGTCGCCGAGGTCCGGATCGGCGCGCCATAGACAATAGAAGATCCGGCACTCCTCCTGCCGGGTTTCATAGATCCGGCAGCCTTTGCCCGGCACGCAATGCGGGCACCAGATCCCTTCCGGCTTCCCCAGGGCCTCGATGCGCATGACCTTGCAGCAGAGCGCGCAGGGGCCGCAGTCGCGGCCCGGCAGGATATTTGTCTCGTCGATGATTCCAGCGATCATATGCGCCTCGACCTCAGGCTTGGCAGGGCTCAAATCTGCGACCGGCCGCTGGAAAGGCGTGCCGATATCCTTTCAACCCCCGCCAATTCGTAACAGGGAGGCTTTGCCTTTTCAAATAGTTGCGGGGCTGGTGGCGCCTGAGCCACGAGTTGCGGCTAAAGGCGGGGCATGATCGGGAATTCGAAATTCCTGGCCCTGAATAAACACATATTAGCGAGGGGAATTGCCGAACTGGCGTAAGCGGTGGTATTGGCCGCCTTGGAATTCGGGATCCCTGACATGATAGATTTTTTGACGACCGCGCCTCTTTGGGTCGAAATTTTGCTCGTGGTCATCATACCGACCGTGATCGCGATGCTCGGTCCCTCATTGATCCGGCGTTTCGTACAGCTCGAACATCTGGCCATAAACAACGAGGTCGCGGGCTTCAAGTTTGCGACCATTGGCGTGACCTATGCCGTGCTTCTCGCCTTTTCGATCGTGGTGGTCTGGGAGAAGGCCAGCGATGCAGAATCAACGATCGAACGGGAGGCCGGCGCCGCCGCGACGATCTATCGTCTGTCCAATGGTCTCGGCGAGCCGAAGAGAACGGACCTTCGGACCGCCATGACCCGCTATCTTAGCTCCACGATCAAAGACGAATGGTCGACCATGGAGCACGGTAAGTCGAACAAGCCAACGTGGGAGGCCCTAGGCGACCTCTATACGGCGATGATCGCGCCCGGAGCCGCTGACGACGTATCTATTAAAACGGAAATCTTCAATCAGCTTACCGTCATAACGCAGGCGCGCCGTGCCAGACTCATCGCGGCTGACGGCATCGTCCCCGGTCCCGTCTGGGCGATCGTTTTCCTGTGCGCGTTCCTGGTCATCGGCTTCACGTTTTTCTTCGGAACGCAAAATCTGCGCGCCCAGACGCTGATGACCGGGCTGCTGGCGTTTCTGATTTTTTCCGAATTGGTCATCGTGATCGCGCTCGAGCGGCCGTTCGCCGGCGGCATCAAGGAAGCGCCGACGCCGCTCGTCCACGTCCTGCAAGATTTCGCGCCGTCGTAAAACGGGACGTTCATAACGCGTTGAATTTATTGGCGACCCCGGCAGGGCTCGAACCTGCGACCTGCCGCTTAGAAGGCGGCTGCTCTATCCAGCTGAGCTACGGGGTCAGCCGATGACGCCGCCTTCAACAACGGCGGCGTGTTAATGCGTCCACTGGCCCAGGCGCGTCGATTTAAAATTATCGGAATAAGAGAGAATTTTCCGTGTCACCGGCTTCGGCTCCTCGAGCAGGAAGGGAATGCCGTTCTTTTCGGCATAGGCAATCGCCTCCTCCTGCGTGCCGAACCAGAGCCGCACCTGGCGGCGCATGTCGCGCGAGCCCGTCCAGCCCATCAGCGGATCGATCTGCGGGGCGAGCTCGGGGGCGAATTCCAGAACCCAGCGCGTCGTCTTCGCCTGGCCGGACTGGGTCGCCGTTCTGCTTGGCCGGTAGATGCGTGCGGTCATCTCAATTCCGCTCCTCTATCGTCGCGATCATGTGGTCGGGGCAGCAGGATTCGAAACTACCTCAAGGTGTTGATTTTGCTGGAGGTCGTTCTGATGAAGCGCCTAGCCCGGTCCGCATCTCTTTGAATAAACGAGCAGTGGCGCTAAGACAACTGCCCATGTGCGGCCGCTTCACCCAGCATTATACTTGGGCACAGATCCACGAATTCTTGAGCGTCACCGGCGCGCCGCAGAACCTGCGGCCGCGCTACAATATCGCGCCGACGACGCGGGTCGATATGGTGCGCCATGACGCCGAGGGGCGCCGTGAGCTGGTGCGCGGCGTGCGCTGGGGCCTAGTGCCAGCCTGGTGGGAAAAGCCCCTCAAAGACGTCCCGGCGACCTTCAACGCCCGCGTCGAGACGGTCGCGACCAAGCCGATGTTCCGGGACGCCTATCGCAAGCGTCGATGCGTCGTGCCGGCATCGGGCTTTTACGAATGGACGGGCCAGAAAGGCGATAAACAGCCGCACATCTTCGTCGACTCGGACGGCCGGCCGGTCCTCGCCCTCGCCGGCCTATGGGATCGCTGGGGCGACCCGGAGAGCGGCGAAGAGCTGCTGTCCTGCACCATCATCGTCACTGGCGCGACGGAATGGATGACGCCCTATCACGATCGGATGCCAGTACTTTTGCAGCAGGCCGAGATCGATCGCTGGCTGGCGGGCGATATGGCGGCCGAGGAGCTTCACCCGGCTGCGGAATCGGCGCTGCGCGAATGGCCGATCGACCGGCGCATCAACCGAACGGGTGCAGGCGACGACGATCCGACGCTGCTGGAGCCGCTTGAGGCGGACTTGCTTTAATCAAGCATTATGGGTCAGTTTGAGTTTATGCGCAATTTCGTAAGTCGTTGAACAATTTGCCCGCGATGCACATTTCGGCTGAAAACTTAAAGCCCTCTGTCAAGCATCCGATTCAGTTTAACGGCTGGCGTTAAGTCGCCAATTCGAAAGATTTTTAATCGCTTTTCCTCTTAGCGAAGGTTCAATTTTCGGGGTGCCTTGGTCCGATCCTCTCTCTGCCCCGATCACCCTCCACGACGGCCGTGTCCTCAAGACGCTGAATGACGCGGCGCAGCTCTTCCTCCGTCTCAGCGAGACGATCCAGCGCCACGACTGGAATCAATATGCGGCCGAGCTGCTGATCGATGCCGCGAAGTCCGGGAAGGCCGGCGATATCCGCGCGGCCACTATGCAGGTGCAGCGCGCGCTCGGCCGCGAAGGGATGCTGTAGCGGCCGCTAGAACTCTTGCACCGAGGAGATGACCATCGCGCCGCTTTTCTCGCCCGCATCGAGAAGCTGCAGCTCCGCGTCCGGGTAGCCCTCGATCGTCGTCCAGTCGACGATGAAAAGCAGCGGCTCATCGGGCCGCTCGCGCTGCACAGCTTCGATCAGCCGTTGCAGGCTTTCACAATCGAAGGGCTCATCGAAATCGGGAGCAACCTCGGCAAGCCAGTGGCCGTCCGAATAGGCGACGTCGATCTTGCGCGGTTCGGGCATATCGTAACCTCCAGCGGAGCGGTCGGCCGGGCGCGCACCGCGGGGGAATATTATTAGGGCGCCCGCCGCGATAAGCGATCGACCGAGCCCGCGCCGTTGACTCCCCAAACCGCATGTGAACAAAATAAGAACATGCGGACCTATAAGAAGCCCATGTGGCCCGAAGCAGAAGAGATTTATGCGCTGGCGCAGCGGTTCCAGCACGCCGGCGGGACGCGGATTCTGGTGTCCGAAGCGACCGCCGCGCTCGTCGCCCATGCGCTGCGCCGTTTCGCCGACGAGAAGAGCAAGCCGGCCGAGTTCGAATACGGCCTTTTCCGCGTCGAGGTGATCGGACCCTATCCGGTCGACAAAATTCAGGTCGTCACGCGCGACAGGCAGATCGGCGACGCCGCTTTCGACATCCTCGTCAGCAAAAATCCGGGTGCGAAAGTGTCTCTTTTACACAGCAGCAGCGTGCTCCGGTCAAACGAATCGCCGACGATCACTACAGCCCAGCCAGGAAAGACCGATGGCGCAACCTGACGAACAGCCCCTCCCCGTCCCTGACCCGGCCCTGGCGGCCGCCGTCGATGCGACGATCGCCGAGCATGGCGGCGATGCGCGCGCGGCCGTCGCCACGCTCCTCGAGGCCGTCGCGGATCTCGAGGCGGCAAAGGAGAGCGCGCTCGGCCTGGTCTCGAAGGGCTTTGCGCGCGGCCGACTGCCCGGCTGATGCGCAAAGAAAAAGCCCCGCCTGGCGCGAGGCCAGACGGGGCGATATCAAATGGCGCCCGACGGGGCCGCGTCCGAAACGTATTTAAACGGCCAAGTGCGCCGCTCCGGTTCTTCCGTCGTAAATAAGAATCATCGTTGAGAGCTGGGCCCTCCCGATGAGAGTCTGATGAGGCTGGCCGCCCGCCTTCAGTTTTGCCCCGGTAAACCGGCCGTACCGTAATTGACCAAGGGTGGGGATGCGGATATGGCCGAGATAAACATTCAGCGTGTGTTCGCCGCCGACGCCGGAGCATTTGGCTTGATCAATCAGAGGAAGATTTAACTCTTGAGCTAAGTCTTCGTCGATGCAGCTGTCGCCGGCGCCAGTGTCTACCAGCGCTTCGACGAGCTTGAACGTCGGATGAGTGTCGGGCGCCGCTGCAAGCACGCGCGCCGCCTCCGCCACTTGGCTAGGATCTGGCTGGAACAATCCAGGCTCGAACCCCACCTCCACCATGATCGTGGGACCCTTCATCTGCAACACCTGGGCGCCGCTTTGAAAGATCGTCCGACCGCCGGCAATGGACGGCACAAACCCTGGAAATCCACACTCGGCGATCGGCATTCAAGCTGGCTCGATCGCGCGAAACATCACGGATGCGGGAAGCTTGGTGGTGCCACCGCCAACTTGACGAATAAGATATGGCCCGCGCCCGTACTTCTGGATCGCGGCCTTGGCAGCGTTGTCAAAGGTGTCCCAAGCGCCGAGCAATTCGTCGTCCTTTATGACAACGAACTTGCCCATATGATTTTGTTCGAGGTTTGGCTTTAGCCGCTCAAACGACTGGAGTTCAGCCGAAAGCGGGCCTTCACGTTTGTCGGTCATGACCCTCTCCCGCTCTTCTGCAGGGACTATAGAACTGGCCAGCCGCATCTTCGTTGCACACCACGCTTTCCAGAGGCTTACGCCATATGCTTAACAACGCATAAGGCGTCATGAAGCGTCCGGGATGAACGGCGCCTGAACCAGGTGGCCCCGCGCCTATTCCGCCCGCTCCGCCCGTCCTCTGGGATCCTTTCGCCAAGTTGTGGCTGGCGACGGTTGTAACAGTCAAGGGGAAAAAGAGCCCAGGAAGCGATTCTGACGTCCTTCCGCTGCTGGAACCACTGTCTCCGCCATCAATGGATGTCAAACTCATTTCCCCGGCGTCGCCACGCGATCGCGCAGCGAGTCGAGCTGGCCATAGAGGCCCTTGATCTGATCGGACACCGAGGCGCGATAATCGTGCTCGTCGTCCCGGTCGACGGCACGGTCGCGCAGCTTGTCGACCTGGTCGTCGAGCCGGTCGAGGCGCTTTTCGCCGTAGCCGACGATCTCCGCCAGCGTGTCCCGCGTGACATAGGCGCGATCGATCTCGCGCTCCAGCATATCGACGCGGTCGAGATCCCGGTTGATCGGCGCGAGCGCCAGGCCGCCGACCGCGATGATGGCCGTGAGCACCATGCCGCCGACAATGCCGATGACGCCCCAGTCCGTGCGCTGCGAGCGCGCCGCGGCCTTCAGTTGCTCGTCAATTTTCTTGCCGAGCGCATCGGCGACATTGGTGAGGGCGTTCGAGAGATTGCCGATCTGCGACGACATATCCTGACGCACGCTGATAATCTGCTCGCGTGTCTCGACGGCGAGTTCCTTGACCGCTTTCTCGGTCCGTTCATTCGTCTTTTCCGCGCCATCAAGACGCGCAAGGATCGCGGGGTAGCTAAGCGTCGTGGACGCGCGCGCGCCCTTCGTCGTGGCTGCGGTCAATTCCCAACCCCCTATTTCTTCTTCGAAGGCACCAGAGCGAACAGCGCGACGACGATCGCGAGGATGATGAAGATCTCCGGGCCGGTGAGGTCCGGATAGATCAGGCCGGCATCGCCGACGCCGGAATCGTGCGGCCATGCGGTTTGCTGTTGCGCATGGCCGGCCGGAATGCCGGCGAAGGCGAGCTCAGCTACCATCGACGTCTATCAGTTCGTCGGCGGCGCCGTCGCCGCGGTGGCGGTTCCAGTGGTGGCCGCCGCAGCCTCGAAAGCGGCATCGATTTGCGCTTCATAGGCCTGCAGTTGCGTGACCTGTGCCTCGGTGACCGCCGAATTCTGCTGCAGCAACGTGATGATGTTCTGCAGCGGTGTCAGCAGGCTCGCGAAGCCAGATACGATCGTCGGAACGAGCGTCTCAAGCTCCGTGATGACGGCCGTGACCGCAGACGAGTTACCGTCGATCGACGGCAAGAGCACATTCAGAAGGGTGAGAATCGTGGTGATCAGAGCTTCGGCCATTAGTTTGAACCTCCAACTGCGGCCTGGATCGCCGGCGTGACAGCGCTCAAGGTCTGGAAAAGAGAAATCGGGACGACAGTGTCGCCCGACACGATGTCCGCCTCGATCTGCTTGCGAGCCGCAATTCCGGCGGTGAGATCCTTCACGACCGTCGCTGAAACGGTCGCGTCGCGATGAACCGAGCCGGTGAGCGGAAGCTCCAAATACGTCGTGCCAGCGACTTCCGCCGCATCGAAGGCATTCACAGCGACGAGCGCCGCCTTCGCCGAGACAACATCGCCGGTAGCGACGCCGAAGAATTCGGAAACGCCCGTCCCGAACTCTTGCAATGTGACGCAGCCACCGAGCGTGGCTGCGCAGAACAGCGCAAGCGCAATCGCGCCCGCGCGAAACAGGTTTCTCATGTCTACAGTCCTTTCAGATGAAGCCGCTTAGTCGCCCGCGGCGGAGGAAATTGCTGTGACGGCAGAGGCGCTTACTTTGCCACCGCCTTCGGAGGGTCTGCCGACGTCGCAGTTGCAGCGCCTCCCAAAAGAGCCTTCTGCAAATCGCCGATGACCCAGAGGACGAATTCCTGCGCCGCCGCCTGATTCAATCCCAGATTTGTCGCCACCGGACCGAGATCATCGATCACCGCCTCGGCAAGCGCGGCGACCGTCGTATTGCTGGCGGTGAATTTCGCAGTGGCGATCTGTGGCTCTATGCCAGCCCACCAGCTTCCCACGATCTTTTGCGCCGAGCGAATGACCGTCGAATATTGATCGGTCGTCAGGCTGAAATGCAGCTTTGCCAGATAGGCGCTCAGGATCTGAAACAGCAGTCGCAGCAGCGCACCAACCAAGGTGACAAGCACAGCCCCAATGATCGGCCCAAGATAGGTGAGGAGCGGCGTGAGCGAAATTGACGCGGGAGCAGCCGCATTAGCGGCGTGAGCGCCCGAAACGCCAACGGCAATCAGCACAAAGCCGACGATCAGCACCGCCGTAATGTGTTTGACGCCCCACATCACCGCTTCCTCGATCTTGGTCTTGGCAAGCGAAAGTTCCCGGCTGTTGCCGAGTCCCGTCAGAAGCTCGAAAAACTCGAGCCCCTTGTCTTTGATGGCCGCCATATTGGCTTTCTCGGCCTCACTCAAAACGCGGTACTGATGGCGCATCGTGTTGTTGACGGTGCGCTCATCCGACGTGCTATCGACGGATGCCATCTTGGCTCATCCTTCTTGAAGTGCCGCGGAGCCGCCGCGGCGCGGGATCAGAAACCGACTGAGTACCGATAGACGGCCGCGACGAAGAAAATCGCGACGAGCACGAGCAGGAATTTCATTGCGCGCAGGCGCGTGCGACGCGGGCGATCGCGAGATGCAGACGCCGAAAGCGAATGGCCGCAGGCGGCAACGGATCATCGGCCACGGTGCGCGGCCGCGCGGCGTCATACTCATCCGCGAGCCGCACCAGATCGAGCTTCGCAACGGTGCAGGCGTCGGCCGCCGGATCGCCGCTGATCGGCGCCCATTCTGGGCAGACCGTTGTCGCCACGACTTGCGAGCCACAGGCCAGCGCCGGCGCTGCGGCACCGATCAACACGGCAGCGGCGAGCGCGCGCGACGCGCTCATAGCGCCTTTACCAGCGCTGTGTTGAAGTCGATGCCATAGCCAGCGATGAGTTCCGCGCGATCCTCGCCATTGATGATCCGGCGAGCCCCAACCCAATCGTCGATAACGGGGCTGAAAAAGTCGGACAGACGTTTGCCGGTGAACCAGCCATTGATCATGCCTAGGATCATGATCGGGGCGGCGATCTCAGGGATGAGTGCGGCGTCCGGCTGGTTCAAGAGGCTGACTGTGATGCCGACATTTGCGAGTTCAGCTTGCGCCTTGGCGTAATTGGCTGACCAGGTGAGCTGCACATAGCCGCGGCCGTAATAGACTTCCCCGTAGGGCTTGCCCCTGCCCTCGCCGATCTCCCGAACCGGCTGCATGGTGAAGGCGGTTTCATGAAACACGGTCGCCAGCATGTAGGCTTTCCAGCGCCGATCCTTGATCAGTGCCTGGAACTTGTCGAAGGCCGCGAGAATGGCATTGAGGCCGTCGACTTGACTTTGCGACAGGGCTCCGCGAAACGGCTGCACGCGGACAGCATCGAAGAATGCGGCTTCGTTCATCACGCCCTCCAATGCCAGCGTCGCGCGTGCCAGCCGTGCGGCCGCCAATCGGCCTGCAGGACCAGCGCTTCGAAATCGGGAATGGCTTCAAGCTTCCGGGCGCGGGCGAGCACCTGGCGGCCGTAGCGGGTGCAGCCGCCGCGGCGGTCCACATAGCCTTCGCTGCCGTTGTAGAGAGAGATCGCTCGGCAAGTGACGCCACCTTCGGCATCGAGAAGATGCTTCATCTCGGTAAGACCGGCGACCGCGCCATAATCGCAGTCAAAGAGCTTACGAGGATCAAACCCGTCTTTGCGCGCGGTGCCGGGCTCGACCTGCAACACGCCGCGGCCATCAGGCGGCCCGTGCGCATGGCAATTGCCGCCTGATTCCTGCACCGTGAGCGACATGGCGAGCGGCAGCGGCACGCCGATGTCACGGGCCCGCCGCGCAACGATAACGTAGCCCGCAGATGCAAAGCGGGCTGCGCCCTCGATGGCGCGAACCGCAGGCCGGATCACTTCGTGATCGAAGACAAGGGCGGCCGGCGCCGGTGCCCTGAAAAGCGAACCGGCCAGAAAGCTGAAAGGATCGCGAACCGGCTCAACCGCGCCTGTTTTGACGTCGATGGCGATGGCAGCCCGGTGACGATGATGCGCCACGCCGGCATGGCGATGGTGATGGTGACGCGCATGATGGTGACGCGCATGATGGTGATGCCAATGATGATGCCAATGGTGGTGGCGGCTGGCCGCATGGGCGTGCGGGGCGAGGATGAGAAGCGTGACGAGGGCCAACAGCGCCGCCATGACATAGGCGCGCGCCGTCGCGCCGTGGCGAGACGGTTCAAAGATCATTATTTGCTCAGGGTTGCGGCCGTCGCACTCGACCTGGGAAACCGCGCGAGCGCGGTTAGATGCCTGTCAGTTCAGCGTGCCGCCGCGCCAGATCCCGGTCGCGGGCGAGAAATAAATACCGATCTTTCCCGCTGCAAGCGCAACGCCGGTTGCCGCCGCCGCGCCGTTGATCGTGTCCGATCCGGTCCCGTAGACCTGTGCAGAATTTGTGCCGTCATTGATAACTATTTGCACTACGTTCGTCGGCCCGCTCGGGGCGAGCTTTACGCTATCGTTTGCCGCCGCGACCGTCGTAATGCGATTGATCGTCGCGACAAGTTCAACGGCGCTTGCCTGACCGCCGCCGGAATGAGCCGTGATGTTTGTGGCGGTGCTGTTCAGTACAACCTCGATCAACTTCGCCGCAGGGAAGCCGCCGGTCGTAGAGCCATCTTGCACAACGGCGCGATTGTTCGTCGTATCGACGACGACTTCGCCTTGCGCCCCGAGAAAGGCGAGGATTTCCGCGTTTGTGCCGCGACGGAGCTGAAGCTGTTCGGCCAAGACATTCCCCGTTAGTATTCGTTCGCGACGCCTGTGATGCCGGAAAGCGAGAAGCCGGTGCCGGAACCGTTGTAAGCAATGTCAAACCAATATGCGGTGCCGACCGTCATGTTGATGTCGCACACAAGAGACATCGAGCCGTTGTACGACGGCCCCGCAACAGCAAGGCCGCATATGGTTCCGTTGGTGCTGCTAATAGCGGTCCCCGCAGACGGCGCGCCGCCCGTCCCGGTATAGATTGCCACGCTCGTAAGACCGCCGGACGAAAATCCAACTGAGAACGCAAAGGTTATTTGGACATTGCCGGTGCGCAGCGGGGTTATCGCGCCAAGAGTTCCCGCGGCGCGGTTTCCTGTATTGCTCGGATTCGCGCTGCTCTTTGTGACTTGCACGAAAGCGCCCGCGCCGCTGGATGTACCCCAAAATGGGCAGCCGCCGGACGATCCTTCCTGCAAGCTGGCGACGTTGCCGGTCGTGTTAGAGCCAATTTTAATCCACGCGGTGCCATTCCAGCACGCCCCAAGATCGCCATTGCTGGACGGCGACACGCCGATCATGCCGCCGTTGCCGTTGAGCGGTTGCGCGAGCGCGCTGGAAACGCCGGTGCCGAGAGAAAGCGACGTGCCGCCAATGCCGAGCAGATCGAATTGCGTTCCGTCATACCAAACATCGACGGGAACGCCGCCAGCCGGAATATCGTTCGCCGCGAGCGCGACAAGCCCGCTGCTGCTGGCTTTCTTGATGGCGATGGCGCTGCCGCCGGGCGGCGTCAGAGTCACCGCTCCCGTGTTGGCCGCGCTGGAAAGAAATGTGATTCGCACGCCGGGCGAAAGCGCGAAGCCGGACGGCACAGTCGCCGACAAGGTGATCGCGTTCGCCGTTCCGCCGCCAATGCCGCCATAATAGACGCGCGGAACGGCCGCGTTCGTAATGTCCATCAAGCGCCAAGCCGAGCCGGTGTATTCGGCCCAAGCCGTAGTGCCGTTATCGGCCGTGATGCTCTTGCCGGTCGGTGTGACGATCGCGGAGGCATTGTATGTGATCGGCGTCGCGGAGCCGAAAATCAGCCGCTTCCATTGGCCGGTCTGGCAACTCGATCCGAAGGACGTGATCGTCGTCGTGCCGGTGATCGAGATCGTGTCTTGCGGGATCGAGCACAGATCGGTCGTCGCTCCAGCGGTCAGCGAGCCGAGGCCGCCGCCTTCAATCGGCAGCCAGAGGTGATTGGTCTTGTCGAGGCCGCCGATCGATAGGAAATTCGTCGCGTCGAAAATCTGCAGCAGCGGGATACTTGTTCCCGTGTTCTCCCAAAACTCGCCTTCAACGGGCGCTCCGGAGCAATCCACATTCGGCGGCGTCGCACCGCGCGAGTTGTTGATCCGATCCGCGAGCGCAGCGTTGATGTTCAATTGCTCTGTCAAGCCGCCGAAGGTGCTGGTCGTTGGCAAGCATCCAACCGAAGCGGCAGCCGCCGGGAGCGCAAGCGCGAAGAGCAAGGCGCTCGCAATAAACAGGCGCTTGATCATCTATCAGAACCCCGAAGCGATGACGGTGACGCCGGTCCGCGCGACCGCAGATCCGCCGTTAAAGAAAGTGAGCGTGACGCCGGAGAGCGACAGCCCGGTATATTGATAGGTATCGCCCGGCTGCTGGCTCCAGACCGGCGGATAGAGCGTCGGGAGAGCCGAGCCGTTCAGGCCCGAGTTGAAGGCCGCCGGCTGACTCACGCCGTCCGGCGCGAAATCAATGGTCAGACCGCCGGTGCCGACGGACAGGTTCTGATAATGATCGACGCGATCCTCGACCGAGCATTGCGCCTTGGCGGCCGTCAGATTGCCTTCGATCTGCGTGTTCGGAGCCTCGAACCACCAGCGCCATTTTGCGGCGCGGCCGGGATAGGTGCCCGGCACATATTTCTGCCAGGCCGCATCCCAGACGATGTTGCCGCTTCCGTCATCATGGCCGATCAGCACTTCCGCCCAGGATTGAATGGCCGCGCTGGCCGCGTAGCCGAGGAAATCGCTGATGCCGAGAAAATCCGACGTCCCGAGAAAATCACCCGAGGCCGGTGAGCCGCTTGCCAGCCAGGTCAGCCCGAGCGCCAGAACGCCCTCATAACCAAGGTCGATGATGTCCGGGCTTTGATAGCTGCCGATGACCGGGGCATTGCCGGCCAGCGCGGCGGCGATTTGCAGCGCGATCGGCGTGCTTGGACCGGAGACGGCGGTGAGCGCGAGGAGCCCGACCGCGACGGTCGCTGCGGTTCCGGCGACGCCAAGCGCTGCGATCGCGCCGATGGAACCGACGCCACTGGTTGCAAGGACGCCGGCGGTGGCGAGCAGCACCTCGGCGACCAGCGGCCCTACGGCCGCCGTGGCCACAACGCTGTCAAGTGGCAACCCGAGAGAGAAGAGCCCCGCCGCCGTCGTGCCGGCGACGCCGAGCAGCGTGACGTTGCTGCTTGATGTGAGGGTGACGGCGGCAGCCGCCGTGATACCGGGCACGCCGGACAGGGCAACCGCAATATTCGTGGCCAGCAATCCGGCGGCGCTTGTGGCGGCGACGCCGATGAGAGTGCCGTTCTGGGCGACAGCGACGTCTCCCGCCGCAGCGGCGGCCGCTGCCCCGGCAAGAACCGATCCGAGGCTAATCGCCAGCGGTGCGACGGCAGCGGCGCCAGCGGCGCCCGCAAGAGCGGCAGCGGCTTGTGGCGTGATCGCGCCGGCTGTGCTTGTCGACGGTGCCGCGCCGAGACCGATCTGCTGGCTGAGCGTGATGCCGAGCGTGCCGATGACGCCGGTCGTCGGGACGCCAGTGAGCGCGAAGACGGCGCCGGAGGTCGCCGCCAGAAGACCCGCAATACCGTTTGCGGCGCCGCCGGCGAGAGCAAGACCCAGGGACGGCACGGGCGCGCCGGCCGTGCCCGTTGCTGCGACGCCGGTCAGCGCCGCCGATTCCGCCGGACTGAAAGCCCCTGCCCCGCTGGTCGCGGGCGCGGCGGGAAGCGGCACATCCACGCCGACGAAAATTCCCGCGGTCCCCGCGACTGATGTCGCCGGGACGCCGATGATGAGGACGCTTGCCGAGACGCCTATGGACGCCGCTGCTGTCGTGCCGGCAACGCCGGGCAGCGAGTAGTCAATCGGATTGCCGGCGATCCCGAGCGTGCCGAGCGGCTGTGAGCCAAGCGGTGCATCACCAAGCATCGGAAACTTCCTTTAGAACGACACTGCGGCGAGTGCTGCGCGACTAGCAGTAAGAGCGGCAGTTGTCGTGCCAATCGCGTTGCTTGTGGTTGTCGGACTGACATGCCCCGCAATCCATCCGTCATTAGTTGCACCGGTATAATTTCCCGTTGAGTCGACCGTAAAGCCGGACGCGGTGGCCGAGTAGGTTCCGCTCGAAACCGTCGAGCCGCCCATAACTACCGCCACACCGCCAGAATTTCCGGTTAGAGTAAAGGACAGCGTTGCTGAATTCGTAGCACTTTGGCTAGAGATTTTCGTGATGCTACTTCTTTGCATCGTCCAAACGACGATTGTTGAGCGCGAAATAGTTCCGGCGTAAGTAACGACGATGTTTGCCGTTGTTCCGGTCGCGAGTGCTATGGCGGCAATTCCCGAAACCTCCGTTTGCGTGCTGCCGCCGAGCGCTTGAACGATCAAGGTTGCGGACGAACCGCCGACCGTGACCGTATTGATGTTGTGCTCGTTCGTGCTTCCGTAGCCGCCCTCGATGCCGATCAAGACAATGCGATTGGAATAAGCGTGGCCTAAGTTCACGCCGCTAAAAGTGAACGTTCCGCCAGCAGTCGTGCTTGTTGTCGCGCCGATATAGGCCAAGCCTATAGTTTGTGGATACATGCGCCCGCTGGAAGGCCATCCAGCTAGCGAAAATGAACAACAAGCGAGCAGGAGTAAGGCCGCGCCTAAACAGCGTGATCGAAGCCAATAAAACATTTAATTGATGCTCCATTGTGAGCCGGTATAAGTCACCGCTGCGGATTGACCATTGGTGCTCATAACAAAAGTTGCCGCTCCGTCGATGTTGCCGCTGGCAGGAGTAATGGTGATATTATTCGTACCGGCAGCGACAGAGCAGTCCTTGATTAGATACGTGTCGCCAGTGGACGGGCTTGCGGGCAGATTTTCCGTTGCCGCAGCCGACGCATTGTCGGCACATACCAAATAATCAGCCGTAGTGATCGTGTCGCTTGTCGAAGACGCGGTACGCACCTTGACGTTAAGCTGCGCGAAGCTGTTTTTGCCGCTATAGGTCTTATTCCCGGAAATAGTTTGCGTGCCAGAGAGCGTTGCGACGTTCGCGGCAGCGACGCCAGAATCCGCCTGAGATTTGTTAGCGCCAGCGGATTCGATAAGATTGCCCGCCCCCGCCGCGTTGGAGGCCATTGTCGCAAGGTTCGCGGTCGCAATTGCGGAATCTTGAACCGTCTTGTTCGCGCCAGCCGACGAAAGGACATTGCCAGAGGCGGCGGCATTGCTCGCCATAGTTGGCACATTAGTCGCGAGGATCGACGCAGCGGCAAGCGTCTTGTTCGCGCCGTTGGACGTAATGAGATCGCCGGTAGCGCCAGCATTAGAAGCCATCGTAGGCACGTTGCCGATGGCTATGCCTGTATCTTTGACGCTGCCAGAGCCAGCGCCTTCGACAATGTTTCCGTTTGTCAGCGATCCGCTTAGAGCCGCATAGCCACTCTCGATGGACGCGATATCGGACAACAACGCATTAATGTCTTCCGCGCCAATCGTAATGCCAACGGTCGCCGTCGCGGTCAGAGTTACGGCTGTGCCGGGACCGCTCGACCCATAATACGGATTGCGCGTGATCGTATGCGCGGACGAGTTATAGGTGCCGTAGCCAAATTCCCAAATGCCGCCGGTCGGATCATAGGCGTAATAGGCGTAGGTTGCGCCGTTGGTCATCCCGGCGTTCGTGTCGCTTTGATAGCCGGTGGTCGCCGAGCCGAGCGTGATCGTGCCGGTGCCCGGCGTGCCGGAGACCGTCATCCGCACAACATCGGCGAAGGCTGTCGCTTGCGCATGCGCTACAGCCGGGGCGAGCAGCAGCAAGGCGATGCAAAATGCCCTTAAGTGCTTCCGCATTGTGGCAGACCTATCAGGCGATGCGCAGGATGGCGGAGGACGAATTGTTCGTCGGCATCAGCAGCGTGAAGGTGCCCGCCGTGACGGACTGATTGCCGCCGAAGTCATGCACGGAGATCGAACGGCCGGCGATGCCGCCCAGGCGCTTGGCGGTGTTATAGATGAGCGCGGCCGAGGCCGTGAACGTCGCCGAGGTCCACGACGGATTAACCGAGAAGCTCGTCGTCGCCGTGGTCGAAGACAAGGCGGGCGCGATATTGGTCAGCGCGAAGCCGCCGGATGTATAGCCGGTGCCGGATGCCGAAACCTCGTCGGTGCCGACATTCGCCGTTCCCGGCGTGCCGCTGCCCGGCGTGCCGACGTTCGTTTGCGTATGGTCGAACGTATGCGCGGGCGAGCCGTTGATAAGCAAGATGCTGAACGGATCGCCGCCGAAGCTCGCGGCCGTCACGGTGCCTGTGTGCGCCTTGGAGAGCGTCACCTGCGTTGACGAGTCGATGGAAGCGATGACGGCGCCAGAGGCGACATTCGTCCCCGAAACAGCCATGCCGACGACCAGCGCGGCCGTGCTGGCGAGCGAAGTCAGCGTGAACTGTGTGCTCGTGCCTGAGCATGAAACAGCGGATTGGGAGGCTTCAAAACTATGCGCGCCGGCGAGAAACTCCACCTTGGCGCTATCGCACATGCCGGTCGTTGCCATGGTGGCACGCTCCTATGATTGAGACTTTCGGGGAAAAGGGATCAGGCCGCCGGCGCAGGATTGCGGTCGCGATGCCAGGAGCGCTCGATATGAATCGAGGTCGCGAAATGGCTGGCCAGCACCTCGCGGACATGCCGCTTGACCGTGTCGCTGGCGAAATGCGCCTCGAACGGCGTGCCGCGGGCGAGCGTCGCGATTGCCTCGACCTTCGTGTCGAGATCGTGGCCTTCAGGGTCGATCGCAGTTTCCAGCCGGGCAGCCGGATCGTCCTTCAGCGCGTCGCGCTCGGCCGTCTGCACCGCCGCATGATGGTCCTCTAGCAGATCGATGATCTTGAGTTCAAGCTTGCGGCCCTCGAGCGCCTCGACGCCCTTGGCCTCGGCACCGATCTGGATGATCTGCGCGGCCGAGGCGGCAGCCCATTTCTCCGCGCTGTGCGGGCCGCCATTGGTGATGAGCAAACCGACTTGCATGGGTTTTCCTTTCAGACGAGCGTTCCAAGATCGAGCGGCACGACGATGACATCGGTCAGGCCGCCGAAATCATCGATGAGCGAGAGCGTCGTGTCGGCAACGGAGCCAAAATCGACATTGCAGACCGGATTGAGCTGCAGGATTTCGTCAGGCGACGTCCCGGCAATGCTGCAGTTCTGCAGTAGGCCGCCCCAGTTTCCGGTCTGCTCATCGAAGACATCGAGCTCGTTGGTGACGAGCATGTTGGCGGCGAGCGTGATGCCGGACGAGATCGGGCTTTTGACCGTCAGTCCCGGAACCGGCACGATGTACGATTGCACCCAATAGGTATCGGGCGAGATCAGCGTCACCGGCGGATGCGCCACATCTACCAATTGCTGTGCGGTCTGCGCGGACGGCCCGCGCAGGACGTAATATTTCACCTGCCCGCGCGGGTCGGAGACTTCATCGAAGGTGAGATCGCAGAATTGCGCTTTGAAGTTGAGCCGGAGATTTTGCGGCGTGGCGAGAGGGCCGCCGAGCGCGGACCCCTGGACGATGTAGGGATAGGCGCCGCAGTCGGAGAGATCTGGGACGCCGCCGCCGAGCACATTGAACGGCTGAAACTTGAAGTAGACCGTCTGCCCGATCTGCGATGGCTGGAACGGGTATTTGAAGATATTTCCGTCGAGGAGCGCGAACGGAGTTCCTGTGGCATGGACGACAGGAGACGAGCCGAAAAGTCCGCGGTTCAGAGGCTGCAGCGCATAGATGTCGGCGCTGGTCAGCGTCGCATTCTGATAGGCGATGATCTCGCCGCCGACATAGCAGGCGGAATTGCCGGACGACATATCCGAGGCGCTGGCCGGGTTGATTGCGCCGCCCATGTCCGACAGATCGACGGAAAGCGTGTTGACGTTGTCGATGCCCGTAGCAGCCGCGGCCAGCCGCGCTGTCGTGACGCCCTGTGTCGCAGCGCCAAAGACGGTTTCGGCTTGGGTATAGGTCTGGCCATCCGTCGAGACCCAGACATTGTAACCGCCGAATGTCAGCGGATCATTGCCCGAGACGGCGCAGTAAACCTGCAACGGCGACTGCGCCCCGGCAAGCTGATACGGCGGCTCGAAAATGATCGGCGCGTTCAGCGCGCTGGCAGGGACATTGCTACCGAAGGTCGAGCTGGACTTGGTCTGCACCGGATAGGCCACGGAGGTGGCCGTTCCGCCCGGGAATTCCTCCGCCGTGATCGCAAGGAGGCCATCGTCGTCTTCGTCGATCTCGGCGATACGAACCGGAAAATTGACGAGGCCGATCGCCACATCGGTGATCAGCACCACATCCATGGGCTCGAGCAGGCAAAAGCCCCAATCGAGCGTGAACTTGTAGGTGTTGCGGATATAGAGCTGGCGTTGGAGGATCAGCTGCCCGACGGTTTGCCCGACCGTCTCATCGCAGATCTCATGCGCCGTAACCGTATCGCCGACGCGCAGGCCATAGGTCTCGATGAAATATTCGTCGAAGACCGGGATTGGTGTGGCGTCGTAATAATTCGTACGCTGATAGATCTCGATGAAGGTGTAATTGCCGAGCTCATAGGGATCGGTGCGCAAAACCTGCACCGGATCGTCGCTGACCTGCTTCGCGCCGCCACCGGAATTTGAACTGGCATCGCCGACCACGAAATCGTCATCGTTGAGCGAATAGACCGGCTCGATGTTCGGGTTGAACGTCCGTGTGCCGATCTGCGTCTTCGCGGCAACATTGAACGAATATTGGTTCGTGTCGCTCTGATAAGGGAAGGTGACATCGCCACCTGAATAAAGCGCGCCGGTGATCGACGTGTCGCCATACGGAATGAATTTCAACTGATCGCCAGACCAGATGACCTCGCAGTTCGTCAGCTGCAGCAGACGCGTCAGAATCGAGGATGCCGATTCCTGGTCGATCAGAACCGGCGACAGGCAGATGCCCGCCGCGAAGCAATAGGTCTGCAGCGAGGCGTCGCCGTCGCTGCCGAACAGCGTCGAGGAGTCGATGCTGGCCAAGGGAAAACCAACCCCGTATTGAGGGTTGGTCAGAAAATCATTGAAGATGAAGGCCGGATCGGCATCCTGCCCGTTTGCGCCAGTCGACCAAGACGAGAAAATGACCTCGAAGGATATAGCGGGTGGCTCGGCCGCAGTTCCCATGTTCATGTCTGGATGCGCGACATAAGCAAGGCCGGGATAGTTTAATATCTGGTCTGGATGATGCGCCGCCAAATATGACCATGGTTCCTGATTCAGCTCTCCGTCGAACAGAACGCTATTAGGGAATGCGCCGGACAGGTGGACATGGACGGTCTGATTTTTCCAGACCGCGCGCAGGTCCTGTATCGGTCCCTCGCACATGCCGCAAATGACCGCGCACGTATAGCCCGTCGTGCCGCCGCTGGTCGCGCCACCCTTACCGCCGCCACTTGCCTGATAGGTTCCTAAATCTCCGCACCACGCAAAATTCGGCGCCACCTTCATGATGCCCCATCCGATCGTGATGGGGACGGCGCTGCTCGAGGACTGAACCTGCAGCCCGGAATAGATCGTCGGCTGCGCGCCCTGGTTGGCATTGGCTCTGAGGAACGACATCTCAAGCCCAATATGAGAAGAATTTCACCGCGCGCTCCGGATTCGCCAGCGCCTTGTTACGCGACAGGCGCTCCTCGAGGACGCAGCGCGCCGGCCAGAACGCGTGCAGCAGGGTCAGAGGATCCGCGACGGTCACGAGGCCGCCATGGCTGTAGCAACGGCCATAGCGGAAGACCACAACATCGCCGGGCTGGGGCGCCTGAACCTCGCGCATATGCGTGTCGACGAAGCCGAGATAGCGTTCCTCACTGCGGTGCAGATGCCAGTCCGGCGGATAGGGCCGAGGATCGAACGGCGCACATAGTCCCGTGTCGACAAAGATCCGCACGAGCAGCATCCCGCAATCGACGCCGACGCCGCGGATGTCGGCGCAGTTGCGATAGGGCGTCGCGATCCATTTGCGCGCCTCAGCAACGACACGAGCACGCTCCTCTTTTTCCGGCATAATCACACCGAGAAGGTTGGCGGCGGCACGTAGGGGAAGCCGAGGAAGTTCGCGAGATTGTTGAACCGACTCTGGCAGGTCGTCTTGGTTCGGTCGCAGCCGAAGCTGGCCGCGAACGTATCGCCGGGCGCCGGCGACGCCGGCAGCGGATAGATCGGGACAAACCCGGGCGCGGCACCGCCCGCCACGGACTTGATCGTGGCGCTGATGCCGTTGAGGACGCCGCTTGTGAAGATCAGCGTGCCTTGCGCATAATTGGCGGTTGCGCCCGACCAGGGAATAAACCGCTGCGTCGGGCCGCCGCCGACCGTCCCGGCGCTCGTAAAATCCGCCTTGCTCAGGCCGCAACCGAAGCCGTATAGCGCCCACATGCAGCCCGGCGCATAGATCTTGCGCGGCATGTTGATGTCGAGCAGGACGAGGTCCGAATGAACCGTGATGTCCGCCGTGGTGCGGCCGACGCCGTCCACGGTCGCGACGCGGCCATGGAAGAGCACCACGCTGTCGATCGGCGCCGCCCTATCGGCCTCCGACCAGGAATTGCAGAAGGCGCGCTCGCGCCGGACCGTCGCGCCATCGAGCACGCCCGCCGCGATCGCCGCGAGGATAGGTACGCCACCGATCGTCTCGCCCGACGGCAACGCGATGATTGTGATCTTCTGCTCGTCCGCCTCGGTGCCGCGCTTGCAATTGTATTTGAGGCCGTCGATACGCACCGAATTAGCGAGGAAGACATTGGCGCCGAGCGTGATGGGCAGATCGAAATTCGTGTAGTAGAGCGCCGTCCCGTCGAGCAGCGTGACCGTGTAGCAATCGGCCATGTAGAGCTGCGCGTCGGTGCCGCGCAAGCTGTTGAGATAGGCCGGAAGCGTGCCATTCGCCGTCGATCTCATGGCTTCACGCTCCTGAATTTCAAACTGTCAACCGACCAGAGGCCCGACATGAAATTCTCGAAATCTTCCTGATCGTCGATGAAGCGACAGATGAAGCCGTAAGTGAAGCTGGCTTCGATAAGCTGCCCGGTCGTCGGCGGTGATGTGAAGCTGAGAGTATTTGGCGCAACCAGGCTGTAGGCCGATGGGCTGACCGAGACGCCATTCAGGAAGACGGCGCTGATCGCGCCGCACCAGCTGATGATCTCGCTCGTGCCGCCGAGCGTCCGCACCAGGGTGAAATCTGTCGTCGAACCATCGCCCTGCCCGACCGGCTGGCTTTCGACGCTGTTGTCGGTCGGGTCGGTATAGATGAAGGTTCCGAACTGGCCCTGCACCGCGAGATAGAGACCCATCAGGGCCTGAAGCGAATTGGCCTGGAGGCCATTGTCGGCGCCGGCGGAATCGAGCCCCGAATAGGTCAGCTCGAACTCATATAGCGCCTGAGCATAGAGCGCGGCGCGCACCTCGCGCCCCGAGACATGCGCCGCCACGCGGGTCGAAAATGTCGGCCGTTTGTGGACCGACCAGGTCTGCCCCGGGAGCGCGGGAAATGACGGAGGTGTGGTCATCGATCCTCACGGCGGCGTCACGTCGCCTTGGGGCGCCAGCGCGACGACGCCATATGCCTGGACAGCTGCTTCGCGACCTCTCCGCGATTGGCGCGGAAATCGGACATGAAATCGTTGCTGTTCTTCACGTTCGGCAAATGAACGTGCAAGGCGTTATGGTTGGTGTCACCGCCGCCCGTCATGCCTGCCCTTGTCTTCCCGGCGCTCGAGGCCAGACTTTGCATCCACGGCGTCTGCGCGGCCGGCACGATCATCTCGCCCTGGTGCACCATGGCGAGCTGGTCCATCGGAACGGACCAGGAGCCGATATCGAATGAGCCGATACCGGCTGCGGCCACTGATCCGGCGGATGCTGTCGCGGGCCCGACGGCAGCTGGCCCCATGAAAGGCGCCAGAAATGCGAAGACGCCGCCGTACACGGCCGCCGCATCCGCCTTGAGCTGCGTGAGGACGCCGGCGAGCGCCGATGTGGTCGCGGAAGCCGCGGACGCCGCCTGTGACGCGCCCTTGGCGACATCGCTCGCTTCCTGCGCGGTCGTCACACGGCCTATGCCGGCCAGCTGCATCAATTCCGTTTCAGTCGCCTGAAGGCCCCAATTGATGAAGAATTTGGCGAGATCGACGGTGAGCTGCGTAATGACATTCTTGAAGGCTTGCGACCAGGTCGTCGTTCCGCGGATGAGACCGGAGATCTGCGAGTCGAACGCGCTGTTGATCTCGTTAAACGCCTGTCGCCATTGCTGAACGGTTTGCTCAGCCGACTTGATCTGCGCATCTTGGACGGCCTTTGCGTTCTCCTCCTGAAACTTGGCGGCTTGCAGTTGGATTTCACGCAGCTTCTGCTGGTTACCTTGCGCAAGAGCCTCCTCTCGCGAGTAGACCTCTCCGACATCCTGCTGCTCGTCCTGCAGCGCGTCGAGTACGGCCTGCAGTCCCTGCTGCGCCGAAAGCTGCTTGGTTTTGACCTGCTCTTGGATCAAGCCGTCCTGCAGCGTGTAGGCAGACTTATAGGCGTCGACCTCCTGATTAAGCGATGTCAGCTGAGCCTCGAGCGCCTGGTCGGCATCCTTGTTGCCGCCGATCTGCATCTGCGGCACCGCGGGCAGTCCAGTGAAGAGCTCGCGCATTTTCTGCGCGTTCAGGGCCGCGCCCCCGGCGGCATCCCCGACCGACTTCAGCGCCGTCGCGGCGCGCGTCGCCGTTTCCGGGACGGCGCCCATTTCCGTACGCAGCCGTTGCGTGGCGGTCGCCATCGCCGCCGATTCCGGCGTGGTGGTCCACATTGTCTCGACCGATTTGAAGCCGTTTTCGACAATCGCTTTTTGATCCGAGGCGAATTGCTCCAGATCTGTCTTCATGCTGCTCAAGCCAGCCTTGGCATCGACCGGAATTTCTGTCCAGTTCCTCTGCCAAGCATCGCGTATCACAGCGCCCGCAGTGCCGACGGCATCGACGACCTCGCGCACAGCAAGTTCGACGAGCGACAGCGTGCTCGTGAAAATGCTGCCGAGCCCGATAAAGCCGGTCGCGACGGTCTTTCCAGCGTCCGCCAGGAGCTGCATCTCTGCGCGTGACGCCTGGCTATGGGCGGAAGCCTGATCAAGATCGCCGCGGAAGTCGACAAAGGCGTTAATGGCACCGTTGATGGAAGGCGCCAGAGCGGAGAACATGGAAATGGAGAGACCCTGAGCCGCCGCCTGCACCCGGTGGAAATTCTCCTCGACTTGCATGAACGCCGCGGCCTGATCATTGCTCAGGCTGGCGCCGAGCCGCTGAACCTCCGCCGTGAGCTCCTCGAAGCCCTCGCGGCCGCGATCGAGGAAGGGCAACATTTCGGCGCCGGAACGGCCCAGGAGCGCCATGGCCGCCGCAGTCTTCGTCGGGCCGTCGGCGAAGCCCGAGAACGCGTCCGCGAGCTTCAGGACTTGCTGGTCGACTGAAAGGCCGGAGAATTCGCGCGCGTTCAGCCCGAGGACGCGCAGCCCCTGAGCCACGCGGTTCGTGCTGTTCTGCGCGCCGGCAAGCCCGAGCTGGAACCGTTGAAGATCATTTTCGAGGCTTTGAAAATCCGTGCCGGTGAGCGCCGCCTCGGCCGACAATTGGCTCGCCTGCGCCGCGGAGATGCCGAGCTGGTGGCCGGCCTTTTCCGCCGCCTCGCCCGCCTCCGCCATTCCGGCGACCCATTCCTTGACGGCGTCGATGGAGAAGGCGATCCCCATCGCGGCTGCAATCTCGGGCAGCATTTCCGCGATCGAGCTGAAGGCTTGTTCGCCGCCCTGCCCGGCTTCACGGATCTTGTCGCGGAACTCACTGGCATGCGCCTGGGCGTCGGCCAGCTCGGCGCCGACCGCGCGCATTTTTTGGCCGAGATCGGAATCGGCGCTTGCGCCGGTCCGCTGCATCTCGGCGGCAAGCTTTCGCAGTTCCGACGAGTAGGAGCTGACCTGCGCTTTGGCTTCGGCCAATGCGGCCTCGAGGCCGCTGATATCGCCGCCAAACGCATAGTAGACGTCATCGGCCATGACATACTCCGGCGGTCAGCACCAATTCAGGAAGCGCTCCGGCTTCTTGAACCAGTCGGCGTGCTCCTCGGCGGCGATCGTATAATTGGTATCGAGTTCAATACTCGGCGCGTTATAGCCAACGAAGGCGGCGAGCAGCCTGTCTATCGGCGGGCATTGAATCCAGCGTTCACCACGCAGCCGCGTCAGAAAGCGAAGGGGGGTCTCGAGGACTTCCTTGCGGGTCCATCCCGTGGAGGCGCAAATATCGACGATCAGTGCATCCCAGTCGACGCGGGCGCGTTTGGGAGCTCCCCCGCCGGTGCCTCGGCCTCCGCCTTTTTGCGCGCGACGTCGAAACCGGCCTGCTCCATGATGATCCACCAGGCGTTCATTGCATCGCGCGGCGGAATCGGGCGACCGAAGAATTCTTCGCGCGTCAGGCTGGGCGTACCGGCTGAGACGCCGAGGAAGACCACGTCATAGAAGACGTCGAGATCTTTGCGGGTCATCGTGCGAAGATCATAATTCTCGATCTTCAGCATGAGCAGCTCGATCTCGATCGCGTGCTCGGTGGTAAGCTCGGGCACCGGGAACTCCCGTTTGCCGAGTTTGACGCGCGGCGACCGCGCCAGTTGAGCGTCCTTAAGAGCGTTGGACATCAGCTGTCATCTCCAAATGACCAGGTGGCGATCGTGCCGGTGCCGTCGTCCATGGCACCGATATCGAAGGACGGAATCGCCCAATCGTTTTGCTTCAGCGCCATTGAGAGTTTGGTGCTGCTGCACTTATTGGCCACGACCGTGTTAAAAAGGCCCGTGTCCGGATCGCGGCCACGGACGATAACGCTGAAGGTCGGCGTCGTGCCTTGCTCCTCATTGGTGATGGCGATCTTTTGGCCTGTGCTCGACGTCGTATAGAGGTAAGTGATTGCGACGGCCGCAGACGCGTCTGCGGCAGCGAAGGTATAAACGCCGGTCCCGACATTGACGGTATATTCGCCGGCGGTCGGGCTGCTCGCGACGGGGGTGAGCGCCTGGCCAACATTCGCGCCCGCCGCATAGATGACGCCCTGGTCTGCGTCGAACGTGCCGGACCCCGGCGGTGTCGCCGTAACCGTGTAGGTGGTTTCCGCCGGGACGCTATGTGCCTCTGACGCCTGCAGCGCCAATTGGCCTGCCACCGGACTGATACCAAAGTAGAGCTCGCCAAACAGTTTTGCCGATATCTTTGCGACCTCGGCCGAAAAAGTGAATTTCGCCGTTCCGCGCGCGCCGAAAATTCGGTGCTGATTGGTGCCGTAGAGATCCTTTTCGGTAAAGGAATGGTCGATTTTCACACCCTGAAGGAGGCCGAATTCGACCGGCGTGCCATCGCTGGCCTTCGCATACATGCGGCCAGCGCCAAACGGAGGTAGAGACATGTCTGCGTTCTCCTGTAATTGCCGCTATGGCAGCATGAGGATGATCGGAAGGATTGCGATCGCCTGTCCGGTGAAATCACCGGGCGCTTCCTGGACCTTGCCTTCGGAATAGACGGCATCCACGATGCCGCCGAGCGTCTCTTGGCCAAGGCCGTAAGGCTGCGGCTTTAAAGCCGCATCGATCGCATCCAGGGCGTTGTTGATCGGCGTCTCGGGCAACGAATTCTGGTCGTTGGGATCGATGACGTTGTAGAGGATGGCATAGACAGTCAGGCGCCGCGTGGGCGGCAGGTTGACCGACTTGCGCTCATAATCCTGACCCGCCTGAGCGAGGACAAGGGCGGGGGTGTTTTTCACGTTCCAATAATTGCCGGGGCGCTTGCGGCGCGTCACTTCCTTGAAGCCGGTCAGCTTTTGAAGCTTTTCCAGGAGGGCTTCATAGATTTCTTCGCGCGCGCCTGTCGCGGCCATCAGGTTTCGCTCACAGCATCACCCACCGCGTCGCGGAGGGCATCGGCGATTTGTGCGGCATGTTCCTCGAAGGCCGGCGCGAGCGCCGGATAGGCCGGAATTGTCGCGCCGGGAGAATGCACGGCCCTGGCATAGACGCGGCCGGCATCGCCTTCGAAGGCGAGGACTGTTGCGGACTTCGGCAGGATATCGTGCGCCGGTGTTTGCGCGCCGTCTTCGAGAAGATGCACCAAGGGCGAGCCGGATCGCAGATAGCCGATGACGCTTCCGCTCTTTTCCGACATGCCCCCATGGATGCTTTCCAGATAAGCGCCGGGATTAAGGCCCTGCGTATGGATATGCGCGAGCGCCAGCGCCTGCGCGTCGCTGACCAGCGGTCCGATAAGGGCGGCGACCGCCGCGGCAAGCGAACCCGCCACGGCCGGCGACACCTTCTCGAGGCGCACGAAGATGCGTGAATCATCTATTTCGAGAGTCGGGATCATGGCGCCCCGGTCGCAGCGATATCGATCGCGCCGGCCATGGCGCGAAGCTGGGCATCGGCGGAATCGACGGTCAGAAGCGCATCGCTTCCGGAGACATAGATCTGATCGCTCTTGACGACGGGAAGCGGAAAGCGTTTGGCCTTGAGATCCGCGGCCATCACGATGATCTGCCGCTTGCCCTGGGTGATGCCGCCAATGACCGATGGCCCGAGCCCGTCACGCTGCCCTGCACCGCCGTCATCGGTATAGTCTCGGACGATCGCGGTCACGTCAGCAGAAAATGAGACGGTATTTGGCGCGGCGCCGCTAACGCGTTTGAACGTGACGGAGACACCGGCTTTCTCGATCGCCCGGCGATATGCAGCCTCGGCGGAAGGATTGACGCCAGTCACCGCGCGACGCCGGTGAGATTGAGGAGGGTCGAACCCATGTATTCTCCGACAACGACGACTTTAGCTCGCACGCGATCGCCGAGGATGCCGTTGACGATATCGCCCGCGGTCAAAGTGCCATCGGTCGGGGTGATTGCGGCATTCAGCGCAGCGGTATCGAGGTTGACCGCCAGTGTGCCGGGCGTGGTCGTGAATTGAAGTGCCCAGATATCGATCGGGGTCTGGCCCTGGTCGAGCGATGTCTGAAAATAGACCGTGACGCTTGTGCCGCCGGACCCAGGCTTGAAGGACGCCTGCAACGAGAGCGACTTGAGGCCGTCGAGATCCGAAACCCAGTCGCTAACATACGTCCCCGCCTCCGCAACCGCGAGGGCGCTGCCACCAAATGGAATCTGGAAGGCACCGGGATTGTTCATGGCGACCCCTCAGGCGATGACTGGCACGCGATAGCGATCAAGCCTATCGGCAACGAAAGAAGGCATGTCAGCGGGGCCGCCCGGGCCCGTCCCAAGCCAATAATCCGCCTGGTATATGCCCTCGACATTTTCAGACTTCACTCCGGGGTCGCGCTTGCGGGCGAACCACCTGAACTTCACAAGCTCGACGGTCGCCATACGAACCGGATGCGGCACTTCATCAAATCCGCCGCGATATTGGATAATGAGCGGCCAGCTGGACCAAGACCGCGCGTGGCGCGAAAGCGGATGAAGCCGAATGATCTGGCCTTCTTCCGCATTGACGGTGAAATCGACGCCTTCCGCAAGCGGACGGGCGCTAATGGTTCCGTCGGGCGCCTTGATGCCCTCCTCGACCACCAGCACATAATCGGGGAGCGCATGGCCTGGCACAAGCTCAGCCGCCGGCAGCGTTAAATCCTGCCCGATCGAGATTGGCGACGCATTCTGGAGCGTGCCTTTATTCGGGCTCGTACCGATGTAACAATTCCAGCCGATCGCCCTATCGCCAACATCTTGCACCGGGGACGCGACCTGAAGCAGCTGGCCTGGCCCCACAGCAAGTCCACTCTCGAGCGAAGCCGCCGTCTCACCCGTCGACGTCACATAGGAAATGCGCACGAAGAAGACTGTCGCGACGGGCGCGCTTCCCGCGACGGCCGAGAGCGACGGGCGGCGCGGTGGCGCTATGCCAGCGTGCGAAGTGCCGCAGGCGATCGGCCAACGCGCGAGCTGTAGGGGCAGAAGATCAGCTTCAAATTTGCGCGGAACCGAATCACGAAACGGCCAGAAATGGTCTTGATAGTATTGCGCCCGGAAGATGCGGTTGCAAAATGTCTCCACCGTCTCGGATTCGTTCGTGATCTGTTTTTGGAGCCAACGATCCGCGCGGCGATCGCCAAGGTCGAGTTCTTCGCGAACCTCCTCCAAAGAGCAAAGATCGCGAGACTTCCCGCCGGCGAACTCCGGCGTTGCTGCGCTCAGCACGGTCGTGACGACGTTGGGCGTCATTCGGGCTTATGACCGTGCCGCGAGGGCAACGAAAGGCGATCGCGCGGAACCATCGCTTCCGGTGATCTGCGCGGAGACCAGCGGCCGCGCATCGACGCGCCACGTGATGCGAAACACCGTCTGGTCACTAATGAAGAGCACGTCGGCGCTCATCGCCCAGTCGATCGGCTTTGACGCAACCGCGTACCAGGCCGGGTCGATCAGAAGGATATCGCCGGGCGTGCCGACGATCGGCAAAGCGTCAGTCTCGATCGCGGGTCGCCCTTTGATGCGGGGAACGTCGTCGGGATTGGTACTGCCGGAAAACGGGTAAATGCCCAAGGTTGTGGCGCCATCGGCTTGAGCCGCGGCAGTCTCACTGACGGCCCAAATGGCGCGCTTGCGCGATGCGGCTGGCAATGCCGTCCACATTGCTTCGAGATTGGCGCCCACGATGGTGCCCGCGGATTGCCCGGACTGCTTGGCTACGCTCACAAGCGCCGGCGAATTCAAAATTCCGAGCGGCTTTCCGGCGCCCGTGCCAGCAGCGGAAAGCGAGTACTGCTCGAGCTTATACCGCAGCTCGTCGGAAAACGCGCGCTGAAGAAAATTGCCGAGGTTCTCAGCATCCGCCAGCAGTTCATCGGTGACGACAGCAAAGCCGATAATCTTGTTTGCGGAGAATTCTGTCTGCTTGAGCCGCGGCAGCGATTCAACCTGGGTGTCACCTTCATCCTCGAAATCAGCCACGACGCCGCCCCAGCGATAGCCGTTGGCACGGCTCGTCTCATCGGCGCCCGGCACCTTCGTGGAATTGGCGCCGTCAGGTATGTTCCATTTGAAGAAATACGGGAGGACCGAATTCCGGTCCTCATAGATGGTTCCGAGGATAAAGTCGGCCGCTGCCGTGGGCACAAGAAAGCCGCCGGCGGTGGCGACCGTCTCACCCGCCCCTGTCGGTGCGCGGTTCAAAATCGCGTCGACGCCGAGGCCCTGCTCCGCCCGCAGGAGAGCCAAAGCCCACTCGCCCAACTGCCGGGCGACGGATTTTTCTGTCATGAGACGGGCCTCCGCCGCGCCGGCGCGGGATTATTAGTTGAAGGTCGAGGGCTGAGAAGCGCCCAGCGCTTGGATATTCGCGAGATAGACGAGCTCGGCGCGCGTGATGTTCGCAGCGTTCGAAGCGCCGGTTTCCACGGCAATCGTCTTGAAGCCATTGGCGATATCCAACGCCGCCTCGGGCAGAAGCTCGAAGATGATCAGCTTGTCCTTCAAAGTGGCATCTGTTGTGAAGCTCGCCGCGGGCGTCTGAGCAACGAAGGCGTCCGACGTAGACGTATCGTCAACGAGCCAGATCGGCGAAGCGTTGATCGCCTTTGATCCGGTATCGGACGTATCCTTTGCCTGCAGCGGCGTGATTGTGACCGTCGCCGCGTTGCCCTGGTTGACCTCGACGATGAGATAGGCTTTGACCGCATTGCTCAGATCGGCATAGCGGCTGGTGCGGCCGGCAGCATCGGTGGCAGCCGGCAAAAGGACGGACGGCGGCAGTTGCGCCGGAAGCGAGAATTGGACGCCCATTGGGCTACTCCTCTGGTGAAGTGTGAGATTCCGGCTCGAAAATTGGCCTTACATAAAAAGGGCCGGAGAATCTTCTCCGGCCCTTTCTACTTTGTCAGAGCGCGATCGCCTACGAACGCGTCGCGAGGGCCACAAACGGCGATTTCGTGTTTGTGCCCTTGAAAGGCGTCAGATCCTTCGTCCACATCGGCTTGCCGTCGACGCGATACGTTATGCGGAACACCATTTCGTCGGTCAGGAAGGCGACGTGCATCGACGTCGCGGCCTGGACGCCGCCCTTATCGACGAGCGTGTATTGCGACAGATCGGCCAGGACGATGTCTCCGACGGTGCCCACCGTGGAGCAATATTCAACCGGAATCACCGGGCGCCCATAGAGAGCCGCATAGGGCGCCGCGCTCATGCCGCCCGGTGGCATATAGACCAACGTACCGCCGACGCCGCCCGTGGCCGCGGTGCCTTGCGTCGAGACCGGCTGATTGAGATTGAGGAGTTGAGGTTCGACATCCTGATTGATGAACCAGACCGCGTTTTTGCGAGACCGATTCCACATCCGCGACCACATCTTGTCGATATTGGCCTTGATGACTGTCGCCGCGGTCTGGCTGCTCTCTTCTGCGACAGTAATCAGCGAGGGGTGATTCAGAATGCCCCACGGCATGCCCGATCCAGTACCTTCGAAGATACTGTCTTCGGTCATGAACATCACTTCTTCCGAGAACGCCTGCGAGGCGATCGAATTGAGCGCGTTCTGGTCCTGCAGAAGCTCGTCCGTGGTATACATCAGCGAGAAAAGCTTGTGCAGGTTGAAGTCGATCATGCGGAACTTCGGGCGCGAAGCGGTCGCTTGCGTGCCCTCACCGAGCCAATAGGACCGAACACCGCCCCAGCGGCTGCCGGTCGTGCGAGCCGTTTCGTCGACGCCGGGGATCTTGATGCCGTTGAACTTCTCGCCGATCGGCAGTTTGTTGACGCGGCTCAAGAGCTCGCCCATGTCGTGCGCAAGCATGAAGATCGCCTGCGCGAAATCGACCTGCACCAGGAAGCCGCCGCCCGTGGGATCGACTTCGCCGGCGCCGGTTGGCGCACGCTGCAGGCGGGGGTCGGTATTGGTCTTGTTGACCGCATAATTGTAAGTCGCGATCAATTGCTCGCCGAGGCTACGGAAATGCTTCGATGGATCAATGGAAGTCATTCCTAGGTTGCGGCGGGCGGTCGCAAGCGCACGGTCAAATTTTCTGCTCCAGGCCACACCTTCAGAGGAATGGGCCTGCAAGGGATTCGCGAAGCCGCGATATCCGGCGCGCGACCAGGCGATATCTTCGATATCCTGGGCGGGGACGACAGGCGCGCCGGCCTCCGTAGCTACCGCCGGGCGGGCCGTCGCCGCGGCGCGGTCCAGTGCCTTCTGAGCGCGGTCGATCTCGCCTTCAAGACGATCGGCCTCAGCTTCCGTTTCGGCATAGACCTTCTTGTCGGCAATGACCTCGGGCGTATTCAATTTGTCGACCGCGCGCTGATACGCCTCGCGGAGCTCAAGCAGTGTCATGATGACAACTCCTGGGTTAATTGCGCGTGAGCGCGGTGGTCCACGGCTTGCGCCGAGGCGTTCAGAAAATCAGTGAGATAAAGTTGCCAGTCAGGCCGTCAGAAGCTTCTGCTTTTTCTGGCGAGCCCTGGCTTTGCGGGCGCGCTCATCGACGGCAGAATCGTCATCGGCGTCCGGCTGTTGGTCGCTAGGATCGGCCGTTTTGCGAGCGTCAATGTAACTACGGATCATGCACCGCGTCTGTTCCGCATGATCACACGCGGCTTCCATCGAATCCGACACTGCTTCGCGCGCATCGGCGTCCGAAAGATCGGCGCCGCTGTAGGCGTCCGTCGCGGCGCGGACGAGGCGGCGAGACCGACGTGCGTGATCGTGAATGTCCTCGAGCTCCTGGCCATCGGCTTTGGAAAGGCGACGTCCGGCGCGGTCGCTGAGCTTCGTTATGCGCTTCATCTGCGCGCGCAGTCCTCGGGCCACCGCGTGCTCGACGGTCGCACCATCCTCGTCGTCAATCTCGATCGGTCCAAAGGAAGCGATCAGTTCGCCTACCTCTTCCTCCGTCATCTCGGTCAGCGTCGTGCCAAGCGCGTTGATGACGGCCATCAAATTCGCGGGCCCTGTGCTGTTCACATCGTTTTCGGCGGCCTCTTCCTGGTCGATCCAACTCTTGATCCAGCCGACAGTCGCGAGGATCTCGCAGAGCCACGCGACCTCGTAGAGCCCGCGCTTCGTGATGATGATCTTTGCATCACGATCTCCGGCATCGGAATATTTCGACTTGTAATCGTCGATCACTTCCTGCGCCGACGTCTTGACGTCATCGGGGACGTTGGTTCCGGAGAGGCGCTGGGCCGCCGCGCTGAGGCCGGACTTCACTGCGGTCATGCGGCCATCGACCATCTTGGCGAACGGGAGCTTGTAGGATTCTTTCTTCTTCGGGTTTGCCGAATCGTAGGCGAGAAACGCCTTGCGGGCTTTCGTGGTGTCCGGATCGTCGCCATCAAATCCGCAAGCGGCAAAGACGCTGTCAGCAGCAGCCGGTCCATCCCAATCCGAGGCCTCGTCGATGGGAAGGTTGCGCGACGCGCCGCACTTCCATTCTGCGTCCGTGCTATCCCGACGAATCGTCCGCGCCATCGTAATCACTCCCGTAAGATCGATGCCGCGCGCCCGCGCTGCGGCCAGAGCCGAGGAATCCGCCGGCAGCGGCACCGCGGAAATTTCCCAAAGCTTCACGCGTGTGAAATCGAGGGCACCGGCGGCACGGTTCGGGCCGTTTGCATAGTCCCATTCGATTGGCTCGAAAGAGACGCTTGCGCCACGCTGAAAGCCACCGCGATAGAGTTGGTAGATTGTCTCCGCGAAATCGTGTTCAGCGAATTGAACGCTGCCGCGCAGGGTGCCATCTTTGTCAGCGACGAGCGTCGTCACCTTGCCGATCGCTGGCTGATTGGCGTCATGAGCCCAGAGGAAGACCGGGTTGGTGCGGAACATCGCCAATCCGTCATATCCCCGGCTTTGCCAGGCGCCCGGCAGAATGCGGTGCATGTCGGATGCGACGTTTGACGTCGAGAAAACGAAATCGATCGTCCGGTCGTCGGCCTGCTCCTCAAGCTGAGCTTCGGACAGCGCGAGCCTTTGGAGGATCTTCGGCATCAGTCTTCGTCCCCTCCGACATCATCCTCCGAGGGTCGCCCTGCGCCCTCGGGTGCCGTGCCGCCGACGTCGCTGCCGGCATAGGCGATATTGGTCGGCTTCCAGAGCTTGTCGCCATCCGGCATAGGATTCTTGCCGTCGTCGATTCGCGCCTCGTTCGGAGTCCCGAAGCCGCCAGCGATCATCTTCTGGTAGTTCTGATATCGCGTGGCCTGGTCGGCACGGGTCAGGATCGAATAATCCCAATCGAGGAACATACCCATGCCGGAAATGTTAAACGCAAGGTCGGCCTTGTCGCTGAAGCGCTGCGTGTGGCCGGTCAACGTGAAATTGAGATATTCGGCGGCCTGCTGATCGACAACACCGGCCGCGCTGCGACCTTGGACGATGCCAATCATGTGCGGCGGGATTCTGAAGAGCAGCGCGATGTCTTGCCGCTGATAGTTGCGGCCGTTGATGAAGTCCATGTCGGCAGCCGACATACCGAGCTTATTGAACTTGAGCCCCTGTTCCAGGACTGCGACTTTGCCGGAATTGCTCATGCCCGAATGCAGCGTGCGCCAATCTTTGGCAATGCGTTCCGCAGTACCGGGACCCAAACGCGCATTGGTCGTCAGAATGCCGCCAGGATTGCTATCCGCCTGCATCCAGCGGGATTGCTGCTGCTCCTGCGCTATCGCGAGTCCGACCGCATCCTTGTGCAAAACGATCCGAGAAGAGCCAAGAAGTCCGTTGATGGAAAGCCCGCGGAGATGGAAAACGTCTTCTGCGGGAATCAAGAACGGCTGATCGCGCAACTCGGCCATTTCATGGAGGCCAAGCGGTGTAACGCGGTAAAAGAGCTCGCCGCTCGGTGCTTCCCAGATCGCGACACGATCCGAATTTACTGGAATGAGCTTGTAAGGACGGCCGCCTTTCGTTCGGCAGATGACGGCATAAGCGTTCTCCCGCAGGAGAAGCTGGACCATCATCATCTGGCGAAATTCGAAGCCCGATTGCCAGTCATTCGGCTTACGGAGTAGATCGACGAGCCAATGCTTGGTTACGAGATTGCGGCCGCCGTCGTCGCGCGGCTGGAAAAGCAAGGGTTTAAGCTTGGCGACGTCCTCCGAGAGCATCATCACGCAAGCGTAAAATGTCGTCGCCGAGAGCGCGTTGGTCTGGTTGATAGCCACTCCTGTCGCCGAATGCGACGTGAATTGCGAGCCGGCCCAGAGCTGCTCGTCCTCGCTCCAGTCAACCTGGCGATGAAACTTGCGCAAGAAGCCCATGCATCGTCACTCGCCTGTCTCTGGAGGCGTTTGGCGCCCGGGGAAAGGCGCAACGCCGAAGATCGCCACGCTGATCAAGACGACCCCTGGAACGATCAGAGCCGCTGGACGATAGACTTGCCATAGGCCGCCCGCGAGGATGCCAAGGCCCGTGAGGAGCATAAGTTCGCGGCTTGTATCGTCGAGCCACCGAAACAGACGGCGCAGGCGTGACGGCTTCGAGGAATCGCGCATGGCACAATCAGAAAATGTAAAGGCCGTGATCGGCCGAATAGGCTGACACGGGCTGGGGATTGGCACGCAGCACGCCGGCGGCGTTGAAGAGCGCCATGAGCGGATCAATCTTGGCGGTGCCCGAGGCCTGCTTCGTCACGATGTATCCGTTCTGTGTCACTTGGATTTTGGCGTTGCCGGCGCACCAGGTCATGAGTGGCTGGGCCGCGTGAATCAGTTCGCCATCGGCGAGCTTCGTCTCGACGTCCTTGACAGGGCCAGCCAGCGAGTAACCCTGACGCACACCGAAGATGCGCTCATCACCCTCGATGCCGCGTTCCGCGAGAGCCTTTACAACTCCCGAGGCGCCGGCTGGATCGAAGCCGATGAGGCCGATAAGCCCAGCAGCGTCGATCTGTGCGATCAGATCCGCGCATTCGTCGTAAGCGGTCTTCATCTGTGTGACGAAGGTTAGATCGCCGTCTTTCTCGAAGTCCTCGAGCTGCGAGACGATCGACTTGCGCCGTTCCTTGACGATCTCGTGCGCCCAGGCGTGAGCCCATGAAAGCCAGCGTCCGGTGCCTTTTTCGATGCCGATGCAATTCAGCCCGAGCAAGTCGTCGAGGCCACCGCCATCGACGCCGGGAACGATGAGTTCGCAGTGGGCGATGAGAGTTTCGAGCGAGATGCTGGGATCTTCGTTGAGGTCCCAATATTCGACGCCAGGCCACGAGTCGGACGCCTGCTTCGAGCCGATCTGGATATTCAGATGCTGCGAGGCCCAGCGTGCGACTTCCTGCTTGCCGGCGAATTCCGCTTCGCGCAACCCGCTGGCGAGATCCTCGATCTGCACCGATCGCCGAAGGTTAGGCAGCACACAATGCCAGATCGATTGATCCAGCCAGCGGCTATCGTCTTCCTGAATCGCGGTCGGGAACTCGTAAAGAAACGGCAGCAAATCGCCCTTGATCCGGCCGTCGCGGATGGCGCGGGCGCGGGAGAGCTCGGTTTTGAACACGCCCACGGGGGGCTCATCGCTCTGCGAGGTGATGTAAAGGCAGAAGCTCTCCAGGATCGGTAACATGCCGCCGATGAGCTGGCCTATCACGCGCGCCGCGTTCGGATCTCGCGCGATTAGATGCAGCTCATCGATGAGGATGCCCGCCGGGATAATTCCGTTCGTGACGTTCAAATCGAACGCCCGGATTTTCCAGACTGCGTCCATGAGCAGATCGTCGATCTGCTTGAGATGGTCGCGGGGACGAAACCTTTTCTGCAGGTAACCTTCAGGATCGCTATCAATCATGCCGACCGCCTGCTCATAGGCGATCTCAGCGAGGAGCTTGGTCGGCGCCACATTGATGAAGTCAGCTCGCGGGCGCTTATTCATCAGCAGCCCGGTGAGCATCAAGGCCGCGGAGTTCGTGGTCTTGGATTGCTTCTTCGGAACGAGGCCCAACGCCTTCTTGACGCGGCGGCGGCCGTTTCTGTCGAGGGAGCCAAAGAACGCTCTGATGAAGTCGCGGAACCAATCGCCGCCGACTTCGCCCAGGCTCGGGTTTCCGGTGACGTCCGGAAGGCAAAACTTATTGTAAATCCCGACAGCGCGATCGGCCTCGATCTTATCCAGCGGCAAGCTCGGCAGCAGCGAGCGGCCTTGCTGGAGACGCTCCCACCAGTCGGGACAAGCGAACGACCATTCATCCTCGATCGGCGCCGGAACGTTCAATTCGGTCGTTCCGCCGGAGTAAGAAGGTCATGCCAGCTCGTGCCCTGCGCGCCGGTCGCGGCCTCTGCGATCGCCTGCTCCTTCTTGCCAGGCGTCATCGGCTTGCGCACCGTCGAGGATTGGATCGGCTGCGGCGACGTGTCGACCTTGCGCAGGAATTCTTTGATCGCCGCGGAGTTCGGTGCCGCGTTGGTGCCGACGCCTTTTTGATAGAGCGCGATGACCGCATCTTGACGGCGCAGATCATAGCCGTTGGATATTTCATCCGCGCAATAGAGCTGCAGTGTATCGACCGAAATTCCAAAGCGCCGGGCGATGGAATCCTGTTTGAATCCCGCACAAATGAGGATCGTCACGGTCTCGCGGTCTGCGACGGTTGGTTCCCAGCGCGGACGCCCTTCGGGTCGCTCGCATGACTTCAACTCATTTGGGAAGTAACGCTGCAAAGTTGACTTCGCTATATTTAGCGACTCTGCGATCTTTACTTGAGAAACACCCTCAAGCACCAAGCGTTTGATGACGTCCCGCTGAACGTCCGTCGGCTCAAACTTCTTGAAACGCATGGGACTTGTCCTGAAACTCCAGAAATGCCGGAAAACGGACTCACATCAACAACTTAGCAAGAAAAAAAATCCGCGCGTGCGGTGGATGCCGGTTGCCGTGGGCGAGCCCTGGCAAACGTAAACCCCCTACCCCTTCGGAGCAAAGAGGCGTTCCCACTCTTCAGAGTTGCGACGCGCGCCGCTCGGCAGTTCTTTGAAGCGGTTGTCGTGGTCCCGGCAGAGCGAGGCGAGGTTCGCCATGTCGTCAGTGCCGCCCTTGCGACGGCTGCAGATGTGTTCGCAGACGATGGCGCGCTGCCGGCATCCGGGGACGACGCAAGTCCAGTGATCGCGATCGAAGACAGCTTTTCGCAGTGCCTTCCAGTTTGTCGTCAGGTAATGCGGATCGGCGCGCTTCGCTGGCGTGCGCGCGATCGACGTGTCGGCCGTCTTGATGAGTGGTCGAGCAAGTTTCATGAGAGCGGCGCGAGGCACAAGCCTACTTTGGTGACGATCGCTTGTCGCGTCGTCTGGGTTGCGGGTCGCGATGTCGCGGAAGCGCCGCAGTGGCCGTCACGAACGTCTAGCTGATTCGGCTCCATCACGACAACGGCTCCAAAGCATCGAGCGGCATATCGGTTTGGTTTTCCCGCCCAAAGATGGACATCAGCACTTTCACATGATCGCGCTTCGGCGCCATCACGATCTGCGCCTGATGACCTTGAAATGGTCCTTCGATGACTTTCACCCATTCGCCGACACGAAAGCGCTCGAAGGCAGCCGCCGGCGTGCCCGGCCTCACACGTTTCACCCAGCCGGTTCTATAATCCATAACGAAGCAACGCAGCTCCACCGCTAACATGAGATCGCCAACGATGGTCTCTGGAATAGCGACGGGCACACCAGCGATCCGCACCGTCTCTAGGACGCCTTTACAGCCCTCAATCTCGGCAAAGCTCTGACCCGTCACGCCGACGAAGACGTAATTGCGGTAGAGCGGCACATGGCGCTCTACCTCCTTTTTACGTAGCCGTCGCTTGAATATCCATGTCGGGATGAAGACCTCGCAGCCGATGCGCCGCAGATATTCCTCGGCCAATCGTTCCGCCTGCGGCACACTGTAGATCAGATGCCACGATATTGGCGCCCGTTCGGCGGCAATGATTTCGCGACGGCGCACTTCTGCCAGTGTGGCGCGCTCATAGAGCGCGTAAATGTCAGCGTGCTCGGCGCGATCAATCTGCTTCACCGGCTCTGGTTTCATCTCGTCTTTCCGCCTCAAAGCTGCTGCAGCTAGAATTCGACGCCTTCGTATTCGCGGGCGTCGCTGGGCCCGGCGCGCGCGTTCGGCGGAAAGGCTGTCGGCTTCCAAAGGCCGACGGATTTCGATCCGTCAGGCAGACGCCGCGGAAAAAAGAACAACGGGCGCCCGGTCGCGGCGCGGTGATGCGCGGACCAGGCGTCGCCTTCGAGCGTGCCTGCGACGATCCACACCTGCCCCGACGGTTCGGCGCTGGTTGTTCGCGTCCCGAAGCCTTCCCAGGCGCGATCTCGCAGAAAGGCGCGCGCAGAGCCTCGACCACGGTTCTTGCGCTGGCGAAAAGCGAGAAAGTTTCCAATTCCCCGGATGGCCAGCGATCTGTCCGTCGCCGCGAGCTTGCAGAACGCCCGCCGTGCCGGTTCGCGAGGCTCACCTTCGGTCCAGGGCCACGTTCGCTCGAATTCTTCGAACTCTGGCGCTGGCTCGCTTTCGTCATGGAGGGGGGATTTAGGGGGGTTAGACTCTATAATCGATTCATCTGTGCCCTTGCAGCAGTGCGAGGGCTGCCCTTGCAGGTTGGTAGGGCTAATTGGCGCAGCTTCGTCATTTAGCCCTTGCAGGTTGGTAGGGCTAAATGTTCCGGCTTCGTCGTTTTGCCCTTGCAGATTGCCAAGGCTAACCTCGTCGTCGATATCGCCGTCACCCGTCTCCTCGCCTGACGCGTCTATGTCTTTCGGCCAGCGCAAATTGAGTTCTTTGGCGCGACGGTCGAGATCGGCCTGGGTGACGTCCGGCTGCAGGCGGATTTCGTCGTTGATGCGCCGCCCGCGGCGGTTCGCGTTCACCTTGCCGTTTTCGTCGACATAGCGGGCAATCCGATTGATGATGCCGAGCGCCTCGAGTTCGTGCAGACGACGGCGCGCGCTCGCTTCGGATTGGTCCGTGTCTCTTGCTAAGGTCGCGTTTTTGGCAAAGACACGCATCTCGTCATCGGCATAATTCGCACAGGCCTGCAGGATGGCCTTCCGCGAAACACCGCCCACATAGAGCGCGCCGAACAGGTTTTGTGCTTGGTAGCTCAAAGGCCGCACCCGAGCTCTTGCGCTGCCGCTAGCCCGGCGCGCGTGCAGCGATAGCCAGATCCCGCCGGCTCACCGTCTCGCGTCCACAAGCCCTTGCCGTATTCAGCCAAGCCCCTGCGCGCGAGGAAGCGCACTGTCCGTCGCACGGCGATGCGCGGCATGTCAGCCTCCGCCGCAATTGTTGCGAACGAGACGAAACCGAACTCATCGTCATAGAACCGCGCCAAAGCGCCCAGACATTTGAGCACGGGCCTGCTGAGCTTCGGCGGCGCAGTGACCTTGGTCGCGCTATTCACTTCTTTCCCCGTTTTCCGGCCAGAGACACGACCCGCGCCGCTGGCGCCGCATCAGCATGGTCTTCACAGTTAGCAACCTCCGCGCTCTGGCTCAGCGGCCAGGGCAATTGCGAGACCGCGTGATCGTTGCCGCCGAGGCTCCAAAGCCGCGGCTTGCCGGCGTCGGTATGGGGCTGAATTGTCGTGATCAGCCGGTCGACGACGGCTTCGCGGCGCATGTCGAGATTGAGCTTGGGCCCAATGACGATCTGGCGTTTTAGCCCCTCGCAGAATTTCCGGATCAGCGCCGGCGACGCCGTTTCCGTCGCCTCGGCCAAAGCGGTCAGAACGCGCGCGCCGACGACGAACGGCGCGAGATAGCGCGCGAAAATTCGTTCGCGCTCTTTTTGCCCGGGCAGTTCGAGAGTGATCTGGATATCGAAGCGGCGCCAGATGGCCTGGTCGATTATGTTTCGCGAAATTCGTCGCCGCGATCAGATAGCCTTTATGCTGCTCCAGGCGCTGCAGCAGCGTATTCACCTCTTCATTGCGGCCGTCGTCACTCGCCTGCTCGGCCTGGCGCCTTTGGCGTGACAGCGCGTCGAATTCGTCGAGAAAGAGCAGGATCGGATTATCCGGATCGGCGGCCAAACTAAACAGCTTGCCGATATTCTCGCCCGTGTCGCCAACCCATTTCGAGATGACGAGTTCCGGCCGCACCGCGAGCATCGGCAGCCCGAGCCGAGCGGCGAGATGATGCGCCAGTGTCGTCTTGCCGACGCCGGGCGGTCCGTCGAAAATCGCCCGCAGCCGTGGCCCAATTCCGACGGCCGAGAGTTCCTCTTGCGCCCAGATCTCGGTCAGCCATTCCGTCAGCGCGCCGCGCACGCGCGGCCCGAGAATCAGCTCCTGGGCTTCGTCAGGCTCGAACACCTCGCCGAATTGCGTCAGATCGTTGCTGCGCGCCATCAATCACCAGGCCCCATGCCGTCGTTGCCCGATTGCTTGCGCCATCCCAGATCCCAGCGCGGCCGCCGCGGATCGCCGAACGGGAACCGGATTCCTGATGATCGGCACATCCGCACGCGCGGCGTCGCGGCCAAGCTCCTCGGCTGCATCGGGGTCGCAATCGGGCACGTCGGCTGGCGGCTTCGCCGGCTTGGTTTTTGAAGTATTGCCCCCCCCGTCGCGCTTCGGCTTTTCGACTTCGGCGACGAGCACCTCGCCATCTTCGCCGCGCGTCAACCGCAGCGGCTTGCCGCCGGCCTCGATGACGATCGCGCCCGCCGATGGCACGAATTTCTTCAATGCCTCGACCACCTGCTCCTTTGCCGTCACGTCGACATCCATGAGATCGACGGTGCGGAACAGCGGCAATTCCTTTTGCATGCCGAGCGCGGACAGATAGAGGTCAGCGAGCGCCTTTGCCTCTTCGACCTCGGACGGCTTCTTGCTGCGCACCTTGACGACATAGCCGATGGTGCGTGTGTCGAAGCCGGCGGCGCGCGCTTCGGCCATCACGAGCTTTTCGTCTTCCGAGAGTTCTTTCTTCTCGGCACGGATGGATTCGATCCGTTCGATATAGCCGCGCAGTTCCTCGCCGGCGACGCCGTTGCGGCGATGCGATTCAGACATTTTATTGTCTCCAAAGTTCGCGATATCACCGCGCCACATCATGCTTAGCGCGGCCTTCATGACCTCAAATCCAATCTCGATGGAAACGCCGCTCAAGGTGTGATGGCGGGTGACTACAGCAGGCCGCCGCTGCCGTCAGCGATGACATTGGCTTCGCCCGCTTCCCATTCGCGCGCTGGCGCATGCTCCCAATGGCAGAACTTTCGATGCACATACCCAAGGTCAGGATCTGTTCGAATGTTGAGGACGACGTAGGGCGGTGCTGATTCATTTGGCCGCGCCTCGGGGAGGGAATTCCCTTCGAGCAGAAGCTCCGCTACCTGTTCAAACGGGTCGAATCTAATCCACGTTATCCTCACACCGGGCTCGAGCCCGAGAGCCTGCGCCAACACCTCGGGAGGAACCTTCAGAATTCCTCTGTTCTCATCGCTCATTCGCCCAATCCTCCGCCTTGCAGCCCGAAATCGGCCGCAACTTTCTTCGCCTCGCTGGCGACGAGATCGAGCGCCGCGCCGATGATCGTGGTCGGCTTGCCGTCGTCCTCGCGCGTTATCGACTTCGCCATCTCTTCGATGGAGTCGCCGTGCTGCAGGCAGCGCGAGGCGAGAATGGCGCCGTCTCGCGCGCAGGCCTCGATGTCGGACGCCGAGCGCGTCGACGAAATGAAGATCTCCGCGACGCGGCCGCGCGGCCAGGTGATGCCGAATTGAACATCCCAGGGCCGGCCGCCGAAGATCAGGCGACGCAACAGTCCGGGTCGGCGCGTTGGCAGTTTTTCGCGCGTCATGCCGATGCCCTCACAGCGCCAATCCCTCCAGCTCGTCGACAACCTTGATCCGCACCTCGAAGCCGCGGTCGCGCAAAGCCTCGGCCGCTTCGACGCGCTGCTTTAGTTTGAGCGGCGTTTCGTCGTGCAGCGAAAAGGCGAGGAAGATGCGCTTCGGCTTGAGTTCCTCAATCGCCAGCGCCTGGGCGATATTGTCCATCCGCAGTCCAGCGACGACATTGCGCGGCACGCCGGCGAAGGCGGCGCGGCAGCCGGTTTCGATCGAGCGCGCGATCCATAATTCCTCGCTGCTCTGGAAATCGGTCGAAATCCGAACCGTCGCGCCACCGAGCGGCGTGCCGAGCAGCAGCTTCGGCTCCTTGACGCGGGCGAGATCGCCGTCGGGCGTCAGGAACGTCGCCTCGATCGCATTGGCCTCGCCACAATGCGCATGCGCGATCAGCGCCGGGAAATAGCTGCCGCCACAGGCCCAATTCTGGATGAAGTCGACGGCATAGAGATCGCCATGTGCGAGATCGATCGCGCCGGCGCAATCGAGCTTTTGCAGATAGCGCGCTGCGGGCGTTGCGCCCGTTACATCCGCAAGCTGTGTCGCGCGGCGCAGGATGTCCTTGATCCGCATGCGCGCACGCGTGGATGGCGGGAGGCCGTGGAGCGTCTGGTTCATAAGCCGATCCTTTGTGCCGTCCGCAGGTTCTTTCTGAGCGCGAGAACGTCTCGCCAGCAGCATGGCGATTGCGCCGCAAGTGCTTCCAGAAGCGAGCGTGGTAGACCGGTCAGCCGCGCGAGCTGGGCGTCGGAACGGTCCTCAAGCCCGGCCACGATCCGGCAACAAAGCGCCAGCCGTTCCCGGGAATAGCCGAGGATCACCGGCGAGCTGGTGATCATCTTCACCGGGTCGGTAAAGCCGGCCGCGCGCAGGTCGGAAATCTTGCCGCGGATGTTGTCGATCGCGTAGCCGAGGATCGCCGGCGAGCTGGTGATCATCTTCACCGGGTCGGTAAAGCCGGCCGCGCGCAGGTCGGAAATCTTGCCGCGGATGTTGTCGATCGACAGGCCGAGGATCGCCGGCGAGCTGGTGATCATCTTCACCGGGTCGGTAAAGCCGGCCGCGCGCAGGTCGGAAATCTTGCCGCGGATGTTGTCGATCGCGTAGCCGAGGATCGCCGGCAAGCTGGTGATCATCTTCACCGGGTCGGTAAAGCCGGCCGCGCGCAGGTCGGAAATCTTGCCGCGGATGTTGTCGATCGCGTAGCCGAGGATCGCCGGCAAGCTGGTGATCATCTTCACCGGGTCGGTAAAGCCGGCCGCGCGCAGGTCGGAAATCTTGCCGCGGATGTTGTCGATCGCGTAGCCGAGGATCGCCGGCGAGCTGGTGATCATCTTCACCGGGTCGGTAAAGCCGGCCGCGCGCAGGTCGGAAATCTTGCCGCGGATGTTGTCGATCGCGTAGCCGAGGATCGCCGGCGAGCTGGTGATCATCTTCACCGGGTCGGTAAAGCCGGCCGCGCGCAGGTCGGAAATCCTCGCGTCGATCTTCTCCGGCGTGGGCAGATCGATTGCCTCGAAGACCTTGTCCGCATCCTCTCGCGAAAATCCGAGAGCGCGCAAATGCGAAAGCCGCCGTTCCGCCTCATCGGCGGTGAAGACGATTGATCTGTGTGAAGGCGCGCGAGGAAGCGCGACGTGAACGAGGCTCATGTCTCGCCCCGTTCGCGGGCTGCCGCTCGATCAAACCGCTCGATCTCAGCGATGATAAGTGCGCCGGCCTTGACGAGATTGCGACGTCGATCCTTCGGCTTCCACCAATGATGTGCCCAAGGCCAAAGCATCTCGATCGTCTTTTTGATGACGGCACGAAGACCAGGCGCGTGGACGAGAAGATTTTCCATAATGTAGCAGGCGGCCGCCCCGGCTATCTCTCCACCCTCGTGACGGTCATCGTGCTCTGGCGTCCAGCCCTTGACCTCGACTTGACGGCGACGCTCCTGGACGATGTCGAGTTCCGCCTGTGTAAGCTGTTTTGCAAAGTCAATCATGCCGCTTGCTCCGCTTCATTGCCCCAGGCCACCCAGCCGGGCCGCGCTTTGCCGCGGCAGTTGAGCTCTGCCTTCGGTAGGTTCGGGAAATAGGCTTCGATCAGCTCGTGGAAGCCGTCCGGCTTCGCGGAATGCGCACCGACCGAGGCATGGATCAGCGAGTCCCATTGCGTACCTGGCGCCGGCGCCGGCGGACGGCCCTTGATGCCGATCAGGAGATGCTCGTGCCGGTTGCGATTCCAGTAACCGGTGCCGACCCGATCCTTGGCCCAAACGAAATTCGAGCGATAATCGAAACCCCAGGCGCCCATGACGACGAAGGCCTGCGGCAGCATGGGCGCGGTCGCCCAGAGGAACAGCACGCAATCGTCGGCGGCGATCGCAGCGACATCGCGCGAAGCGATGACCTCGGTGCAGGACGTCGGATAATGATTGTCGGCGGCGCGATCCATGCCGGTCGCGCGCGACCAGGGCTCAAAGCGCCATTCCGGATCCGCAAGGATGACACCGAATTTCTGCTGCGGCAGGTCGCGCTGTTTCGCCGCCAAGGCAACTTCGCGATCATCGCGCGTTTCGCGCTTGATCGCCGTCCGCACCACATTGGCTTTTCCGGCTTCGGCAGCAGCAGCTATTTCGGTCTGCTTCTCCGCGCCGAGCTTGGCCGCCTTGGCGGCTTCGGACACGGCGATCTTTCCGGTCTCAACCGCGTGCTGAAGTTCTGGCGTGCCTTTGTCTCGCACCACGGCCGCGGATCGAACCGATCGCTCAGATATGTTGAGAAGCTGCGCGGCATCCCGTTGCTTAACCGGCAAATTTGCCTGTTTTTCTGAACCCGGCCTGCCCTGCGTCAAGTTCGCGATTTTGGCCGCCACGAAAGCCCGCTGGCTTTCGTTCAGATGACGCCGCGCCAGATTCTTGGAAATAACAAAGGCGAGCGCGTCGCCATCTCGGTCGGGCAGATAGCGTGAAAAATGCTGGGTAAAGGGCGCGCTGCCACGTGCCGGAATTTCGGCGGCGATGAGGTCCGCAGCTACGGCCGCGCGAAAGCGATTGCGGCCGTCGAGGATCAGTCCCTCGTGAACGACGATATGCTCGCGCAGACCATTGGCGCGCACGTCGGCGACAAGAGCTTCAAAATCCGCGCCTTCGATCAGCGGAAACAAATTCGCGAGCGGGTGGAAGAGCGAGAACGGCGGATCCGTCATGCCGTCACCTCGTCCACGCCTTCGAGCGCAATGAAAATGGCCGCTTCCGCCAATGCGCGCCCGCTCAGCGCCGGATTCTCCGCACGGGCGGCGCGGATATCGGCTTCGCGCTCGGCGAGATCGATCTTGCCCAGGCGCGCCGAGATCAGCGCGCGATCGTGCCACTCGGGATGTTCGGCGAGCACGGCGACGGTGGCCTCGATCCATTGCGCCGTGAGGAAGCTGCGCTTTGCCCTGGTGCGCGTCGACCGCAAAGCGAAGAGCGCCAGCCCCGCGATCTTTTCGTTATACCGCCGGACCGCGCGGACAATGGCGTTGAGCGCGCAGGTCTGCGCCGGCTCCATCGCCAGGGTCGAGAGATTGTGCCAGACGAGTGAAACGCCCTCGGCGGTCGCGATCCTATCCAAAGCGGCAGCCTCCGGATGACCGGCGGCGCGACGCGCCTTCCAGAGGTTTTGCGTCCGGATGGCGATGACCTGGCCGTTGATGGCGGCGAAGCAGTCCGCCTGCTCTTCCGGCGCGGCGGCGATCACATAACAGGGCACCGAGCGGATATTGCACAGGGCCGCTGCATGGGCTCGATGCTGCCCGTCCACTATCGCGTAAAGCCCCCCCCCAATGTCGGCGACGATCACCGGCGCGAATTTGCGCCAGTCGAACGTCTCCGCGATCAGCGCGATCTGCGCCCGGCCCTGCTTGTCGATCGGACGCTGGTAGGTTTCGTCGACGCGCAGCAGCACGATGTCGATCCAGACGCACTCCGGCTTTAGCCCGAAGCTCTTCGCCGGGCGAACGTCCCGCGCGTCGATGCGCGTGATGGTGCGAAGTTTCGGGCCGGAAGTCTCAGACACGCCGCGCCTCCGGGTCGAGGCAGCGCAGATAGGGAAGCGTGATCGTGATGCCGCCGCGACGTCGCCGCGTGACGCGAAGCCCGGCGACGAGATCGGACGGCGTCTTTGCCGAGGCTTCGGGCGCTGCCGCGACGTCGAAGCCGCGATGGCGTGCGAGATATTTCGCGTGGCTGACCCAGGAACTGTCCTTGCCGAGCCGCCGCATGATCTCGTTATGCGGCGTTTTGTCGGCGACGAGCGTCGCGACGAGCTGCACGAGTTCGTCCGTGAAGGTTGATGCCGCGCCGCGGCCGCCGGCACGCGGGAAAACGGCAAATCCCATGTTCCTGGCTTCGTCGAGGCGCCTGTCGAGCCAGCCGACGGAATAGCCGTATCGCTCGGCGATCGCCTGCTTGGTGTTGTTCGGGTCGGCCCACAGCCGCGCGATCTCTTCGAGTGTTTCGCGGTCCGTCGCCGCGGCTGGCTTAGGAAAAGGCACGCAAATCTCCGTGGCGCGAAACGCGCAGAAAAGGGCCCGTCGCCGGAGCGACGGGCGAGTTCAAGGGGAGGTGCCCGCGGCCAAACGCCGGCCGCAGACGGGACGAAGACGCTACACGCTACGAACTGCGGCGCCGGGCGATAACCGGGTCACGAGGGCAACCCGGGAGCGGCACACCCGGCGCCGCACACGTCTCACCGAAGCCAGAGGCCCTGAACCCGGTGCAGACGTAATCAGAAGATGACGGCCTCACGCTCGGCGTGCTTTCATGCCGACAGCTGAGGGAGGCGGTCATGGAGTGGGAAACGAACGAAGGGGGCGATATCATTCTGGCCCCCGTGCAGAGTTTTCACGTCGTTCCGGCGCTCGGAATGTCCGTGCTGGTAAAAATCGGGTATCTACCTGATCCGGCTTTATCCGATAGATTGGCAGGAACTCACCAGTTTGCCCTGACTCCGCAGATTGCCAGGCAACTGGCAGCGGATCTCCTGCGAGGCGTCGAAGCTGCTGAGCAGCCGCCTCCAGCCGCAACGCCAAGAAATTAAGGATAGCGCTCACCGAGCGCCCCCTTCCCGGCTCTCAGACCGGATCAAGGCGAGTTCCTGCCGCGCTTCGCCCACCAGAAGTGCAGCCTTGCGCGCGTGGTTTTGACGAAGACGCAGACGGCGCTGATGAGCCGTGGCCATTTCATGTTGAAGGGTCCTGATGCCTTGCGCGGCCGAGACCTCAAGCGCAGCGCAGAGACGATCATAAATGTCGGCGGTGATCGTCTTCGGCGGCCGATGGCGGAGCGCGTAAAAGATGCGTGCCGCAATTCCGAAGCGAGCCGCGAGGTTGCGCCGCGCCTGCGCGAGACTACCGGCGAGCCTGGCTTCGCGCTCTTCGAGCGCTGCGGCCATCTCCCGGGCATCATCGACATAGGTGGCGGCGGACATCGGTTGTAGCTCCGATTGCGAAGCGGTTTGACAGACCATGCCAATTCCCTCGTGCTCATCTGATTGAGACGCGGGAATGAGGGAGTCGGTCATTACGGGGACGCAAACGGTAAGCAGGACAACGAAAGCTACGAGACCAGGCATTTTCCGCCCTTGCCGCAGATGGAAGCTGCGGCGCGGCGTGGAGAGACAAGCATTTGGACGCACACGATCTGGATAAAACTTAGGATCAACAGAGGAGCACTGCTCCTCCGCCTCTTACGTCGCAGGCTCTTCTGAGAGAGCACCACAATAAGGAGCGGCACCTTCCAACTCAGAGGGCGGGTAAAGATCGGGACGAATTTTCGACCGATGAATTCCGGTCGCCCTCTCAACTTCAAGAACGCGTTCCGCAGGAACGCGCCGCTCAATCCATCGACTCACGATAGATCGATCGACATTAAGGGCCTCTGCCAGCTTTGCTTTCTGGCCGCGGCCGCGCAACAGATCGTGGAAGGTTGCATCCTGCATAGATTAGATAGTTGCACAACTCGCAACCATTAGCAAGCCTCTGCCCTGAAAATTGCAGCGAAGACAACTTGCGGCAGCGCAAATAAGATTGGTTCATGGGACCAGCCGCATCGATTCATCGTTTCAAACAACCCAGCCGGCCACATTTCATAAAGGAGTGGGCTTCGAAGAAGGGCTTTGAGACTCCGACTGCACTGGCGAAAGTAATCGGCGCAGACAAAAGCACCGTATCCCGCTGGTTTAAGGGAGAGAGTTCGCCAGCGGAGGATATGCAGGAACGCCTAGCGGTTCTTTTCGATTGCGATAGAGAATCGCTTTTTCGACACCCGGACGAAGCGTGGCTCGTTAATTTTTTTGCCGGCAGAGATCAAGAAGAGATAGACCGAATGAAAGCCATGCTCGAGGCGGCCTTCCCGCTGAAAAAGACGGTCCGGGGATAGAGGCCGCTTTGTCGAGCGCCTCATTTGAGCTGACAAATAGAGAGCGCTTTAGCTATCGCGCCTGACGCGCCCTCAAGGGAGAGGACGATCGGGCCGCTTCCATCGTCAAAAACCAATCTCGTCCGCGCGGCCTCAACGCGTTTGGCAAGCTTCGTGGCCTCGTCACCCTTTAGACCAACACCCCCACTTTTCAAGTTTTGCCACGTCATCGCTTCCGGCGGCGAGCTGTCAACACGCAGTCGGACGGATCTCGCTGGTTCAAACTGAAGATCAAATTTGGAGGAAGTTAACAGCCACGCAGCTTTATGGGGCGCGGGGCAGCCAAATATCGCGCTGACCCCCGCATCACCTTCCGTCATTGCCAAAGCTTCCGGCGCATCGGTCATTGGGTCGGAGTCCGAATGGAGCATCCAGGCCGTATTGTCGGCGCGCGCCGCAGTGGCGGCCAAGGTGGCTCCGATCAGCAACATCGCCCTAAGCTTCATTTTTGCGTTTCCAGCGGATGCATCCCGAGGCTACACCTCTGCAATACACATAGGTGTGACATCGCCTCCGGCGGAAGACAAGGTGCGACAAGTCGCCACCGCGATGTTGCAAGTTGCGCACTATGCGCTTGCATGAAGTTGCGAGTTGTGCAACTATCTCTCATGGTTAACGCTCGCCCTTCCGCCTTTCCAGCCTGCCGCGCGCGGCCGGCACATTCCAACCGTTCCTCATCTTTTTGCACGGGTTTCCGCATGATCAGGCAGCCTTTCGAGGCCGCCACGGGCGGCTTACCTAATACCAACGCTGGTGATCGCGCCTCCGTGGCGACGCAAGAGCTTGACACAGCCTTCGCCGCCTTCCGCGAGACGCTTGCCGAATTCGACGCGGCACTTGCGAATCTCGAGGTCTACCTCAACCGGCCGTTTCCGGAGGCGCCACCGTGCCTCTGATCTCGCTCATGCTGGGCGGTTCGATCCTTTTCGCGCTCGGCGTGCTCGTCGGCCTTCGCTTCGGCCTCGCCGTCGCGGCGACGCGGCCCTCCACCTTTGAAGACATCCTTTACCGCTATCGTCCGCGCCCCGATGGGCATACGCGCGATTTACGTTTTTCCGGGAGGCATAGATGACACCTGAACAAGCCCGCGAATTCCGCCGCCTCCACGAAAGGGCGGCCGACGCGATCTCCGAAACTCTGGCCGCGCTCGCCGTTGAAGCTCGGCGCCTCGGCGTGCCGCCAGCGACGCTTGCCACCCTCATCACATCGCACGGCTTTCATATCGCCAGCGCGGCGATCGAGAGCTTCATCGAGTCGAATGGCCACACGGCGACGCCGGAGCATTTCACCCGGCTCGCCAAGCTCTATTCCGAAAAAGGCGTCTCCGAGAGCGTCGAATGCGTCATCGCTTCGCACGTGGCAGCTCCCTCTCGGCATTAAGCGTATCTGCGTCCGCGTTGCCCTGCGTCGATCGTTCAGCACGGCTCCATCATGCTCCAGGTTCTGAGTGACAAGATTCCGCTGGCGAAGATCGCCGGCCTGTCGCGATTCAATCCGCGCCATCATCACCCGAAGGCCGGCATCGCCGAGCTTTCGTCGTCCCTGCATGAGATCGGCCTGATCGACGAGCTCGGCGTGCATGAGGAGAACGGCAAATTTCACGTCCTCTCCGGTGGGCGCCGGTTCAAGGCGCTGAAGCTGCTCGCCAAGGAGGGCAAAGCCTGGGGCGGCGACAGCAGCGACGTCCGCGTCAATATCTTTGCTGGCAGCGACGCCGAATTGAGCGCCCTGGCGCTGACGGCGAACCTGTTCCGCGAGCAGATGCATCCGGTCGAGGAATACGAGGCCTTCGTCGCCCTGGGCGAATCTATGGATGTCGCGGCGATCGCCCGCGCCTTCGTCCGATCGGAGCACGAGGTCCGCAAGAGTCTCGCGCTCGGGCGTCTCGCGCCGGAGATCCGCGCCGCGTGGAAGAGCGGCAAGCTCGATGCCGATACGGCACGCGCCTTTGCCGTGAGCGAGAGCCCGGAGCAGCAGGCGGCCGTCTACGCCGAATTGTCGAAGGCTGGAAAGCATCATCTCACGCCCTACGAGATCAAGCGCAGGCTGCGCGTCGATACGCTGAAGCCGACGTACGGCGAGGCCGTGTTCGTTGGCGAGGCGGCCTATCGCGCCGCCGGCGGCCGCATTGGCGAGGATCTCTTCGAGGAGCAGGTCGTCTGGCGCGACGCGGCGATCTGCCGGCAGTTAGCGGAGGAGAAATTGCGCGCCGAGGCCGAAGCCATCAAAGCCGCCGACGGCTGGGGATTCTATACGATCGATTGCGACGCCGACGACGATGATAACCTCGTCTGCGATTGGCAATTTGAGCCCGACTATATCGACGGCGAAGAGGAGCGCGCCGAAGCTATCGTGCAAAAGGAGGGCCCAGCCCTCCACAAGCTGATTGCCGATCCGAAAACGGCCGCCGCGGACCGCACAGTGGCTGTTGCCAAGCGCTCGGCACTCGTCGCGGAATATTTGGCGATCGTGCGCCGCGCTGCGGCGCGCGCGGTGCCGCAGGTCGAGCGTGGCAAATGGGGCTTTTCGATCGGCGTGGGTTTCGACGGCGATATTGATCTGACCTTCGGCTATCGCAAGCGCGCGGCGAAGGACGGGCCGGACGCTGAAGACGAGGACGGCGAATTCGCCGATGAACCGGAATCACCGCGCGCCTCCTCCCCGCGTGGTCGCAAGGAGGCGGCGGCAGCCCAAAGCACGGCGGACCCTGCCGCCGCCTCCGAAAGCGATGACAAGCCCTCCGCGGGCGTGCGCGCGATCCTCGATCGCACCATCAATCTCGCCTTCGCCAATGCGATCGTCTCGCGTCCCGATCTTGCTCTGGCCGTCGCCGTCATCGCGTCAGGGCATTTCACCAGCCGCGTGTTCGGCGTCACGATCCAGAAGCAATTGCACGATGAGGCCTTCGATCGCGAGCATCCGCTGACCCAGGCTTTGGTGCGCCTCGGCGCCGACAAGGCCCTCGCGCTGGTCAACGAAGCGCCGCTTGCGGATCTGACCAGCGCCTTCTGCCACGCGATTGCGCGAAGCGTTCGCGCCGGAACCAATCCCTTTTCGGCGATCGCCGATTTCGCCGGCACTATCATCGCCCGCGGCAGCGATCTTCGGGGCCAGTTCCTGACCGCCTTCGACTATGACGGCTATTTCGCCGCCGCGACGAAAGATGCGGCCGTCCGCACGATCGAATCTCTCGACGGGCCGGCCGCCGGCGCCGAGGTAAAAAAGCTGAAGAAAGACTCGGCCGCCGCCCGAGCCGCGACCTTGGCAAAGGCGCGCGCCTGGCTGCCGCATCCACTCAGCGATTGGGCCGCCGCGCAGCCCGTGCTGGATGTGCCGGAGCAGGAGGCCGCAGAGTGATGACGCCCGGGTCGATTGACGAAGCACTGCTTCACGGCTTCCGCTCATGCCTGCAGAGTTACGCCCGGCTGCTGAAAGATCGTGGGCCCCTCACTTCGTTGTCAGAGGGCGAACTTGTCGCCGTCGATCTATTGACGCGCGTGCAGGATCTAGAGTGTCGACGCGATGAATTGCTTGAGGAGGGCAGCAAGCTGCTTGAACGCGCTCGGCGCGCAGAGGCTTCAGCAAGCCGCGTCGAATCAGACTCTGTGAAGCCAGGATGGGTACACGTCTCACAGGTCCGCGAAGGCACGCTTCTGATCGCTGATGGTGAATTCTCACCTTTGCCGGAAGGAACAGTGCGGATCGTCCTCAAGCGAGGCTCCGGATGGTATGTGGCCGGCCTCCAAGGGGGCACGCGGCACTATCTGAGAGATCAAACGGACGTCGATGGACTTATCGTCGGCTTTCGCTTAGCGCCTCTAGGATCGAACCCAACGGATGCTGGGGACGCCAATGGATAGGCGCTGCAATTTCTCCCTCAGCACCATCAAGCGGCGGCTCGAATATTGTGGCTGGCGCTGTGAAGGAAAGCTACCGGATGGACGTCGCTGTCCCACGATCGTCACCAAGGGACGGTTCCGCTGCGATCATGTCATCCCCGATCGCCTGGGCGGCAAGCCGACCTTCGAGAATGCGCAGATCCTTTGCCTGCAATGCGACGGGGTGAAGACACCGCGCGATCTGGCGCAGATCGGCAAAGCCCGGCGCCAGGAGGTTGCTGACTATCGCGTCAAGCCGCGGTCGTCTCGGCCACTCCCCTGCGGGAAACGCTCACCCTTCAAAAAGAAAATCGACGGCCGCGTGGTGATGCGCCATGGCTGATCGCTCCAAGATCGAATGGACAGACGCGAGCTGGAATCCGGTGCGGGCGGCGTGGCGCGTCCTCGGCCAGAAGACGCAAGGCGCGGGCGGCGATCGGCCGATCGGCTGGCATTGCGAGCATGTCTCGGAAGGCTGCCGCAACTGCTATGCAGAGGGATTTAATCTGCGTCTCGGAACGCGGCTTGATTACAAACCCGGCAATCGAGACGTCATCGATATCTTCCTCGACGAAAAGCTGCTGTTGCAACCCCTGCGCTGGAAGCGCCCGCGCAAGATCTTCGTCGGCTCGATGACGGATCTCTTCGCCGATTTCGTCAGCGACGACATGCTCGACAAGATTTTCGCCGTCGTCGCGCTCAGCCCGCAGCACACGTTCCAGTTTCTGACGAAGCGTCCGGCGCGGATGCGGGAGTATCTCACGCGGGGTCAATGTGGATTCTATGAATTTTATGCGGGCGATGCGTGCAATCGCGTCGGCGATCTTGTCGAGAAGATGCGCCGAAGCGGGCTAGGCATGCCACCGAACGGCGTGGGGCCGGTTGGCCATCTTCAGCCAGGCGCGCGTTGGTGGCCCCCCTCCAACGTCTGGCTTGGCGTGAGCTGCGAAGATCAGGCGACGACGCTCGAGAGGTGCGAGCAGTTGAAAGCGACGCCGGCAGCAGTTCGCTTCGTGTCGTGCGAGCCGCTCTTGGAAGACATCGGCGAGGCGCTCAACGAATTTATGGGCACATGCACCATCCGCATCCCAAAGAACGTCTCGCCAATTCGGCCGTTTGATCCAGATACGACCACGATCGGTGGTGCAGTCTCGGGTCTTGGTGGCATGATCGTCGACAATAACGATCGCGCGATCGATTGGGTCATCGTGAGCGGCGAGAGCGGGCCCCACGCCCGACCAATGCACGCGGACTGGGCTCGATCAATCCGTAACCTTTGCGCCTGTGTCGGCGTTCCCTTCTTCTTCAAGCAGTGGGGTGAATGGGCTCCGGATTCGATGTGCGGCGAGCACGTCAGGTTCTCGGCCCGCAATCCAGGTCCAGAGCTTCACGGTTGGCCTTACGATGAGGCTACAGATACCTGGCGCATCGGCAAGCGCCGCGCCGGGCGCCTTCTCGACGGCATCGAGCACAACGCATTTCCGGAGGTGGCAAATGGGTGAGCAGAAGCGGCGACATGAACGTCTGGGCGACGCGCCGATCGAGGAGAAATACCAGCGGCAGATGGCGGCGATCGCGCAGACGCTGGACGAATTCCTGAACCGCTCCGCCAAGGGCGCCGATAGGAAGACGGGCTTTGTGCTCCTGGTCTACCCCTTCGACGGTCCCGAAGGCGCGCGTTGCAACTTCATTTCCAACGGCGCCGATCGACGTGATCTCTGCACCCTCTTCCGCGAGATGATCGCGCGCTTCGAAGGGCAGCCGGAAATGAAAGGCAGGGCATGAAACTCACGCTCGAACCGACCGACCGCTTCCAGAGGATCGATGGCGCATACTGCCGCATTTGGACCGAGGCGACCGACACTGGCGTTCCCGTTCACGCCTATATCCGCTGCGTCTCGCCGCAGACGCATGACGCGGAGGCGAACGCGCTCTTCGATCGGGAGCTGCGGTCGCTGCCGGTCCCGCGCTGCGAAGCCGTGACTTACGATCTCCGTTTTCTTGTCGATTGAGGCACCCGTGAAGCTCAGCGAACTCATTGCAAGTGTCGGCGACGATAAAGTCGAGATGCAAAACCTCGACGAGGTTATGATCTCGGCCGACTACAGCATGCGCCGCGGCAGCCATATCACCTTCGGCACGCCGCGCCTGGTCGGCCTCGACGGCAACACCGACAAACTCGGCCTCGTGGTTTGGCTTGATCGCGACGCCGTCAAGGCCGCGATCGCCGCCGAAAAGAAAGGCGGTCAGCGGTGACCTTAGAAGACGCCTGCCGCTCAATTCTCGGCCGCGCCGCCGCCGCCGCAATCATAAGCGACCAAGGCCTCAATTGGGCGGCCGTCGCAGCGATGGCCGCGGCAAGAAATTCGCACGATCCCGGGGCGCTCAGGAGGCTCGACGAACACCTAGCCGAGTGCCGTAGGGCCAACGCCACAGCCTTCGCAGTGGGCAGCACTAAGCGAAAGGGCGTTGCATTATGACCGTCTACGTCGACGATGCGCGCAATCCCTTCGGCCGCTATCTGATGTGCCACATGCATGTCGGGCGAACGGAAGCGGTCACCTTTCACGCTGACCATTTTTGCAATGATCCACACTTCGTATGGCGCTCGCTGCGGGATCAGATTGGCGAGCTTCGCGGTCGCAACCTCGCCTGCTGGTGCCGTCTCTGCCCGCGCCACGCGGCCACCGGCAAGCCGCTCGACGAGCCCTGCCCCGATTGCGTCCCCTGCCATACCGACGTCCTCGGCGCCCGCGCCAACGGCTTCGTCTGTGAGGCCATCGGATGAGCAGAGCCGCCCTGCGCGAAGCGCCTGACGCGCTTTATCTCACCGACGATGAATTGTGGCAGCGGATCTCGCCGCACTTGACGCGCGTGGCCTTTACAAAGCTTGTGCTTGAGCTTGAGACGCGAGGTTTTCCGCGGAAAGATGCGCTCTTTGGCGGCCGGTATTACCCGGCGGTGCGCGCCTGGCTGGACCGGCGCGCCGGCATCGGCAAGGATATCCCTGCGGTTGTGGACGGCCAGGAGACGTGGGGCGATGGTGAAAAAGAGCAGATTCCCGGGGCTCATTCGCCGGCGGCGCGCGGGCTGGACGGCGCTTTATTGGAGCGCGGCGAACGTATCGACCAAGGCCGCGAAATATCCCGAGCCCTTGATCCCTTTACCACCCGACGCAACCGAGGCCGAGTTGCTGGATCTCTGCGCGACCTATAACGCGCGGCTGGCCACGTGGCTCGATGCCGGCGATCGGCCGCGCGTCTTCTATGACGGCACCATCGGCAGCCTTTGCGATCTCTTCGAGGCGCATTCCGAAAGCCCGATCCACGAGGTCAAGGGCAACACGGCCGAATCCTACATTGACAGTCTGAAGGTCATCCGCGCCACGGTGGCCAGGCGCGCCGTGCGGGCGCTGGTTCCCGTCGACGTCAAGGGCTGGTATCGCAGGTGGCGCATGCCGGCCAAGCCCGGCAGTAAACCGCGCATTAAGCGGGCGCATGATGCTGTTGCCGCCGTTCGTATGGTTCTGCGTTTCGGAGCCTCGCTCGGATATAAGGACTGCGGCGAGCTCGCTGAAGGTCTGAAAGCGATTCGTTTTGAGCGCGCTCCGCCGCGCGAATCGGAGATGACCTTCGAACAGGCCAAGGCTTTCGTAGAGACGGCTCTCGCCCGTGGCGACAAGCGCGGCCTCTACATGGCGATCGGCACCGCCGCACAGTTCGAGACCATGCTGCGTCAAAAAGACGTGATCGGCGAATGGGGCGCGGACGAAGCCGGCCGCGAGATTTGGGATGGCCGGTTCACCTGGGAAAATATCCCAGGCGGCATTCTACGGCTTAAGACCTCGAAACGGAGCAAAAAAGGCGAATTCGACCTCACCACCTATGAGTTGCTCTGGCCGCTGATGCAGATGGTCCCGCAGGCCGAGCGCGTCGGCGCGATCGTCAAGGGCGAGCATGATCTGCCGATCCGCGAGCGCAGCTATCGCACCTGGTTCCGCGCGATCGCCCGCGACGCGGGTATTCCAGACGAGGTCTGGAACATGGATTCGCGCGCCGGCGCCGTCACTGAGGCGCTGGAATCGGGCGCCGACGAGACGGATGTTTCCAGGGCGGCAACCCATTCAGGTGTCGTCATCACCCGGCGCTATGATCGGCAGATGCGCACGGCCGTTGCCAACGTCGCCGAGGCGCGCAAGCGCGGGCGGGGCGAAAACTGATGTTCCGCTGGATTACCTACCGTCTTAAGCTGGCGAAAGAACTGCGCGACCTGGCGCGCGTCGAGCGGAGCTATGAGAAGGACAGGAAAGCTCTGCTGGGTGCGCCAAACGCGGCGGTCGAAACGGCAAAGCTTAGCACCCAATACGATGTAGATTTTGATCTTTCCCACGAAACCATCGCGCTTTTACAGACGCGATATTTTCGCGCAGTCGCTGCCGAGCGCCGGATTCCCCTCCCAGGTCGTGAGGGCCGCTTTTGGCAAGAATCTAAGCTTGTACCGGATGACATCCTGACGGCGGAGGGCCTGGGGGTAATGCAGCAGGCCGTCTGGCGACATCGAACGGAATGGCTCGACAGCTGGGCGCCCGGCGCCTCGGTCGCGTTCGCCGGCTTGGCGCTTGTGCTCTCTTTTGTTTCGTTGCTGGTGTCGATTTTCCACCACGGAAGCTGTCAGTGAACAGCATCAGAACGAAACATCAGAACGACATCAGAACGGGTGCTATTAAAATCAACACGTTAGGTGGTCGGGGCAGCAGGATTCGAACCTGCGACCTGAAGTACCCAAAACTTCCGCGCTACCAGGCTGCGCCATACCCCGAAGAGCCCTGCCCCACCCTTAGCCAGCTAACATGACGACCGGAGCCGGACAAGGCGGCGATCTTGGCGATCGATCCTGGCGATCAATCCTAGGGGCTGAAAATCGGGTCGCGGACGATGTCCCCGACCTTGACGCCGATCCGCGCCGCCGCGCCGCCCTGCAGTTCGAGCACAGCGTCGGTCGGCACCGGAATCGTCAATATCTTTTCCGACATCGGCTGCGCGTTGGCGATGATGCCCACCACTTTGCCGGTCTTGTCCATGAACAGCATGTCGAGGGGGATGTAGGTGTTCTTCATCCACATCATGATCGTCTGTTCGCGCCGAAAGTCGAACAACATGCCGTAATCGGCCGGGATCGACTTGCGAAACATCAGGCCCTTTTCGAGATCGGCCTGCGAGCGCATCACGTCGACATCGAATTGATGCGCGCCGCCGGCGGTGACGACGGTGAGCTTGCCGTGTTCCGCCTCGGCGAACCCCGGCGCGGGCGCCAGAGCCATCAGCGCAGCTAAGACTGCAGCGCGCGAAAGCCAGCGGTGAAAAGCGAAGCGAGGCATCATAGGGGCGGTCCGGATGCACGGCCAGAACTGGCCGTGCCTCTCTTGCCGGATCAGTGCGAGGAAGGCAAGGCCGCTTCGAGCGGCCTGACCTCGGCTGCCATCAGGCCCTTTGGGCCGTCGCCGAAACGCACCAGCAGGCTGTCGCCGGGCTTCAACTCGGCAATGCCATAGCGGCGCAAGGTCTCCATATGGATGAAGATGTCTTCCGTCCCGTCGCCGCGGGAGACGAAGCCGAAGCCGCGCACCCGGTTGAACCATTTGACGACGCAGATTTCGTAGCCGCTGGTGGGCGCCACCTGCACATGCGTACGCATTTGCAATTGCGCGGGATGCACGGCGGTCGATTCATCCATCGACACCACGCGCAGCACCTGAAGGCCCTTGGTCCGTGTCGCCGCCTCGCAAACGATGCGGGTGCCTTCATGCGCGGTCTGAAATCCGTCGCGCCGTAGCGTCGTCACGTGCAGAAGCACATCTGGCATGCCGTTGTCGGGAACGATGAAGCCGTAGCCTTTCGAAGCGTCGAACCATTTAATCCGGCCGGCTATTTCGACGAGGCCGAGAGAGGCAGTGCCGGAATCGTCGGCGCCCTCAACTTCGCTGTGAATGCCCGCACGCGCCGATTGAAAATCGCTGCTGCCCAACGGACCAGCTCCCCACACCCGTAAGCCGTTCGCGGCTCAACCACGAAACGCAATCACTACGAATCAATCTCTTCTTTCTGAAGGATAGCATCGAGCGGGTACGGCAAAAGCCGGAAATTGGGCGAGCCTGTGGATGACTGTCATGACAACGTGCGCTGGCGCACGAGTACGTGCCGGGGGATGTAAATTGGCAACGATTTTGGATGAGGCGGCAAAGTCCAACGAAAAGAAGGGGTATTCCCTGCGCCACGCCTGATGCGCGGCGTGGAATGGACTGTCTGCCGAAAGGCTGGCTCCCTGAGCAGGACTCGAACCTGCGACCGATCGATTAACAGTCGATTGCTCTACCAGCTGAGCTATCAGGGATCAGGGAGCCGCGCATATAACAAGCTCGGCGGTGCTTTGCAAAGCTGGAATGAGCCTTGGCGGCTTATCTTTTTGCACCGGGCCGTGAGTTGCCGCGGCGCCCGCGCCTTGCTATAGCGGCGGCCGCAGGCGGGGAAACCCTTGCTGCGAGGGCCTCGTGGCGGAGTGGTTACGCAGAGGACTGCAAATCCTTCAATCCCGGTTCGATTCCGGGCGAGGCCTCCATTTTCTCATCGCTGGCTGCGCTTTCCGCGCAGGCGCGAGCGGGATCTGCCAAAACGCTGCTTTCCGAAGCGCCTAGCGCAGCTTCGCGCGGTTCAGCGCCCGTTCCATGAACGGGAATTTCAGCGCATAGGGCAGCGCGCGGATGAATTTCGACAAAGCGGCGAGCTGCCAGGGAAAGGCGATCTCGAATCCGCCGCGCGCGAGGCCGTCGCAGATGAGCTGCGCTGCCGCCTCGGGTTCGATCTTGTAGGGTTGCGCGAAGTCCTGTTCGTCGTCGGTCATCGCCGTGCGGACGAAGCCATGATTGACCACTTGAATATTGAGACCCTTCGGCCCGTAGGCGAGGCGCAGCGCTTCCGCCATGTAGATCAGCGCGGCCTTTGACGAACCATAGATGGCCGAGCCCGGTAGGCCATTATAACCGGCAAGCGAGGCGTTGATCGCGATCTGCCCGCGCCCGCGTTGGGACATCGCCGCCAGCAAGGGTTCGAGGCAATTGGCGACACCGTCGATATTGACGCCATAGGTCTTGGCGAGAAGCGCGACGGTAAAGCCATCCCGCTCTGCATGCAGCGAAAGGCCGGCGTTGAGGAAGGCGAGCGCGATCGGGCCGTGCTCACTCTCGATCCTGGCGATCAATGCCGCCACGTCCGCGGCCTGAGTCACGTCGGCGGGATAGGCAAAAATCTGCTCCGGCCGAGTCGCAGCGAGATGATTTAATTCTTCGGCGCGGCGGGCCGTCACCGCCACTTTGAATCCGCGCCGCGCGAGTTCAAGCGCGGTCGCGCGGCCGATGCCGGCGCTGGCGCCGGTGACGAAAGCCAGGCCATCGCCCGGTCTCGCCCGGTATATGGTGTTGCTCATTCTTCTCTCGATTTAAGCAAGGACTGTCGCTCGCCTAACACGCGGCTCGACAGGCCGCACCCTCCCCTTTTATATAGCCCACGAATTTTGTCAGGAATGGAAACATGCCGGTCCGAAAGAATGTCATCGATGCCATCGGGTATACGCCGCTGATCCGCTTGCAGCATGCCTCGAAGGCGACGGGCTGCGAGATCTACGGCAAGGCTGAATTCCTGAATCCGGGCGGCTCGATCAAGGACCGCGCGGCCTTGGCGATCGTCCGCGACGCCGAGGCGCGCGGAGTCTTGAAGCCGGGCGGCATCATCGTCGAGGGCACTGCCGGCAATACTGGCATCGGCCTCGCGCTGGTCGCGGACGCGCTCGGCTATCGGACGGTGATCGTCATTCCCGAGACGCAGAGCCAGGAAAAAAAGGATATGCTGCGCCTGCAGGGTGCCCAGCTCCTCGAAGTTCCGGCGGTGCCTTACTCCGATCCCAATAATTACGTGAAGCTCTCCGGCCGGCTCGCCGGGAAGCTCGCGCGTGAGCACATTCAAGGCGCGATCTGGGCCAATCAATTCGATAATGTCGCCAACCGGCAGGGCCATATCGACACCACCGGGCCGGAGATCTGGGCCGACACCGAGGGTAAGGTCGACGGCTTCGTCGCCTCGGTCGGCACCGGCGGCACGCTCGCAGGCGTGGCGCTCGCACTGAAGGCGAAAAATCCGAAGATCAAGATCGCGCTCGCCGATCCGCTGGGTGCCTCGCTCTATGAATATTACACCAACGGCGTCCTCAAGGCGGAAGGCTCGTCGATTACCGAGGGCATCGGTCAGGGCCGTATCACCGCCAATCTCGAAGACGCGCCGATCGACATCGCTTATCGGGTCACCGACGAAGAGGCCCTGCCCGTCCTCTTCGATCTCGCCGCGCATGAAGGATTGCTGCTCGGTGGTTCGTCGGGCATCAATGTCGTCGGTACGCTGCGCCTCGCGAAAGAGCTCGGGCCCGGCCATACGATCGTGACCATTCTCGCCGATTCCGGCGCGCGCTATCTCTCCAAGCTCTACAATCCGGGCTTTTTGCGCACGAAGAATCTGCCAGTGCCGCCCTGGCTCGAACAGCCGGTGACGATCAAGCCGCCTTACGTATAAAGGACCACCCAGCGTTATGACCGGCTCTCTTTTCGTTTCGACGCAATGGCTCGCGGACAATCTCGGCGCGCCCGATTTGGCGATCATCGACGGCACGTTTCATGTGCCCGGTGAAGGCCGCAATGCGCACGAGGAGTATGTCGCCAGCCACATTCCCGGCGCTGTCTTCTTCGATATCGACAAGATTGCCGATCACAGCACCGACCTGCCGCATATGCTGCCCTCGCCGGAGGAATTCGCGACAGCCGCCGGTGCGCTCGGCCTCAGCGAGACGACGCGGATCGTCGTGTATGATGCGACCGACTTCCAGGGCGGCGCGCGGGTCTGGTGGACGCTGCGCCTCTTTGGCGCCAAGAACGTGAAGCTTCTTGCCGGCGGCCTAGCGCGCTGGAAAGCCGAGGGCCGGCCGCTTGAAAGTGGCGAGGTGAAACGCGCACCGCAAACTTTCGTCGCTGCATTCGACAAGACGGGCGTCGCTTCGCTCGAAGACGTGCGCAAGGCGGCCCGTGACGGCGCGCCGCAGATTGTCGATGCGCGCGCGGCAACGCGCTTTCGTGGCGAAGCGCCGGAGCCCCGGCCCGGCGTGCGCAGCGGCCATATTCCGGGCAGCTTCAGCCTGCCCTGGCGCGAAATTGTGGAAAACGGTGAAATCAAATCGCCGCAAGCCGTGTCCGCGGCGTTTGCCAAGGCCGGAATCGATCTCGGCCGCCCCGTGCTTACGACATGCGGATCGGGTGTCACCGCCGCGATCCTTCTGCTCGGCCTTGAGACGGTCGGCAAGGATAATGTCGTGCTCTACGACGGCTCGTGGAGCGAATGGGGCGCGCGTCCCGACACGCCGGTCGAAAAGGGCTGATGCCTATGCCGCCGCGAGCCTTGCGACCGCCTTTTTCTCTACAACCGCAAATTGGAAAAATTTGATTCCGGCACGCTTCCGGCCCCTGCCGCATATTGACAATCGTGCTGCGCAAATTCGTGAGCGAGTCGCAAAGAGCTTGACGTGTCTCGCAACCGCGCTACCATATCCCTACTTGAGCGATTCACTTGAAACCATTGATGGTTTTCGATGTTTCGCGATTGGGAACGCGCGGCGGTCGCCGGGCGTTGTTTCGGTCCTTCGAGCGGCGCAACGCCGCGTGATCTCCTGAGGAACCGAACCGGTTTAGCCGTCCCCCCACTCCCTGCTTGGGGAGTTTTCGATAGCACATTCCAACGAAATTCTCGCCGTCGCATGCGGCCGGCTTCGCTTGGAAAGACCAACCTTCGAGAGCTCAGGAGTGATAAACATGTGTGACTATTCGCTTGAAATGTATGCCTCCCGGCCTGCCCGGGAAGGCGAGAGATATGTCACGACGCGTTTCCCGTCCGGCAGCGTTGGCCTCGCTGGGCCGGGCGATTGCACGACGGCGGTTTGCGTTCAATATGACACGCATCTGCGGCTCGAGAATATTTCGAGCGATCTGCAGACGCGCTTGGGCATCAAGGCGGAGGAAGATGTCGTCTTCGCGCGCCTTGAACATGGCGCTTATCGCGACGGCATACGTTTCGCGAACGGCAAGGAAATCTCGTTGCAACTGCTCGGCTCCGGCGTCGGTGCGTCACTGACGGTGCTCGAAAAGCCGGTCCCGGTGCCAGCGCCGGTCCGTACGGACGTGCTGGAACACATCGACTAACGAGGTTGCGATATAGGCTGATGAAACCGGCAGGATATTCCTGCCGGTTTTTCTTTGTGCCGGGCCCTCTCGCCGGCTCGGCCGCGGCCCGTAGGGACCGGCCTGCCCTAGACGTTTTTTACATGGCGGCACGGCTTTTCCGGTGGTAATGAGGCCGAAGCGTATCCGGCGGGGTGGATTTTCCCAGTTCGCAGACCAACAGGCGTCAATGAAAAAAATCGAAGCGATCATAAAGCCGTTCAAACTGGACGATGTGAAAGAGGCGCTGCACGCTGCGGGCGTTTCCGGCATCACGGTTACTGAAGCCAAGGGCTTCGGCCGGCAGAAGGGTCATACCGAGCTCTACCGCGGCGCTGAATATTTCGTCGATTTTCTGCCCAAGGTGAAAGTCGAAGTGGTGCTGCCGGACCCCATCGTCGAGCAGGCTGTCGAGGCGATCCGCAAGGCGGCGCTGACCGGGCGCATCGGCGACGGCAAGATTTTCGTCTCCAATATCGAGAGTGCGGTCCGCATCCGCACCGGCGAAAAGGGGCTGGACGCGATCTGATCGCATCGGCTCCATCTCGAAATCTGATTCCTCGTGTTTATCTGCGCATCTTGTGAGGGCGTGACATGACCACAGCCAATGACGTGCTGAAGTTAATCAAGGACAGGGACATCAAATACGTGGATTTCCGTTTCACGGATCCGCGCGGCAAGTGGCAGCATGTGACGTTTGATATTTCCCTCATCGGGCCTGAGACCTTTACGGAAGGCCAGATGTTCGATGGCTCCTCGATTGCCGGCTGGAAAGCGATCAACGAGTCGGACATGAACCTGCTGCCGGACCCGAATTCGGCGGCGGTCGATCCCTTCTTCGCCGCCCCGACCTTATCGATCGTCTGCGACGTTCTGGAGCCGACGACGGGCCAGCCCTATAACCGCGATCCGCGCGGCATTGCCAAGAAGGCGGAAGCCTATCTCGGCGCGAGCGGCGTTGGCGATACCGTCTATTTCGGACCGGAGGCGGAATTCTTCGTTTTCGACGACGTGCGCTATTCGGTTGATCCCTACAAGACCGGCTTCGAACTCGATTCGATCGAGTTCCCGACGAATTCGGACACGCCCTATGAGGGCGGCAACCTCGGCCACCGCGTCCGCACCAAGGGCGGCTATTTCCCGGTACCGCCGCAGGACTCGGCGCAGGACATGCGCAGCGAGATGCTGTCGGCGATGGCCGCGATGGGCGCCAAGGTCGAGAAGCATCACCACGAAGTCGCCTCGGCGCAGCATGAGCTGGGCCTCAAGTTCGGCCCGCTGACGCAGATGGCCGACCACCTGCAAATCTATAAGTACTGTATTCATCAGGTCGCGCAGAGCTACGGCAAGACCGCGACCTTCATGCCCAAGCCCATCTACGGCGACAACGGCTCGGGCATGCATGTGCATCAATCGATCTGGAAGGGCGGCAAGCCGCTGTTCGCCGGCAACAAATATTCCGATCTGTCGGAGGATTGCCTCTATTACATCGGCGGCATCATCCGCCATGCGCGGGCCTTGAACGCCTTCACCAATCCGTCGACGAATTCCTACAAGCGTCTGGTGCCGGGCTTCGAGGCGCCGGTTCTGCTCGCCTATTCGGCGCGTAACCGCTCGGCCTCGTGCCGCATTCCCTATACGTCGAATCCGAAGGCCAAGCGTGTCGAGACGCGGTTCCCTGACCCGACCGCAAACCCCTATCTCGCTTTCTCGGCCTTGCTGCTGGCGGGTCTCGACGGCATCGCCAACAAGATCGATCCGGGCCCGGCGATGGACAAGGATCTCTATGATCTGCCGCCGCGGGAATTGAAGAAAATCCCGACGGTGTGCGGCAGCCTGCGCGAAGCTCTGCAGAACCTCGACAAGGATCGCACCTTCCTCAAGGCCGGCGGCGTCTTCGATGACGATTTCATCGATTCCTATATCGAGCTGAAGACGGCCGAAGTGCAGCGTTTCGAGATGACGCCCCACCCTGTTGAGTTTGAAATGTACTATTCGCTCTAGATCGCGATGCCTTGAGGTTGAAACAACCTCAAGGCACGAAACGCGATCGACTCTAATAGTTTAGAGCGGGCCTCATGCGAAAAACCTGCATCCACTTTTTCGCATCCCGCTCTTGAGCCCGGAAAATCGGTTGCAAAACAAAAGGCGCTTCGCAGGAAGCGCCTTTTTTGTGCTCTCGCCAATCGCGGCGCTATTTTCTCACGATCACATAAGCGAAGCTTGACACGGCGCGCCAATCGCGCGCCTGCGCCAAGCGGGTGAAGGCCGCGTCGACCTGCTTCAGGATCGGAAATTTCCAAAAATAGCTATAGCCCCAGAACGGCAAGATGGTGATATCCGAAAAGCCTGCGGTCCGGAGCATCGGCGTGAGCTTCGCTTCATCGCTGAAACAATGATCGTAATAAGCGGGAAACTTTGGATTGTCGCCATCAGGCACGCGATCGGGATCGATGAATTCGAGCAGCGGACGCGACAGATTTTCCGGGATCATGCGGTTGAGCGCGAAGGGCGGCGCATAGAGCGTCGGAAAGAAGCTGAGGGCCATGCCACCCGGCGCCAGCACCGCATGGATATTGCGCCACATCCGGGCGACGTCCGAAACATGCTCCATCACCATGCGGCAATAGACGAGATCGTAACGCTCTTTGCCGAGAATCTCCGGCGCATCGGCAGCGGCGATATCGCATTGAACCTTGGCGTAGCCAGATGGCGCGAGCGCGAGTTCCTTCGCTGAAATGTCGTTGAGCGTCACGTCAAAGCCCAATGCTTCGACCTCGTCCGGCATGAACAGCGGATCGCGCCCTCCGCCGATTTCAAGATGGCGCTTCAGCCCGTATTCGCGCGTCAATGCGATGATCGTCGGCTTGTAATTGTCCCAGGCCCAGTTCCAATCCGCCGGATAGCCGAGATCGGCGATAAGGCAGCGAATGTCCCGTTGTGCGTTGATCTCAGCCATCGGCATGTCCCTGCTCGTCCTTCGCGGTGACGGCAATGTGTCGTCGGCAATTTAATCCAAATCGCGCGTTTATCTGCGATTACGACGGGAAAATTTGTCGGAAGGTTAAGATTTGTCTGTCCGGCGGATCAAGTCGCAGCAATTGCGCTTTCCAATCGAGCGCACGTTTTTCGTGAATACGACAGACCACCAACGGTAATGGTATTGGCATTTACTGTGAGACGAGCACAGGCATCAACGGCGGACACAACGCCAGCGGCGACAATGTGAATATGAATGCCAATCTCGTTTTGAATTCGCCGGTCGGTATTGGTTACAACACGGCGGCAGGTGCCGGCCAATGCGTCATCTCCGGCAACCAGGGCGCAACGTCCGGCGCGATCATTTCGGTCACATGGAATGACACCACCGGGAGTGTCGCTGTCACGCCCGGGGCGACCGATTACGGCAATCAATATGACGCGCAGGAAGGCGTTGCCTTCGTCGGTAACAATCGGTCCTATTAGGCTTCGGCTAACGTCTTTGCGTGAAACTCATGTCGCAGCGCTTCCCCAGGAGCGCTGCGAGCACATCAATCCCTTAACCATGGCGCGTCGCCCATGTCGAAAATTGGCACTCGCGTTCTTCCGCAGAATCTTCTCAACAAGGTCAAACAGGCGCGCCCTGTTTACACTGTGGCGCGGCGAGTCCGCTTTGCTATTGGTGAACGGCTTGGGGCGCGGCCGGTCGCGGGCCTCACCGGCCGCGTCCACTACAACGATTTCATGCTGGCGTCGGCCGATCCGCAAACGGTCGCGAGCTATCGTGACGGCGCCAACAGGTTCGTTGACGTTCTTCAGCGCTCCGTTGTCGAAGCCGGCCGCACATGGGACTCGCTTGAGGCGGTGCTCGAAGTCGGCTGCGGCTATGGCCGTATTATCCGGGAACTCGTGAAGCGCCTGCCCGCGTCCCGCATCTCAGTTTCGGATGTAATCGACGGCGGAGCGCGTTTCACGGCGGCGGAATTCGGAGTTCACAAACTTCTGCCCATCGAACTGGCCGGCCGCCAGTTGAGCGGTCGCTTCGATCTCATCTATTTGCTTTCGGTCTATACACATCTGCCCCGCGAACTGGTCGAGGCAAACCTGCGCGGCGTCGCCGAGGCGCTGAAACCCGGCGGCATCGCTGTTGTGACCATTCACGGACAAGCCTCGGCCGAAACAGCCGAGCGCTACGATCAATATTGGCTCGACAAGGCGCGCGTGCTTCAGGCGTTGGCGCGCGATGGCTATTATTACGAGCGTTATCCTTATTATTATGACGAATATGGGCTAACTTGGTTCACCGAGGCGGCTTTCGCTAAGCTCGCCGCCGAAGCTGCGCCCCAACTCGTCCGGATCGCCTATCACCCCGCGGACCTTGACGCGCATCAGGATGTAGTCGTTTTCCGTAAGATCTGAAAAAATGCGGTACGATTGGGTACCGCTCCTATGACCAAATCAAAGCTCGAAAAACTCCGTGCCGCGATCCTGCGCGCCTTTCCCCACCTCGTGACGGGCACATTCAAGCTCATTACGGACGGTTGGGATTCGGCCGCCGTCGATGTCGATGGCAAGCTGATCTTCAAGTTTCCGCGCAGCAAGGCCGCGCGCAAGGCGCTGCGCCGCGAGGCCGCGATTCTTGCGATCGCACGCCCTGCCCTTTCGCTCGCCGTCCCGGATTTGCAGCTTCACAAGGGTCCGCCGCTCTTTTCGAGCCATTTGAAGCTCAAAGGCCGGCAGATCGAGGCGGAGGATTACGCCAGGCTGCCGGAGGCCGCGCGTCAGCGCCTTGGCGAAGACCTCGCCCGTTTTTATGCCGAGTTGCACGGTCTCGACCCGGTTCTCATGAAAGCCGCCGGCGCCGAGCCTGTCTCGGATTGGCATGAGGCAGAGACTATCCGCGAGAATGCCCTGCCGCTTCTGTCCCACAAGCTTCGACGCGTTGCGCGACATGTCATCGAGGCGCACGAAAGGCTCCCGCCCGATCCCCATGGCCTGATCTTCGGCTTCTTCGATGGCCACGGCTGGAACATGGCTTTTGATCGCAAGAGGGAACGGCTGAGAGGCGTCTATGATTTTGCCGATTCCGGCTTCGGCCCCCTGCATGAGGATTTCACCTATTCGAACGCCATTTCGTCGGACCTCACTAGCAAGATCGTTTCGGCCTATGAAAAGCTGACCGGCCGGACGCTCGACCGCCGGCGGATCGACATCCTGACTGGCTATCACCATCTTTCAGAACTGGCTGATTTTGCTGAAGACATCGGCCGGGCGAAGGATATGCGGCGCAATTTCAAAGCCTGGGCAAAGGAACATGCTGATTTTTCAGCATAAATCGTCGCGCATTTTAGATGCGAAACTCCTCAAGATTGCCCCAAACTTGGCCTTTGCCTGGACGGGTAAAAGGCCCGCCCTGCCCGCCTTTGCGGTAAACTCGCGGGCGAATCACCGAATGAAAGCATGAGACTCTGATGGCCCATAACGGCGACTTGTTCGGCGCGACACCCCGCAAGCAGACTTCCGGTAAGCCGGCGGCTTCGCGCACCGGCGGCACGCCCGGCGAGGCCGGCTACACCGCTGCCTCAATCGAGGTTCTCGAAGGGCTGGAGCCCGTCCGCCGCCGGCCGGGCATGTACATCGGCGGCACGGACGAGGCGGCGCTCCACCACCTCTTCGCCGAGGTGCTGGACAATTCGATGGATGAGGCGGTCGCGGGCCACGCGACCTTCATCGACGTGACGGTTGAGGCGGACGGCACTCTCGCGGTTGCGGACAACGGCCGCGGCATCCCCGTCGATCCGCATCCGAAATTCCCGAAGAAGTCGGCGCTCGAAGTCATCATGACGACGCTGCACGCGGGCGGTAAATTCGATTCCGGCGCCTATCAGACCTCCGGCGGCCTGCACGGCGTCGGCGTTTCGGTCGTCAATGCCTTATCCGAGCGGCTGGAAGTCGAGGTCGCGCGCGGCCAGATGCTCTATCGTCAGGTCTTTGAGCGCGGCGCGCCCAAGGGCAAGCTCGAACAGCTCGGCAAGATCGCCAACCGGCGCGGCACGAAAGTGCGCTTCAAGCCGGATGAGCAGATTTTCGGCAAGGGCGCGAAGTTCAAACCAGCGCGGCTCTTCCGCATGGCACGGGCGAAAGCCTATCTCTTCGGCGGCGTCGAAATCCGCTGGCATTGCGCACCGCAATTGCTTGATGCCGCGAGCGATATCCCGGCCGAGGCGGTGTTTCACTTTCCCGGCGGTCTCAAGGACTATCTCGCGCAGGACATCAAGGACAAGGAAACCGTCGCCGACCTGGCCTTCACCGGCAGGGTTGAAAAGCCCGGCGGCCACGGTTCGCTCGAATGGGCGGTCACCTGGCTCACCGAGGATGACGGCTTCATCCATTCCTATTGCAACACGATCCCGACCCCCGACGGCGGCACGCATGAGGCGGGCCTGCGCAGCGCGCTTCTGCGCGGCCTGAAGGACCATGCCGAGCGCATCGGCCAAGCCAAGCGCGCGGCGGTGCTGACCGGCGAGGATGTGATGGTCTCCTGTGCCGCGCTCATCTCGGTCTTTCTGCGTGAGCCGGAGTTTCAGGGCCAGAACAAGGGCCGGCTGATGACGGCGGAGGCGACCCGCATCGTCGATGCGACGCTGCGCGACGCCTTCGACCATTGGCTGGCCGCGTCGCCGTCGGTGGCGACGAAGCTGCTCGACTTCACCATCGAGCGCGCCGAGGAGCGGCTGCGCCGCCGCGCCGAGCGCGATGTCGCCCGCAAGAGCGCCGGGCGCAAACTGCGGCTCCCGGGAAAGCTCGCAGATTGCTCGAACAATGCCACGCAAGGCTCTGAACTCTTTATCGTTGAGGGCGATTCGGCGGGGGGATCGGCGAAGCAGGCGCGCGACCGCATCAATCAGGCCATCCTCCCCCTGCGCGGCAAGATTCTCAACGTCGCCAGCGCGACAAAGGACAAGCTCACCGCCAATCAGCAATTGAGCGATCTGGTGCAGGCGCTCGGCTGCGGAACCGGCGCGCACTACCGCGAAGACGAGCTGCGCTACGACAAGATCATCATCATGACCGACGCCGACGTGGACGGCGCCCATATCGCCTCGCTGCTCATCACCTTCTTCTACCGGCAGACGCCCAAACTGATCGAGGAAGGTCATCTGTTCCTCAGCGTGCCGCCGCTCTATCGGCTGACGCAGGGCACGACCCATGTCTATGCCCGCGACGACGCCCACCGCGACGAACTCGTCAAGAACGTGCTGACCGGCAGGGCCAAGATCGAAGTCAGCCGCTTCAAGGGCCTCGGCGAAATGCCGGCGGCGCAGTTGAAGGAAACGACGATGGATCCGAAGAGCCGCACGCTGCTGCGCGTCATCATCATGCCGGACGATCAGGAAGAGACAGCGGATTCGGTCGAACGGCTGATGGGCAACAAGCCCGAGGCGCGCTTCGCCTTTATCCAGGAACGGGCCGCCTTCGCCACCGATCTCGTCGTCGTCTGAGCGCTACGAAACTTGGCCTTTTACCTCATTCGTCAACCTTCTCTTAACTCCGCCCCCGCATTTTGAAGAGGCGGCGGATAGAAGGTTTTCGAGGCCATGAATTTGCGTTTCTTCTTGCGCGACGAGCGCGCGTCCAGCTTTGAAAGCATGGCTTTGGCTTTGTCGGTGATCGCGGTTCTCTCGGTCGCCGCGGCTGATTTTCTGCACTATGCCGCGCGCAAGGACGGCGAATTGGCGCAGATTCTGACGGCCGGCCATAACGAAATGGCTCGTGTCCTGGGCACGGACGAGCCTTTGCGCGGCGGCATCGATTATACCGCGACCGGAAGCATCGGCGCGCTGCGCAATCCGCCCGCGCTCAATCCCTGCACCGATCAGAAATAACCCGTTCCTAGCGCCGTGAATCCCATAATCGGGATTGACGGAGATTGGAGGGAAACCGACCGGCCGCTATCAGGCGGACGGGGCTCCTGATATGACATTGGGATGCTGAAACTCTTCTGTCTCTGCGGCCAGGTCCGCATCCAAGTCCCAAAGCGACCGGATTTCATCAACGAGTGCAACTGCACCTTCTGCAGCAAGTCGGGCGCTCGCTGGGCCTATTTTCATCCCTCGGAAGTCGCCATTGAAGGAACGACGAAGGGATATAGTCGGGAAGACAAGGACGACCCGGCCGCAGAAATCCAGTTCTGTGCAAATTGTGGTTCAACGACGCACTTTATTCTGACCGCAAGCGCCATATCGAAGTTCGGGAACGTCCAAATGGGCGTTAATATGCGTCTGGCGGACGATAAGGATCTCGCCGGAATAGAATTGCGCTATCCTGACGGACGAGCTTGGCCCGGCAAGGGCGGCTTCGGCTACGTGCAGGAGGCTCGTATCATTGGCCAATGAGTGATCTATGGCCTGATTAACGCGCCCTACTCCGCCGGCATGGAGACGGTCGCCTTGCGGTCGAGCTTGTTCCAGCCGACGAGCGGTCCCAGCAGCGCGGTGATGACCGATTTCACTACGACATAATAGAGGATCTGCCGGTAGCCGATCCGCTGCAGGCCGAGCCACAGCATCAGCCGCCAGTTCTCCTTGCCCTCGATGACGAAGGCCAGCGCGACGGCCAGGAAGTCCGTCGCCATGAAGATCCCGAAATAGACAAGCGTGATGAGCAGATTGTCGGGATTGAACTGATTGCGATGCTGCAGATAGTCGAGCCCCGTGTGCAGTATCTGCCAGACGAGCATGAAATCGACGAGCGGCGCCATCACCGTCAGCAGAACCTGGAACAGCCACACCTGCGGCATGGCAATGAGGCCGAGCGTGCCGAAGCGCGGACGGAAGGTCACGTCGCGGTGCTTCCACAGGCATTGCAGCGTGCCATAGGCCCAACGGAAGCGCTGGCGGATCAAGCCCTGGAACGTGTCCGGTGCCTCGGTCCAGGCGACGGCCTCGCTGTCGAAGACGACGCTATAACCCGCCTTCTGCACGGAGATCGTCAAATCCTGATCTTCGGCGAGCGTATTGGTCGGGAAGCGCCCGAGCTTCTCCAGCGCCTCGCGCCGCCAGGCGCCGACCGCGCCGGGCACGACCGTCATGCAGCCCAGAGTGACGAGCGCGCGGCGCTCCAGATTCTGCGCGCTGATATATTCGAGCGCCTGCCACTTGGTGATCGTGTTGATGCGGTTGCCGACCTTGGCGTTGCCGGCGACCGCGCCGACGGCCGGATCGACGAACCAGCGGGTCAGGTTCGCGATCGTATCCTTCTCGAACAAGGTGTCGGCGTCGAGCGCGACGATGATCGAGCCCCTGGCCTGCGCGAGGCCCTGGTTGATCGCATTGGCCTTGCCGCCGTTGGGAACCGTCAGGAGCTTGACCGCCGGGTTATGGCCGAAGTCGCGCTGAACGATTGCAGATGTCCCATCGGTCGAGCCGTCGTCGATGATGATCACTTCAAGACCAGGATAGGTGCTGCTCAGAATGCGTTCGACCGATTGGGCGATGACCGCAGCTTCGTTATGCGCCGGGATGATGACGCTGACCTGAGGCAGCGCGCCTTCAAAGAACGGCTTGGGCCGCCGTGCCTCGCGGATGCGATGAATAAGGCCAAGACCGGAGAGAAACAGCACGCGCGCAAAGCCGAGCCAGATCGCGCCGATGAACATGCCCTGCAGCAGATGCTGCGACCAGCCGAGCGTATAAAACACCGAGCGGTTGATCAGCGGCTCGAACATGCCTGGCGGCAGCGCCGGCATCGCCTGTTCGCGCGTCAGCCCGGCGAGTTGGGAGGCCGTGACAAACTGAAAGCCGCGCGCCCGCAAGGCGTCGATCAGTTCCGGCAGAGCCTTGATGGTTTCGCTCCGGTCGCCGCCGGCATCATGCAGCAGGATGACATTACCGACATTGTCCGGATCGGGATCGGAGACCTGCTTCAGGATGCGGTCGACGATCGTCTGCGCCGGCGGCCGCAGCCAATCGTCCGGATCGATACGCAAGCCGACGCTGACGAAGCCCATGCTTTGCGCAAGTGCAACTGGTACGAGCTCGTCCATCGTCGTCGGGTCGGAATCGCCCATGAAGGGCGCCCGGAACAGCCGCATCGAATGGCCGGTGATCGCCTCGAACAGCCGCCGCGTGGCATTGATCTCGAGCTTGGCCATGCTGAGCGGCAGTTCAATGACGTTCGGATGCGTGAACGTGTGGTTGCCGACGTCGTGGCCTTCCTCGTATTCGCGCTCGACAATATCCGGCGAGGCACCGGCATTTTCACCGATGATGAAAAAGGTGGCTTCGACGTGCTTTGCCTTCAGGATGTCGAGAATCTGCGGCGTCCAGGTGGGGTCTGGCCCGTCGTCGAAGGTCAGCGCAATTTTTTTTGGCTGGGAACCGAAGCGCTGGATGACGAACGAGGACGGCAGAGTTTCATAGTTCTCATCGACGATGTCGCCCGTCTCGGGGTCCAACTCGTAGACACGCTGGCCGCTCGAGGGCTGTGCCGCAACGTGCAGGATTTCGCCTTGATTCTGGAAATAGACTTCCTGGGTGGCGGGAATTGCTTTCAACGCCTCGGGAGCGGCCGAATCGTAAGGCCGGCCGAGCACCGTCCAGATGGAAGGATCTTCCGCGCCCAGGCGCCACACCGCATAGCCCGCGGGCCGGTAGATGTCGGCGGCGTGAACCTCGTTGAAAGCGGAGACGGCGTCGAGGAACCAGACGTTATGCGCCTGCCCCGCATTGTCCTTGTAAGTGAAATGCGGGTTCTCGGCGTCGGCGTCGAAATCGATGCTGCTCGCCTGCATCCGCGCGATTCGCGCCACGTCCGGGAAGGTCACATCCTCGGCCTGCACGCCGGGCTTGCTCCAATCATAGCCGTAATTGCCGATCGCCACGATCGTATGATCGGGATCGAGATCCTTCATCCGCTGGTCGAGCAGTTTCTCGTACCAGCCCTGGCTGGCGACAGGACCGGGAGTGCCTGTTTCCCAATGCTCGTCGTAGGCCATCAGGATCAGGTAATCGGTGATTTTCGAATAGGCGGCATAGTCCCAGGAATCGTCGTCGAACGGCACCGAAAGCAAAATCTTCCAGCCGCGCGGTTTGAAGGCGGCGGACATTTCCTTGAGAAAAGTCTGCAGGTCGGCCTGGGCGCTGTCCGGCATTTCTTCGAAGTCGACCGTCAGCCCCTGGCACTGGTTGAAGTCGAGAAAGTCGATAATCTCCTTCAGCCGCGCGGCGCGTTTGACCGGATCGGCGAGCCATTTGGCCAAGCCGACGCTATCCCACTTCCCGTCGACGGAATTCTGCAGCAGCGGAAAGATCGGCTTGTCCGGGTCCTGGTCGCGAATCGCTTCGAGGCCGCGATGATCGAGATCGTTACGGATGCCGATATCGTCGCCCTTCACGCTGAGCCATGTCGGGATGACCCAGTCGAGGTGCGGCAAATCCTTCTCGAGCGCCGAGAAGGAGGTCTGGTCCCAATTGGCGTAAAAGCCGATCGAAAGGCTGCGCCCCGGCACCGGCCCCGAGGCCTCCTGCGGCCGCGATTGGGTCTGACCCTTGAGGTAGTTGAGTCGCGCCACGTCGCGCTCTTTGCCGCGCAATTCGGCGGCGACGCGGGTGGCGGACTTCTGCAGCGAATGGCGGCTGACGGTTGCGGCCACCGGCGGCCGGAACAGGGTCTCCGCCGAGCCTTCGAGACTGGTGCTGAGCGGCGCATTATTTGCGAAAAGCAAAACGACAAATGCAACGCCGATCACCAAGACTGTCGTCAGGGCGATGCGAAGTGACCAGGACAGGCGCACCGCGCGCTTGCCGGTAGGATCGAAAAAGACTGGTTTGGACCGCATGATAACACAGGGTAAAATTCGCTGCTTCAGGCGTGGGCGAATCTCAATGAACGCAGGCTGAATATGGAACGCTTCTCACCTAATACCGCATCTCCAATTCGTAAGTGTGATACGCAAGGCACAGTGGGCGATTGAAAGCCGCGCCGCCTTGGGCGATAAGCGATGAAAATAATCTCTCAGGTCATTTCGAGGCTTGATCCGCCGCAAGATCGGCGCAGGTCCTGAGACCGAATTCGCAAGGAGAATGAAAATGCTTGGTTTTCTCGCATTGGGACGAGGCTTGGCGGGCAGCCTGGCCGCTTGCCTGGCGATCGCGATGGCGGCCGCCCTCGCCGGCGGCGCCCCGGTCAACGCCGCGGAATTCTCCGACGCGCAAAAGGGCGAGATCGAATCGATCGTGAAAGCCTACATCCTAAAGAATCCGGAGATCGTTCAACAGGCTTTCGAGGAACTTACGAATCGCGAAAAAGCGTCCGAGGCCGCGGCGCGCGCCAAAAGCCTGAGCGATGTGCAGGGACCGCTCTACAGTTCGCCGAACGAAGCCATCGTCGGCAATCCCCAGGGCAAAATCACGCTGGTAGAATTTTTTGATTATAACTGCGGCTATTGCAAAAAAATGTTGCCGGACCTTGCCCGCCTCATAAAAGAAAATCCTGATCTGCGCGTCATCCTGCGTGATTTCCCGGTTCTCTCGGATGCCTCCATCGATGCGGCGACGATCGCCGCGAGCGTGCGCGACCAGTTCAAGGGCGAAAAGTTCTGGGAATATCACCAGCGGCTTTTGGGCCTGCACGGTCTCGTCGGCAAGGAGCAGGCGGTCGATCTGGCGCAGGAAATGGGTGCTGACATGCCCCGGCTCGCCCGCGACGCGCAGGCGCCGTCGGCCAAGGCCGGCCTCGAGGAATCGTTCAAATTCGGCCGCCTGCTGCAGATCCAGGGTACGCCGTCCTATGTCGTCGGCGATGCGGTCGTGGATGGCGCGGTCGGATTCGAGGATCTCCAGGGCAAGGTCAACAATGTCCGCAAGTGCGGCAAGACGGTTTGTTCCTGACCTGTTCGCCTCATATAAAATTCCCCGGGTAAGCCGGCCACCGGCGGGCTTGCGTGGGCTTCCTTTGCCGCGGGAAGCCGGTTAAGGAAGCTCGAAACGCAAGCCCCTCACATCAAAAGCCGGATGATCAAGGCCGTTCACGTCCTCAATGGACCCAATCTCAATCTGTTGGGCACGCGCGAGCCGGAAGTCTACGGCCGCGAGACGCTCGCCGATATCGAGACGCGCCTCGTCGCGGCGGCGGGCAAGTTCAATGTGCGCGTCACCTTCCGCCAGTCGAATCAGGAAGGCGATCTCGTCACCTGGATTCAGGAGGCGGGCCGCGCCGGGGAGCCGGTCATTCTCAACGCCGGCGCCTACAGCCACACCTCCATTGCCATTCTCGATGCCATCAAGGGGTCGAACGCCCATGTCATCGAGGTGCATCTGTCGAATATCCACGCCCGTGAACAGTTCCGCCATCATTCCCGCCTGTCGGCGGCGGCGCGCGGCGTGATTGTCGGATTTGGTTCGAGGTCTTACGACCTGGCGCTGCAAGCCCTTTTATTCGCCCCTGTGACTGGCGAGAGTTAACGAATGACAGAGAAAAAACCGGCGCCGCCAGCCGCGCCCACCCCCATCGATCCGCATCTCGTCGAGACGCTGGGCGAAATCGCCAACCGGCTCGATCTCAGCGAGATCGAGGTCGCGCAGGGCGAACTGAAGATCAAGGTCAAGCGCCAGAGCGCCAATGCGGTGACGCCGGCCAGCGTCGCGATTCCGCCCCTGCCCGTCCAGCAGCAGGCCGCCGCGGCCGCGCCGGCGAATGAGGGCGTGCGGCAGGCGCTCGTTGCGGCGAGTGCCGTCAAATCGCCGATGGTCGGCACCGCCTATCTGCGCCCTTCGCCAGAAACGCCGCCTTTCGTCACGATCGGCGCGCATGTGAAGGTCGGCGACAAGCTGCTCCTCATCGAGGCGATGAAGACCTTCAACGAGATCGTCGCGCCGCAGGCTGGCATCGTGACGTCGATCCTGGTCGAAGATGGCCAGCCCGTCGAGTTCGGCCAGCCCCTCATCGTCGTCGAGTGAGGGCTGCAGATGAGCGCGCATGTTTGACAAGATTCTGATTGCTAATCGCGGCGAGATCGCGCTGCGCATTCTCCGCGCGGCGAAGGAACTCGGCATCGCCACTGTCGCGGTTCATTCGACTGCGGATTCCGAGGCGATGCACGTCAAGCTCGCGGACGAATCCGTCTGCATCGGGCCGCCGCAGGCGCGCGAATCCTATCTGAATATCCCGGCCCTGCTCTCGGCTTGCGAGATCACCGGCGCCGAGGCGGTGCATCCGGGCTACGGCTTTCTCGCCGAGAACGCGCGCTTTGCCGAGATCCTCGCCGAGCATCAAATCGAATTCATCGGTCCGAGCGCCGAGCACATCCGGCTGATGGGCGACAAGATCGAAGCCAAGCGCACCGCCAGGAAGCTCGGCATCCCCTGCGTGCCCGGGTCCGATGGCGCTGTCGATGCCGACGAGGCGCTGCGGATCGCCAAGGAGATCGGCTATCCCGTCATCGTCAAGGCTTCGGCCGGCGGCGGCGGCCGGGGCATGAAGGTAGCACGCTCGGCGGAGGAACTTGCTGCCGCGCTCGGCATGGCGCGCAGCGAGGCCAAGGCCGCCTTCGGCGACGATGCCGTCTATCTTGAAAAATTTCTCGACAATCCGCGCCATATCGAAGTGCAGGTGCTCGGCGACGGCCAGGGCCACGCGATCCATCTCGGCGAGCGCGATTGCTCGTTGCAGCGCCGCCATCAGAAAGTGTTCGAGGAAAGCCCCTCGCCCGCGCTCAATCTGGCGCAGCGCCTTGAGATCGGCGAGGTCTGCGCCAATGCCATGCGCGAGATGAACTACAAGAGCGCCGGCACCATCGAGTTTCTCTACGACGACGGCAAATTCTATTTCATCGAGATGAATACCCGCATCCAGGTCGAGCATCCGGTGACCGAGATGGTGACCGGCCTCGATCTCGTCAATGAGCAGATCAAAATCGCCGCCGGGTCGGCGCTCGGCATTTTGCAGAGCGATGTCGTGCTCTCGGGCCATGCGATCGAATGCCGGATCAATGCCGAAGATCCGAAGACCTTTCGGCCCTCGCCCGGCAAGATCGCCTATTATCATCCGCCGGGCGGCCTTGGCGTGCGCGTCGATTCAGCCGCTTATGCCGGCTATACGATTCCGCCCTATTACGATTCGCTCATCGGCAAACTGATCGTGCACGGCCGCACTCGCGACGAGGCGCTGTTGCGGCTGCGGCGTGCGCTGGACGAGTTCATCGTCGATGGGATCGAGACGACGATTCCCCTATTCCGCGATCTTGTGCGCAATCCCGATATCCAGAATGGTGTCTACGACATCCACTGGCTCGAACATTATCTTGAGAAGGGCGCCAAGGACGGGGCATGATCCGGGAATTCCTCGGGGGCAGAAGATGATTTCCGGCCATGTCCTGCTGCTCAGTGAGCCCTCCACGCTGCAGTTGTTCGAGGAGATCGAAGCCGCCTTGAAGCTGCGCGTCGCGGGGGTGACACATTTTCGGCACGCCAGCGATCTCGACGTCAAAAGCGAGCCGTGGCGATCGTCCGATGTGTTCCTGACCTACGGCGGTTTTCCCTGCACGCGCGATCTGCTGGCTTCGTCCCCGCGGCTGCGTGCGATCGCCTGTCCCTGGACGGGAACGGAAGGCTTCGACGAAGCGGCGGCGACACAGCTCGGCATTGTTGTGGCGAACGGACACGCGGAGGAGAACACGTTCAGCGTGGCCGAGGCGACAGTCCTTTTCATGCTCGCCGCTCTCTACGATCTGCACGGGGCCGAGAAGGTCCTGCGCGAAAATCGCCGGCGGCCGCAGCTTCCGATCGCCCATATGTTGTACGGAAAAAGAATCGGCCTCGTCGGCTTCGGCGGCATCGGCAGCCGCGTTGCGCATCTGCTGGCGCCCTGGGGTGGCGAGATCGTCGCCTATGATCGCGCCGCGATCACTGACCCGCATGTCCAGGCCGTCGATCTTGCGACGCTGCTTTCGACGAGCGACGTTATCTCGCTGCATGTTGGGCTGAGCCATGAGACTTATCACCTGCTCAACCACGAAAACCTGAAGCTGGTGAAGCGCGGGGCGATCCTCGTCAACACCGCGCGCGGCGGCGTTATCGACGAGACGGCGCTCTACGAGGCCGCGCGGGATGGCCGCTTCGCCAGGATCGCTTTGGATGTCTTCGACAAGGAGCCGCTGTCGCCGACAAGCCCGCTGCGTGATTTGCCGAACGCCATCCTGACGCCGCACATGATCGCGCAGACGGTGGAGGCGCGCGCCGCTTTCATCCCTCTCGCGGTCGAGAACGTCACGCGGCTGCTTGAAGGCGAGCTGCCGGAGGCGGAATATTTCCGCAATCCTGAAGTCGCCGCGCGCTAGCTGGCGAAATGGGGTAACCGGAGCGGCACCTGAGATTACGGGGCTGTGGGCGCTGGCTCGGTCCGAGCTGGTGCATCCGCCAATTCATCCGTCGGCGTGCCGACGAAGCGGCCGTAGCGCAGCGACAGCGGCGGCAGGATGAAAAGGTTGAGCGCCGTCGAGGTGAAAAGGCCGCCGAGGATGACGAGCGCCATCGGCCCTTCGATTTCGCGGCCCGGCGTGTTCATGCCGATCGCCAGAGGCAGAAGTCCGAGTCCCGTCACCAGCGACGTCATCAGCACGGCGGCAAGCCGGTCGCCGGCGCCGCGGATCGCGGTCTCCTTGTCCCAGGTCTGCGCATCGACCGAGACCAGATGCTCGTAATGCGAGATCATCATCATCGAATTGCGCAGCGTAATGCCGAACAGGGTGACGAAGCCGACCAGCGAGCCGAGCGAAAGCACCGCGCCCGAGAAAAACACCGCCACTACGCCGCCGACGAGCGCGAACGGCAGGTTCGCCAGGGTGACGAGCAGATTTCGCCAGTTGCGGGTGACGATTGACAGAAGCAGGACGATGCCGATGCCAGCGAAGGCCGATTTAAGCGTCAAATCCTGCTGTGCCTGGGCTTGACCCTCCGCCGCGCCGGTGAAGACGACATAAGTATCCGGCGGCAGTTTGATCTTGGCGGCAAGCATGGCGCGGGCATCGTTCACGAACGACGCCGGGTCACGGCCCTGCACATCCAGAGTTATGGATTGCAGACGCCGGGCGTCATGATGCTCGATCAGATAGAGGCCCGAAGTCGGCACGATGTCCGCCACTTGCGAAAGCCGCACGTAAGTTCCATCCGGCGCGCGGAGCGGCAGATTGCCAATGCCCATGACATCGCCTTCGCGCTGCTCGGCAAGCCGTACGACAACATCGAAGACGCGGTCGGCCTCATAAGTCTGGCCGACGAGATCGCCCTGATAGGCGGTCCGCACAACATCGAGAACATTCGCCGGCGGGATGCCGAAGCGGCGGAGATCTTCCGAACGCAGCCGGATCGAGACCTGCGGCAGGCCGAGCGGCGCTTCCATTTCAACTGAAGCCGCACCGGGCACTGTGCGCAGCACGGCGGCGACACGCTCGGCCGTGTCGTTGATGATGCCGAGATCGCTGCCGTAGACATTTACCGCCACTGGCGTCGAATAGCCGGAAAACGTCTCGTTGACGCGCTCGGTCAAGAAGGTATTGGCGGAGATGTTGACGCCGGGGAAGTCGAGCAGAGGGGCCAGCAAGGCCTCTTTGGCGTTCATTGCCGCTTTTCCGGAGATCGGGTTGAGCTCGACCTCGAATTCGCTCTGGTGCGTGCCGTGCGTGTCGCCAGCGGCCGCCTGCTCGACGCGGCCGACGCGCTGCGCGACGGTCTTCACGATCGGCAGTTTCATCATCGCCTCGGCGATCCGCGCGCCCATGCGCAAACCCTCCGCCGTGGACGTGCCGGGCATCGAGGTCATGTGAACGATGAAATGGCCTTCCTGCAGATCAGGCAGGAAAGTCTCGCCGAAGAGCGGCAGCAGAGCGATGCCGCCAGCTGTCAGCAAGGCTGCGATGAGGATTGCGAACCGCGGCGCGCCGACGATGAGACGCAACACGCTTTCGTAACGCCCCCGAGTCCATTTGACGACCGGCGGCACATGCGCTTTGGCGTGGCGCGGCAGGAACAGCAGCGAGAGCGCCGGCGTCACGGTGAGCGCCACGATCAGCGAGGCGAGAACCGCGTAGATATAGGTGAGACCCAGCGGCGCGAAGAGACGCCCGGCAACGCCTGAAAGCGTGACGACCGGCAGGAAGACGAGCAGCACCGCGAAGGTCGCATAGACGACGGCGCTGCGCACCTCAAAGGTCGCTTCGAGCACCACCCGCGCGGCAGGCCGTGGCTTTGGCAGAAGCTGGTTCTCGCGTAGTCGCCGGGTGATGTTCTCGATGCCGATCACCGCATCGTCAACGACCTCGCCGAGCGCGATGGCGAGCCCGCCGAGCGTCATCGTATTGAGCGTGATGCCCGATTGCTGCAGCACGATGATCGCAGCGAGCAGCGAGATCGGAATCGCAGAACAGCAGATCGCCGCTGCGCGCAGATCGAACAGGAACAGGATCAGCACGACGACCACAAGCACACCGCCGACGAGCAGCGAGGAGCGCAGATTGTTGGTCGCGGCGGTGATGAAGTTCGCCGGCCGGAACAAGCCGCCGTGGAGCGTCACGCCCTGCGCCTTGAGACTTGGGTCCAGATCCGCGAGCGCCGCCTCGATCGCTTTCGTTACTTCGAGCGTGTTGGCGCCGTATTGTTCATCGATATTCATCACGACGCCGGGCTGGCCCATGATGGCGGCAGCGCCAATCGAAGGTTCCGGCGCCTCGATGACGTCGGCGACATCACCCAGCGCGACGCGACCGCCGTTGGGCGTGAGGACGGTCGTGCGGGCGATATCGTCCGCCGTGAGCCGCTGCGTATCGGTCTGCAAGGTAATGCGCTGGTTCGGCGTGGTGATGAAGCCGGCGCCGCCGACGCCGGTCGCGCGCCGCGCCGCCGCCAGCACATCGTCCAAGCCGAGGCCGTAGCGGATCAGCCGATCGGGATGAACGAGGATTTGCGTCGATTTTTCCTCGCCGCCAAATACTTCTGCGCCGGCCACGCCCGGCACCGACAGCAAGCTCGGCCGGATCGTCCATTTGGCGATCGTGCGCAGCTTCATCAGCGATTGCTTATCGGAGGTGATGCCGATGACAAGGATCGTCGCGCCTGACGACGTCAACGGGATCATGGTCGGTGCCTGGACGCCGACCGGCAATTGGCTGGCAAGCGTCGCGAGCCGCTCAGCGACCTGCTGGCGGTCGCGATAGAGGTCGGTGTTGAGTGCGAAATAGACCTTGATGTCCGAGAGGCCCTGGATCGAGCTGGATTCCGTCCGTTGCAGATTGGCGATGCCGTCGATTGCAGTCTCGATTGGCCGCGTCACCAGCGTCTCGACCTGTTCGGCAGCAAAGCCTGGTGCCTCGGTCTGGATATCAACCTGCGGCGGAGCGAATTCTGGAAAAGCGTCGTAGCTCGCGTGGTCGAGGACGTAGATGCCATAGGCGACGAGCAGGCAGGCAAGCACGACGATGATGCCGCGAAAGCGCAGCGCAAAGCGAATGATCGAGGCCTGCAAGCCGGCAATATGCATCATCAATCCTCGACCGGCACCGAGGCGCGGAATTCCTCCGACAGCAGCATTTGTGTGCCGCGGATAACGACCCGCGCGTCGGGCGCGAGGCCGCTGACGACATAGCCATTGCGCGGCGCGGCGCGGGTAGGATCGATCTGCTTGCGGATGAAGATCGTCGGCTGCGTGCGGATATAGATCCAGGGCTTGCCCTCAAGCCAGACGACGGCCGAATCCGGGACGATCGAGCCTGCCTGCTCCGGTTTCACTGCAAGCGCGACATCGAGCGTCAGACCGGGCAACAGGTTTTGCGCGGGTGTCCGGTAGAGATAGCTCATGCCTTGCAGCTTCGGATCTACGGCGGTCGCAAGCGAGACGTACGTGAGCCGCACATCGGCCGGTCCGTAGAGCGCGCTGGCGATGGCCGGCGGCGTCGTGATGATGGTGCCCGGGGGCAAGGTGACGCGCACGAGAAACGCGTGTCGTTCAATCAGGTCCGCAATGGCGCTGTCGCCGCGCGCCAGTGCCGTTGCGATCGCCCCGCCCCAGGTCTGACGCACATTGATGACGACCGCGGCGGCATGGGTCTGTGCGGCGGTAAGCGTGTTGGTGTCGACGTCGTAAGTACTCTTGGCGCTCTGCAATTGCGCGGTCGAGATGTTCTGCTGATCCTTGTGCAATATCTGCGCCCGCTGGTAGGCGCCCTCAGAGGCGGCAAGTCGCGCCTTGGCGACATCGACCTGCGCCTCGGCGTCGCGATATTGATTGTTGAGATCGGCAAGCCCGGCGGGATCGAGCACCGTCGCGAAGCCATGAATATCGATCTGCGGCGGTGCCGGTTCGAGCCTGGCGGCGATGATCCCGGCATTCTCCTGTTCTTCGCTGGTCAGGGTGAGCGTCGGCACGCCGTTGCGGATCGTCAATCGGACGGGCGGATTGGGATTGTCGTCGTTGCCGCTGTCGTCGTCGGCGTGTGTCGGAACGAGGTAGAACGCGCCGAGGATACCGCCCACGGCGAAGGCCAGCAGCACGATGGCAAGGAAACGAAAGCGTTTGGCGGCGCTCATGAGGCAGATCTCGGTTGCGGCGGCAGCGGCGCCTGTGGCAACGCCAGCAAAATTTCCGGCCCGTAAAGCGGACGCTCCAGCGCATCTTCGAGCGAGCCCAAAGCCTCGCGCTGTTGCAGCAACGCATCGAAATTCGCGAGCGCGGTGACCGCCGCTTCCATCTGGGTCGAGACCAAGGTCGGCCGGTCCGCCTGCCCCGCGGCGAAGGACTTTTCCATCGCCTCGGCGCGGTGCCGCTCATCGGCCTGCAAGGCATTGGCGCTGGCCAGAGTCTGGGTCGATTTGCGGTAGGCGACTGTCGCCTGGTCGATCTCGCCGATCACCTGTGCCTGCAGGCCAATGAAGCTCGCCGCGGCTTCCTGCCGCCTGGCGACGGCTTCCGCGATAGCACCCTGGTTCTGGTTGAAGATCGGCAGCGTCGAGAGGACGTTGAGCTGATATTGATTGACGCCGTACTGGTAGCTGTAGCCGGGGCTGAGCGCCAAATCCGGATATTGGCCGGCGACAGCCAAGTTGAGCGTTGCTTCGCTCGCGGCATAGGCGGCAAGGCTCGCCTGAATATCGGGGCGCCGCGTCAGGGCCTCGCGCCGCCAGAGGTCGGAATCAGCACGCGCGCCAAGCCCTGGCGGATAATCGAAAACGCCCGTCACGAGGCCGATGCCGTCCAGGGTATGATCCGGGACGCCGATGGCGATCGCGAGCCGCACGTGCGCTTCGGCGACGGCGAGGTCGAGATCGTGCTGCGCCAGAATGATCTGCGCGCGGTTGACACGCTCGCGCGAGACGTCGAGCGAGGAAACTTCGCCGGCGGCCTGACGGTGTTCCAGGAGTTCGACAAGCTGGTTTTGCAGCGCCAGACGCTGCCGGGTCAGCGCCATGCGTCTTTCCGCCGCCCAGAGAGCGAGAAGCGCCGCCCGCACGCGGCTGCGGACCTGCCAGGCTGCCGTGGCGAGATCCCAGCGCGCCGCCTGTTCCAGCCGTTCCGCTTCGGCCGTGCGGGCCTCTTTGCGGCCGAACGTGTCGATCACGAGGTCGATCGCCGGGCCGATGGTGAGCGGGGCCGCCCCTGCCGGAATTCCACCCGGAACGACGCTCTGGCCGACGATATTCGTGAGGTTCAAGACAGGATTGGGCGTCTGTTTGGCGGTGATAACCGCCGCCCGGGCGGCGGCCAGCTTGGCCTCTGCCAGAGCAATATCCGGGTGATAATAGAGTGCCGCCGCCGTCAGGCTGGCCAGATCCCAACGGATCGGCGCATCATCGGGCGCGTCCGGTCGTGTTGCCGCGAGCACGAATTGGCGCAGGCGCGGATCGCTCAAGCTGCGGCTTTCGAGCGCCGCGGCGCTGACCGCGGGCGAAAGCGGCACCGGCTGATCGCGCACGCAGCTACTGGCAAGAATGCCGGCCAGTATAGCCATCGATAGCCTGCGCACGCATATCATCCCGGTTCCCTGCCGCGCGGGCCGCCTTTGCCGGCGATGGAGCGTGGCTGCTGCGGATTGTTATAGTCTGACGGGATTCCGGGAAATATTCTATGGTGCTTGGCCAAAATTTTCCCGACGATTGTGCTAAATATGAAACGGTCGTCCGCTGCCGGTGGATGACGCGATCCCGGATTGTGGTTTCCGTGGATGGCGCCGGCATCGGCTTGACGCCACTGCGCCCGAAAACGCATCCTGAACCATGACCCGGCCGCGTCATGATTTCGAAATCACGCCCGACATTTTGCTGCGGGCCTATTCGATCGGCCTTTTCCCCATGGCCGAAAGCGCCGAGGACCAGAACCTGTTCTGGATCGATCCCGAGGCGCGTGGGGTTTTTCCGCTCGATGGCTTGATCATCTCCCGGAAACTGGCGCGGATCGTCCGCTCGGACCGGTTCGAGATCAGGATCGATCATGATTTCGAGGCGGTGATCGATGCCTGCGCCCAAGTCGGCGCGGGGCGCGAGAAAACCTGGATCAATTACCGCATCAAGAAGCTCTACGCCCAGCTTTTCGATCTCGGCCGGGTTCATACGGTCGAGGCCTGGCGTGACGGGGTTCTCGTTGGCGGACTCTATGGCGTCGCGCTGGGCGCCGCCTTTTTCGGCGAGAGCATGTTCCACCGTGAGACGGATGCCTCGAAAGTCGCTTTGATCCACCTTGCCGGGCGGCTCGTCGCGGGCGGCTTCAAACTTCTCGACACGCAGTTCGTGACGCCGCATCTGCAATCGCTCGGCGCGATCGAGGTTTCCAAGGAAGGCTATCGGCTCATGCTGGCCGAGGCCGTCGCGGAGAAAGCCGAGTTCCTCGTCTGGCCGAAGGAAAGAGCGGTGTCCGGGAGCACGGTTTTGGAATCGCTTGCCACGGCGGCCGAGCGCCAGTAGCCGGAAACCTGAAGCCGCTATCGATCGGGGTTTGAATTGTCCGGCGGGGGCGGCTGATCGCTATCGCCGTCGTCGCCATTGTCAGGCGGTGGCTGGAAGCCGGGCGGCGGCCCGACTTCGACCGGGCCGTTGTCCTGTGCCGGAGCAGCGTCAGGGTGGCGGGCGTGGTGTGTCTTCGCTGTCTTGTCGGACGCCGGCGGCGGCGCTGGTGCAGGATTCCCCGGGCCGGCGGGCGCGCCAGCCTCCGGCTCTTCCGGCTCCGGTGTCGACTGCGTCGCGGAGGGCGATGGGATCAACTGCTCGGTGCCTTTACAATTGGTCAGCCAGATATCGTAGACGGGCTGATCGAGCGCGTTGAGGCCGGGGCTCGCCGCAAACATCCAGCCGGAGAAAATACGCTTTGTCGTCTTATCGGCGTCGACCTGATCGACCTGAACGAACGTATCGGTTTGCGGTGCCTCGGTCGGCGGCCGCGTGTAGCAGACACGATCGGTGATCAGCAGCGAGCCGAATTGCACCGTCTCGTTCATGGCAACTTCGAAGGAAATGATCCGGCCGGTGATCTTGTCGAGACCGGAAAAGACGGCGATCGAATGCTTGATCTTGTCCGCCTCCGCCGCGCCTGTGGCAGCGGAAGAGAAAGCGATCGCCAAGACGGTAAGAATAAGGGCGCGCGGAACTGTTCTTTGCATAAGAATCGGTATCCGCGGCGCGGTCAGGCTTCGGAAGAAACGCAGGCCATCACGAAACTCCGGCTGGAATAGGGCCGTCGCAGCGGCCTGCCGGTTGCACGTCAGCCGACGATCTCGTTGCCGGAGAAGAATTGCGCAATCTCGATGGCCGCATTCTCAGGCGAGTCCGACCCATGCGCGGAATTTTCGCCGACGGACAGTGCGAACTGCTTACGCACCGTCCCTTCGGCCGCTTTCGAGGGGTCGGTCGCGCCGAGCACTTCACGGTATTTCTTGATCGCGTCCTCGCCCTCGAGGACTTGCACGACGATGGGCCCGGCGATCATCGATTCAACCAGCTCGCCGAAGAACGGGCGCGCCTTGTGGACCGCATAGAAAGTCTCGGCCTGTGCGCGGCTCAAGAGCACGCGTTTCTGCGCGACGATGCGCAAGCCGGCTGCCTCGATCAAGGCGTTGACGGCGCCGGTCAGATTGCGCCGGGTTGCGTCGGGTTTCAGGATGGAAAACGTGCGTTCAATCGCCATTGTTTTTGCATATCTCGAGGTTCACGCCGCGCGCTTATAGCGGCGCCTGCGGCCGGCGGCAAGCTTGCCTCAGCGCCGTTTCTGCCCGCTCAGCAGCCGGTCCAGAAGGAAAAGCGCATAGCCTCCGACCACAAAGCCAAGGCCGATCGCGCCGGCATTGGCCAGCGTGCGATGCAGGCCGATCCTGGCGATATTGAGAAAAGGATAGGGATAGCGCCCCTCGGCTTCGCCGCGGGCGAGAGCATAGGCCAGATAGACGAGCGGAAACGCGGCGAAGACGAAGGGATCGGTTGGCCGCAAAGCCCCTTTCGGGACGTGTACGAGCCAGAACAGCGACACCAAAACCGGCATGACCATATGCATGATGATATTCGCGGCGCGAGCCAGACCGTGAGGATGATCGCTGGCGCGGAGCAGCAGCGCATAGACGATTCCGACGAGCAGAATGGCGAGCGTGAGACCGGCAAGGAGCCGCGAACGGTCCCAGTCGTCGCGTCCAAGCGCGATGCCGGTGAAGACCACCGCGACGGCAAAATTGGTGAGGATCGTAAAATAATCCGCCAGTTGCCAAAGAGCGGTCGCAGCGGAGCCGACATGCGAAGATGTCGCGCAAAATTGCAGCGTGAGACCGGCCCAGGCGGCAGCCGCGACCAGTGCTGCGGCCAAACGTGGTGCCACGCCGCCGATCCTCATGCCGAAAGCCTCCAATGATTCGATCGGCAGGATCGCCCAAGCGGCAAGCTCTCACCAGATGATGTTTTGAAGCGCTTAGGAAAACTCCGCGCACTTATGCCCTGCCCCGCACGGATGCTGGACAAGGCAACCGCCGCTTCCTATAAAGCGCCCCTCCGGTGCCTATGCGCCGGCCTGCCCAGGTAGCTCAGTTGGTAGAGCATGCGACTGAAAATCGCAGTGTCGGTGGTTCGATTCCGCCCCTGGGCACCATTAAAATCAATAACTTAGAAATCTTTGCAGGCCCAATGGATGGCCATGGCCAAACCTCGTAGCAACCGATTTGTCTGGTACGAGTTGCTGACGACGGACGTGAAAGCCGCGAAGGGATTCTACACCCATGTCGTGGGCTGGGGAGTCCGCGATCTCGCGATGCCAGGTTCGGCCTATAGCCTTTTCACCGCCGCAGACACTCCGGTCATCGGGCTGATGAATATGCCCGAGGGCGCGCGGCGTGCGGGGGCGGTGCCGCACTGGATGGGATATGTCGGTGTCCCCGATCTGGACTCCGCTGTTGGCCGGGTCACAGAGCTTGGCGGCGCCATCCGTGTCCCGCCAGTGGACATCCCCAACATCAGCCGTTTCTCGATCATCGCCGATCCGCAAAAAGCGACGCTTGCTTTGGTCAAGGGAATGAAACCCGGCGAGGCTCCGGCTGTCGAACTCGGGACGCCGGGGCATGTCGGCTGGCACGAGTTGTTTGCCGCAGACTGGCAGAAAGCCTTCGCTTTTTACAGCAAGCTGTTCGGCTGGCAGAAAACCCGTGCCGACGCCGGTCCGACAGGCACATATCAGCAGTTCTCCGTCGACGGCGAGACGATCGGTGCAATGTCCGCCAAGCCTGAGACGTTGCCGCTTCCCTTCTGGCTTTATTATTTCAACGTTGGAGACGTCGAGGCGGCATCGAAGCGCGTTGAAGACGGCGGCGGTGAAATTCTCTATGGCCCGATCGCCGTACCCGGCGGCGCCTGGATCGTTCACTGCAAAGACCCGCAAGGCGTACTTTTCGGACTGCTGGACCGGCGCAGCCGCAAAGTGATCGAAACTTTTGTTTCGAGCCGGAAGCGCGGAGCAAAATAACCGCCGAGCGTCAGCCGGACGCTCTGGATCTCGCGATGCGGCCGATCGCAAATTGGCCGACCGGACCTTCAGCGCAGAAGTCGATGCCCGTCATCTTCGCGAACAAATCGATATTGACGATGCCGATGGCGCAGCCGCCGAGGCCCATGTCGGTCGCCGCCAGATAGAATGTCTGCGTCAGGACGCCCACGTCCTTCAATATGAGCGCGTAGGCGATGGAACTGTACTTCCAGGAAATCCGACCGAAGCGCGCAGCGATCGTGATCAGGATTTGCGGCGAGGCGGATGTGCCCATTGCCGATTTGGCTTCCGCCAGCAGCATTTCGAGGTCGTGTGACGAAGCGCCGATCGGGACCAGAGCGTTCGCGCCCGCGTCGTAATGATAGAAGCCGCGGGCAAGCCCCTCGCACGCGTTGACGGCCAGATAAAGTTCGAGTTCATAGCTCGCGCCCGCCGATGGATATGGCCTGACAGTGACGCCGCCATCATCGAAGTCAGGTTTGCTCTTTAAGCTCGATATGACGCGAGCGGTCTTTTCAAGAAACCGCGAAAGCTCGGAGAGCGTGATCGGCTGCGAGTCGTCGAAGCTGCGCGTCGAATGACGTTTATCCAGGAGCTGCGCGAACGACGAGATGGCTTCCGGAACCTCTGCCGAGAACTTGCGCAAATCGATCTTCTTTCCGGGCCAGCGAGGTCGCACCGCCGGAAGCGGAGAAACCGCGCCGACATGCGGATAAACCGAGCCCATCGGGTTGGTGTGCCGCCCTGCGGTGCTGCGCGTATGGAAGAGAAGATCGTGGAACTCCCAGAGGACAAGGTCGTGGTCGCTATCCGCCTTGCGAAGATCATTTTCACTGGCGCCGTCGATCTTGAGGACTATTTCGCAGTCCACCAGCAACGCGAGAAAGGCGAGTCCCGGAAAAGTATCCATTTGCCGGAGCTGCTTGACCCGCTGTGGAGTGGCGAGCGTGGCGATGAGGGACGCCAGCCCTGGATCAAGGATTTTGAACAAGGCGCCGGCGCGCGGCGATTCCAGCACCATCTCGGTGCCGCGCCGTCGCATATACGCGAAGCGCGACAGGACAAGCGTGTCGGCGTTTTGGAGCTGTGGGATTTGCGGCCGATAATCGCGAAGCAGAGGTTCGATGACGATCAAGTCGCCGCCGGTTTGCGGGTTTTCGAGCCGGTACTCCAACAAACCAAGCCCTGCCAGACGGCTGGCTAAGAGATCAATCTCCTTGTTCGCCTTGCGCCCCTCTGACGCGAGCGCGCCGAGCGGCACTCCGGTGCGCAGTTTTTGCAGCCAATTCGCCGCGCCGGCTCCGAACACACCGACGCCAAGAGAGTAATTCTCGAATCGCGCGACGATTTCACCGTTCGCATAGGCATCGATCGCCGCGCGATCGGTCAACCGGGCGAAGACGCCTGCCGGTGCGGCCCGACGCACCCTCTTGGATTCGGGAGCGCGCAAGTGAAGGACTCTCAGGTATATGGATGAAGCGGATTGAGCGCGTCTTCCGCGAGTGGCCGCTTGGCCCATCCGAGCTTTACCGGAACATCGTAGAGCCGGCCGGGCGCGAAACGGCGATAGAAATGTCGCAATCCCGGAACGACGACCCGAACGACCGGAGTCTCGATGTCAGGCCGCGTCTGGTCGAGAACGAGGAAATCGAGACCCTGACGCTCGGCGATGCTCACGCACGCCCTCACTTGCTCGTCGGTGTCGAGAAAGCCGAACTTGATATCGAGATCGGGTTGCAGCAGCGGCGCGTCGCTCGGCGACAGATAGGAATGGTCTTCGATACGCAACGGCGTAATCCCGTCGTGGCTCATTTTTTCAAGGGGCCTGCCGCGCATCACCCCGATCGAGAGGAATTGGTTCAGCTCGGTGAGCGTCCGCAATAGAGCGATCCGCGCATCGAAGTGAGAGCCGGAACCGAACTCGATATTTTCCCGGCCATCCTGCATCCATTGCGTCACCGCGACAAAGCTCGGAATGCCGAGATCGCTGGTGATGTCGAGCACCGAAAGGCGGTGTCCGGCGCTCGCCAGGCGCATGCGGAACTCCCGCACGAAAGGATCATCAAAATGGGAAATGTCGACGCCAGGACGCTGCTGGCGATTGTACCACCAGATTGCATAAGCGTCCCGTTCGACGAGTTCGAGAAAGCCTTGCACGATCGCTTCTTCGCGCGTGTTGCCCGCCGCGCAACCGTTGGAATCCGCCAGAAACGCAACCGAGCCCTGATAGAAAAAATAGAGCATGCTGGTCGGCAAATATTTGAAACGTTTGTCGCGCAGCGACCAGACCGGCGACCATTCGATTTTCGCCGATGGATCGAAAAGCACCGGGCTTAACGCCACGTCCCCCGCGTTGACCGCCGGACCCGTGCCGCGCTGGTATTGCAGGTCGCTGTACAGCAGCACCTCATTCGGAGGTATGGCCTCGCCGGGCGCAAAATCCGTGAATCTCTTTGCCGCTCGGATTTCGTCGCCCTGAAAAATCCCGGAATAGCGTTCGATCGCTTCCATAAGCGCGCTCGCCTCGCCTTGCTCGGCGGTGCTGCCTTTGCCGAAGCTGCAGCCGTTCAATCCCCCTCTCAGCTCATAAATCGACTTCGCGGGCGCCGAGAAATTATGCCGCGCGATAAAATTGGTGCTGAGCGGCAAATCCCCTTCGATGCGCTCGAGGCGCGACACGACGCCGGTTAGGGGACTCACATGTTTGCGGAAACGCGCGACCGTGTCGCGCGGCGAGACGGTTCTAAAGCCGCCGCTTGTCATGACCGGCCGCGCGCCCGTCCCCAGAGAGACCGGCGCCGCCGCTCGCCGCGGATCGCGCGCCTTCCGCCGTCCGCAGGCCGGACATTGCGGGCGGCGCGCCACGTGATGCCTGACGACGGTCGAACCGAGGAGATCGAGGCTGATGACATTGTTGTTCAGGTCGGTACGAAAATCGCTGGCAAATGCCTTGGCGATTTCGAGCGCGGCGAGCTCTATGGCGCTCTGGCCAACCGTATGCCGGGCGAGCGGCGAAACCGCGAGGCACCGCGCTTCGCCGCGCTCGAGCATGGCCTTGACCTCCCGGTTTCGGATCATCCGATCGGCAAGACATCTCCAGCATGCGCCATCGCCGGGGGTGAACACCGGGCCAACCAGAGGAAAGATTCCGGACGGCTGCGCCAGCACCCAAGGCGTGCCGTCCGCCAAATGCTCTTGGTTCAATTTGAGCAGGCGCGTATCGAAATAATCGTTTACGAGCGTGACGGTAATGTCGGGTGAGCGCTTGACGACGCGCGCGCTGAGCGCGCCCAACGCGGTCTCGAGTTCCGGTCCGCCCTCGACGTCGAGCGCCTGTATCCGCACACGACGCTTCTGAAGATTTTTCTTCGCGGCTTCCGGCTGTATGCCCAGGCTTGCCCAATAGGCGGCGGCAATGTCGTGCGAAGAATTCGTCGCGGTGATTACATAACCGCGTTCAACAAGCCTCTCCAGGGCTTCTCGAATTTGGGGTGCTGCAAAATCACGCTCCAGCTTGCGAATGAGACCCCGAACGCTTAACCCGCCCTCCGTTATCGCGGCGGCGAGTGCGCAATAGAGTTCACCATAGAGAAGGAACTTCCGGTCCTCCGAATAGAGGCACACCGTGTCGGCGGCCACCAGATAGACGGAGAAATGCGGCGCGAATTGCAGAACCGCGGTGTCGCGCAGGGCAAGACTGTTTGGGTTACCGCCGGTCATGGATCAGTATGCGCACCCCAGCCGAAACTCGCAATGCCGCGGCAAGCAGAGATTTTTCCATTGTCAGGCTGTCGGGGGTCTTTGCGCAAGTCGCGCTTGTTCGGTGCTGTCTGAAGCAGCAAGCGACCTTATCCCCTTAATCGGAACGCGGCCGCTTGAAGTCGGCCGCGTCCGATCCTTGTGCAGACCGCTAGCAGGTCGGCCAGCAACCACCCCACGACAGGCAGCAACCGCCGCCGCCGGCGCAGCCACAGCCGCCGATGCCGCAACCACAGCCGCCGCAGCCTCTCCAGCCACCGCAACCGCCGTGTCCGCATCCACCGCAGCCGCCATGTCCACAGCCGCCGTGCCCGCATCCACCGTGGCCACAGCCGCCGTGTCCACAGCCGCCGTGTCCGCAGCCACCATGTCCACCGCCGCCATGTCCGCAGCCGCAGCCACCGCGGGCAAGCTGGATGCCCAACTGGGGTGTTTCGGGGCTTTCCGGGTTGAAGACGTGGAAGGTCGCCAGACTGACGTCGGAGATCTCCTCATCGTAGAAAGTCGGCGGGTTAAAGGCTCCCACAAATTGCGCGGGTAGCGCGGCTGCCGATCCGCCAGCCGTTGCGGTCAAAGACACGCCGGCGATTCCCAGCACGGACGCGGTCTTGTTCGATCGTTTCGTCTTGGAAATGTGCTTCGTTTGCGGCATAGCGACGGCCTTTTCGCTTCGCGTCGCACAATAAGCGACGGGCACAACCTTGTAGCAGCTTTTGTTCGCTTTTGATAGCCGTGAGAAAAAAATTGCCTAATTTTGAGGGTGCCACGGGATCAATCGACTTCGTCAAAAGACGGCAATGATCTTGGGCATCCCGTCCGGCGCGAGGACGTCACTCTGATTGGCGTCCCAGCGCCGCGACTGTGAGCGGAAAACGAAAGCCCCTTCCCTCCTCGGCCGACCGCACACGTTTCGAAGGTCAGACAAAACTTCCCGATCGCAAGGGACAATCTTGGCTCTTTAGATATTTTTTCTCATTACGAGAGCACGTTTTCTAAAGGTTAGTTTCAGATCGAAGCGCACGCCTTTGGCAGCGGTCCCGGCGGCTTCAATTTTGCGCCGCCGCCGACACTCTGCGAATAGAGCGCCACGCTGTTGTCGCCGTTGATGACGATCGAGCCGGAATTCGTGACGTTGACCGTGCCGCCCGAGCCTGTCGCGCCGTTCTGGCCGCCCGCCCGCCGGTACGCAACCCTTACTGCGCGGCTCAAATCGCCCGCCACACGGCTCGGTCATTTCAACTTGCCGCCACGTGACAAGGCGAGCAGCAAAGGCCGGGTGTTCTTCTTTCGATCTTCCGTTACGTAATGTTTCTCGCGGGGTGTATACAAATGACCATAGTCGAAATAAGAGCAGGCGGATGTAATGATAATGTCATAATTGATTTGCTGATAAAGATATTGGTCTGATCCGGAGGCTTTGTTTATGAGACAAGTGCAGAATTTGATTTTGGGAATTTTATTCCTCGCGTTGCTCGGGCCGGCCTCCGCCCAGACTGCCTTGCATCCAAGACATCATGTAAAGGCGCCCAGAGTGGCGGCCGGGCCCGAGTCGGCCTCGGCAGGAGATGCCGCCGCGGCAAAGCCCGGCACAGCCGGGACCGCCAATTGGGCGACCCGTTGTTCGAGCGCGACGCGCGGGGCGCCGCTCGATTGCTCCATCGAGCAATCCGCGGTGTTGACGAAGACCGGGCAGCTCATCGTGCTCGTCAGCATTCGTATTCCCGCCCAGCCGCGCTCGCCGGTCATTCTCGTTCAAATTCCGCTCGGCGTGTTTCTTCCCGGCGGCGTGCGGTTGCAGGTGGACAACGGCAGTGTCGAGACGTTTGCCCTGCAGACGTGCGAACAGCGTGGCTGTTTCGCCGGCGGCGCCATTTCGGCCGATCTTCTGCGGGCGCTGATCAACGGGCACAATCTAAAGGTCTCGTTCCAGGATCTGCAGCGGCAGGCGCTGAACATTTCGCTGCCGCTCGGCGATTTCGGCCCGGCCTACGAGAAGATCAAATAGCCGGCCGATTCGATTCCATCTCCTCTGCGCAGGCGCCGGCTATCGCCCTACTCCAGCGCAGCGCGCCGGCGTTCCGATATCCGAGGTAAGGCACCCGTGCCGGACCACCGATAAGCTTGACTCATCAATCCAATCACCCATATTCGAAGCGTCGTGGTCTTCGGCGAATTTATTCGCGCGAAGCTAAGAGGGAAGCCGGTGCACGATCGGACGGGAATCGTTCGAGAGCCAAGCCGGCGCTGCCCCCGCAACTGTGAGTGGCGAGCAAAGTCCATCGGTGTCACTGGGATATGATCCTGGGAAGACGGACTCAAGCAGCGACCCGCGAGTCAGGAGACCTGCCGCGACAAGATATCGTCCACGGGCGGGGTGTCCCAGTGGCGCGCTCGACTTCGGCGGCACGCCGCGAAGTTCCAGCCGCGTCGCTTGTTCATCGTCGCCCGTATTTGAGGGTGACGCGATGCTTCCAGGTTCCCAATTTCGGTTTTTGCAGAGTTTTGCCGAGCGCCCCGCTTTATATCAAGCCGGGGAACGCTGATGCTTGAACGCACAGATGCGGCAGCGCCGACGTCCAGCGTCGATCTTCGTAAGGTTGGTGCACATCCCGATCATTGGTATCCGCTTGCGTGGTCGCGCGAGGTTAAGGTCGAGCGGCCTTTCGCCGCGAGTTTTGCGGGGGAACCGATTGTACTCGTCCGTCCCAAAAGCGGGGCGGTTTTCGCGCTGGAAGACCGCTGCGCGCATCGGCAAGTGCCGTTATCGAAAGGCGTCGTGAATGGAGACTCCGTGCGATGCTGTTATCATGGCTGGAGTTACGACGCGTCCGGCCGCTGCGTCGACGTTCCTTATCTCGGCAAAGGCAAGCTGCCGAATGGCGTCAAGGCTTATCCGTGCCACGAGGTCGATGGCCTGATATTCGTGTGGCCCGGATCAAAGCCTCCGGTGGCACCTCCGAAGGCGATCGGTGCGGCGGGCGATAAATCCTACAAGACGCGCCTCTTCGGCAAGATTGTCGCCTGCCATTACACGTTCATGCATGAAAACCTGATGGACATGAATCATCAGTTCTTGCATCGCCGCACGACGGGCAAGGTTTTTCCCCGCTATCTCGACCGGCGTCTGGGCGACGATTGGATGGAGGTTGATTACGCCTTCATGCGTCCCGATCAAAAACCACCGCTCGGTGAGGCGGTCATCGTCGGGAGCCTGCGCGGAGAGTCCAAATCCTCTCAGGACTTGATGACCATCCGCACCAGCTATCCGCATCAGTCTCTCAAATTCTGGATCGCCGACGGAAGCCCGGCGCTTGATGTCTGGCTCGGCTACACGCCCGTCGATAAAGCGCAGCGGCAAAATCGAACCTTTATCGTCCTCTCGGTGCGCCGACCGAAAATATCAAAGCTGCTCGATGTGGTCTGGCCGGTGCTGGCCTGGTTCACCAACCGCGTCTTCGCCGAGGATTGTTCGATCGTCGAGATGGAACAGGTCGCTCATGACGACCAGGGCGCCGATTGGAATCAGGAAGTGTTTCCGCCCATCCAGGATCTGCGGAAATTGCTTGCCGAGAATGGCGACTTGGAATGTTATTGATCGGGTCGGTTCTCGCGGAGCCTATTCGTGTTGCCGGGTGGGCGCCTTAGGGCGCCGCCTCTTCGCTCAAAAAGCGAGCGATGTCGCGCGCAACATCCGCCTGCATACGAGCGCGCTCTGATGCGCCCTCGCTCGGCTTGTCATCGCCGTCCGGGTCAAGCGCGGCTTTATCCAGACTGATGGCGGCCTGATCGCGAAGCGCGGCATAGGCCAGTACGCGCTCGATGCAACGCTGACGCTCAGTTGAAATGGCTTTTTCGATCGCGGACCCCGGCGCGGATATATCGGTCATCCTCGTGCCCTCCTTTGCCAGCGCGTCACTCTCGCGATGGTGCGCTCGAATAGTGCGCTCTCAGCGGCTGGAGCCATCTATCCGGCCTGGATAACTCCAAGGAAGGCTATTGCGCCTTTTCGCCCAATCTGTGTCCGCGACAGGACCGGTTGCGAAGCTTTTTCATGCAAGCAGCGCAAAGAAAAACCGGCGAAAAATCCGCCGGTTTTGAAGTTGGAGGGAGAGGAGTTCAATATTTGGCCGTCACCAGCGGCGGGGCCGGCGGCGGCGCATCGTCCAGCGTCGCCTTGACGCCGACGAAGGCTTCGAAGGGCGGTGCGAGCGTGACCGCACGCGGATTGTCCGAGCAGAACAGACCCGTGGTGCATTCGCCGGTTAGCTGGTTCGTCGTCGAGTCGGTCTCGTAGAGCGTGCCGTAGGTCGCACCGCGATAGTTGAGCGCGTTGTTGATCAGACCGTAGAGCTGGATGTTTTTGGTGATCTGATAGGACGTGCGCAGGTTGAGCGTGGCGAAGCCCGAGAGCGGTCCCAGCGCATTGTTCTCGTCGCCAAAATAATACTGGCTTGAGCGATAGACGAGGCTGGCGCCAATTTTCCAGCCCTGCAGAACTTCGTAATCTCCGCCGATCTTGAACTTGTGGTTCGGGATGCCCGGCAGATTGTCACCGGGCTCGACCTGGATATCGCCGAAGTTCGGTGAATCCGGATCTTGGACGGAAGATGGATTGTTGGGCGACGAAAGGAGGATCGCCGACTGGAACGTCGCCTTGATGTAGGAATAGCTGGCGTAAGCGTCCCATCTGTCGGTGGTATAGGTAGCGCCGATATCGACACCCTCGCGCAGCGTATTGCCCGCGTTGGTGTAGTAGCCGAATCCGGTGACTTCGCTCGGTACGCTGTAGATGTCGTTCGAGTTGACGGTGTGATAGCCGCTGATGCTCCAGTCGAGGCGGCCGGGCGCCGCCGCCCAGGCGATCTGATTGCTGCCCTTGAAGCCGGCTTCGAACGTCCGGGCGACGATCTGCTTCAGCGGCGGATCGGCGACGAGGAAATTGTCGATCATGCACGGTGCATCGGGGCTCGAGCAGCCGAGTTCGAGCGGCGTCGGTGCGCGGTTGGCTTCCGAATAGCTGCCGTAGACGGAGATCTCGGGCGTGATCAGATAGCTCAGGCCGACGACCGGATTGATGCGGTTGAAATTGTGCGAGCCGTTGAGATCAGGGTTCTGCCCGGTCTGGTCGGCGAGTGTGATCTGCGCGTCGTTGAAGCGCGCGCCGACATGCAGGCCCAATCTGTCGGTGATGTCGAAATTGTCGAGCACATAGACGCCGAGATAGGTGTTCTGCGTCCGGACATCGCTAGGCGAGACATCGTACCCGGGCTCGTTGATATATTCGCTGCTCCACGGAACGGCGAAATTCGCCGGCAAGGTGGACAATGTGCTGCTGCCGGTGAAATGCGTCCAGCCGTTGTCGATGCTGACGCCGCCGGTGATGGTGTTGTTGTGGCCGAAAATCTTGTCGGTATCGGTCAATTGCGCCGTCGCGCCGGTGCTCAGCGTGCGTGTCCAGTTGCTGTCGATCTCACCCAAGGGTGTGCCGGGATCCGCCGTCCCGCCAAGCGGATCGCGCAGACCGGCAATCGGCGTCGGCGTATCATCATTGCTGTTACACACATCCACGTTGCCGCAGGAGAAGAAGTCGCTGATGTTGCCGTCGTGGTGCGCTTGGGCATAGCTGCGGAAATAGGCGTTGCCGTTGAACGTCAATGTCGGGGTGATGTGCGATTCGTCCGTCAGCGTGACCATCTCGGCGGTCGTGTCGGTCGTCTGCGGCGTGGTGAAAACGGCCCACGGATTTTCGCTGGCGAGTTCCGCCGGTGTCGTGCCGGCGACACCGAGGCCGTCCGCGCCACCCGTCATGGTCAAATGAACTTCATTGCCTTCGGCCCGGTAGCCGATGTCGCCATAGGCGCGCTCGGCGTCCGATTGGCCGAAATAGCGATAGCCGTTGGTGCGAATGCCGTCGATGTCGACGTAATAGGCCCAATTGCCCTTGTTGACGCCGTATTGCGCCGAGCCCTGGGCAGTGAAATCGCTGCCGCCTTGGAGATCGACTTCCGTACCCTGCCAGTTGAAACCGTTCTTCATTTGAATGACCACCGCGCCCGCGAGCGCGTTAAGGCCGAAGACCGGATTGCCGGTGACGATCTGCGCCTGACTGATGGCGGATGGCGGGATCAGATCCCAGTTGACGACATCGCCGTAGGATTCGTTGATGCGCACGCCGTTCATATAGACGGCAAGGCCCTCGGGTGTGCCGGGCACCGGTGTCGCCGTCTCACCGCGGAAGTCGACCGATTGCGCCAGCGGACTGCCGATTGAATCGGTGACGGACACGCCCGGGGTGCGGATCGCCAAAGCATCCTGGAGCGTTTGCTGGTTGAGCTGGCCGATTTGCTGGCCGCTCAGCGTCTGGGTTTCGCTTGGCACGTCCAATGTGCTGGTGTCGCCGCCGAGCGGCGTTGTGGCGACAACATCGACCTCCGGTAACTCGCCGCCTGCCTGAGTGGCGGCGCCTGACGTTGTCGCGCTTTGTGCGAAGGATGGTACAGGCAGCGCAAAAAGCGCAGCAGAGGCCAATGCCGTGGTTAGATAGAAGCTTGCCCGACTCGACAGCATTTTTCCCCCCTGGAAAGCAGTGTTCGAGAAATACGTTTATTCCAAAACCGTATGGGAGAGCTTCTTTCCGCACTAGTGCAAACCAGCAACAGCGACGGCTAACCCGTTATAATTGCTGTAGAAACTTTTCCGCTAGCGATGGGAGCTTATGCCAGTACGGCTGGGGAAATTTTCCCGATGGCATCGGCGGACGGAGATGCAAAATCTGGAAAAAAGCCAGCAATTACGCGAGCCTATCAAAAATCGTCGCGAGGCTCAGAAGCTCATTTAACGCCGGGATTCGGCGCACTTTTCCCGCGTATCGTCTAGACGAAAGGTGACAATAATGGACGCTGAAGGCCCCGAAGGGCGCTCCAGCTCTATTCCCGGCGCACAGACGATGCCGACGGCGAATCACCTCAGGGGCAAACGTCCCAGAAGCCCTGGGTCCGCGATGGGTCGGTATAATACCAGCAATAGCCGTCGCCGGGCGGCGAGCCGGCCCAGGACGCCGCAGCCGCCGCACCGACGAAGCCGAGGGCCGCGCCTGCTGCGATCGCGCCGCCGACGCCCCAATAGGCACCGACCGGCCGATACCAGCCGCCACTCCAGTGATAGCCGCCGCCATGCCAGCCACCGGCTCCGTGCCAGGTTCTCCCATGATAACCGCCGCCATGATGGCCACCGCCGCCGGGACGTCCCCCACCTGGACGCCCGCCAGGCCGGCCGCCGCCATGATGGCCGCCTCCTGGGCGCCCTCCGCCGGGCCGACCACCGTGATGGCCACCGCCGGGACGACCGCCGCCATGCCAGCCGCCTCCGCCACGATGCCCACCGCCGCCTCTATGGCCGCCTCCGTGGAAGCCTCGTCCGCCACCGCCGCCCCGGCCGCCGCGCGCCTGCGACATGTCGGGGGCGATCATCATCACCGCCGCAAATAAACTAAGGGCAACAGCGAAGACATTCGGCTTCATCTTTACCTCCCTCTGGGCATCGAAGATCGACGTTCGGCATCGTTCGATTCAAACCATACTGCGTTTCAGAGCAATATCCACGGGCTCTTGAGCTTATCGTTTACGTCGGTCGTTCGGGCGCGGCTGGGGGCGCCTTGACGGTGGCGACAATAATCGCCGAAAAGCCTGGGCGCCCGCTCGATCGCCGCCCGGCGATCGCGGCACGACTTTGAGACGATCAAATAGCTGGCAGGTTTGATTCCATCGCGCCGCAAAGCGCGCTAGCCTCCGGCCGACAAACCGGGATTTAAGGAGTTGCAATGCCTAACGCCGCCGCCCTCGCCGCGCTCGAAAAAGAGATCGCCGACGTTCGCGAAAACATCCGCGACCTGACCGAGCAGGCCGCCGCCTATTCCGGTGCGGAAGACGATGCCCTCTCCGCCGATCGTATCGCCGAGCAGGAGGCCCTGCTCGCCCGGCTGCAAAAAGAACGCGACGCGCTGGCGCGCTGAATTACGCCTTGCCGGCGACCTTCAGCCAGCGCAGATCGGTCGGCGGCCATGCGGCCGCCGCGATTGCCGTCTGCAACGCCTCGACGTCGTTGTCCGCGCGCGGCTCCCAGCCGCAGGGGCATGTGTCGGCATGGCGATGGACGGTTGCCACCTCTTTGTAAATCGCCCCGACAGCCATGGCGGCAAGACCGAGGACCGTCATGGGCCTCAGCCGCGTCGTCTGCATGATATTGCAGAAGGCGCAAAGCACCGCTTGACGCATTTTCTCACGCGCCGTTTCTTCTTCGCTCTTGCCGTCGTCCCGCATTGGTGTGCTCCGTCGCCGCATATGTACTGCGAGCGAGCGTAGAGGCCTCGGGATATATCCGCAAGCATATGATTTTATTTGATAAATGGAATAATTCGAAACTAAGTTTCAAGCCGCGCGCAGGGCCGCCGTGGCGGTATCGATGAGGCGCAGATCGTTGCCTTCGATGACAAGCGCCGTGAGCTTGCCGGTGGCATAGGCCGCCGTATCGATGCCGATGCGGTTGCGGCGGCGTTCCACATCGCGGACGGGCGTGTGGCCATGCACGATAACCTTGCCGAAATCGCCGTCGTGACGCAGGAAGTCCTGACGAATCCAGAGCAGATCCTTTTCCGACTGGCGATCGAGATCGATGCCCGGCCGCACGCCGGCATGGGCGAAAAAGAAATCGCCGCAGGAAAATGATAACTTGAGCCCGCGGAAGAATTCGAGATGCTCGGCAGGTAAGGCCGCCGCGAAGGCGCGGCCGAGATCGCTGAGCTTGCTGCCCGCGCCATCGGCCGAGGTGAGGCCATAGGACGCCAAGGTCTCGACCCCGTGCATCAGCAGCCAATCGCCTATGGACGTGGGCTCATCCAGCGCCTGAAGCAGCAAGGCATCGTGATTGCCTTTCAGCGCCACGAGTTCGCGGCATTTCGCCCGCGCGAGAATGGCGTCGATCACCGCGCGGGAGGCCGGCCCGCGATCGACATAGTCGCCGAGCATGACATGCAACGCGCGTGGCGTAGGCCGGCGGGCAAGATCGGCGTCGATCAGGCCGAACAGCCGTTCCAGCAGGTCGGCACGGCCATGCACGTCGCCGATCGCATAGATGCGCAGCCCGTCAGGCAAGCGCGGCTGGCGCTGGTGAGATCGGAGCTTGGAACCTGAGCGCATCGGCAAAGCCTCCCTGATCCCTGCCGCCATAATAGTGCGATTTTAGGTGATTCGAGGGTCGGTTGCTTCCCCCTTTTCGGCCAGCTTGCCTCTCTTCGGCGCTTGCATTACATAGGAAAGACCATTCGTTTTTCGCGAGGCTCGCGTGCGTCTGTGCGCCGATCATCAGCAGCTTGAGGGCTTGGCAGCTTTGCCGGCTTCGCTGTCGCTCGGCCTGCTTCTGCTTACCAGCCCCTGAGCGCCGGCCGGGCCTTGCCCGGGCACTCAGGGGAGCGTCGCACCAATCAAGCAGCCAGTTCCAATTTCAGATTCGAGCACTCCAATGAACGATTCCGTGCAAGCCAACGGCGCCAAGCCGGCCGATAAAGACCGCGTTTTGATCTTCGACACCACGTTGCGCGACGGCGAGCAATGCCCCGGCGCGACCATGACCTTCGAGGCCAAACTCGAAGTCGCACATCTGCTCGACACGATGGGCGTCGATATTATCGAAGCGGGCTTCCCCATCGCCTCGGAGGGTGATTTCGAGGCCGTTTCCGAAATCGCCAAGCGCACCAAGCGGGCGCGCGTCGCGGGGCTTGCCCGCGCCATCGAGCGCGATATTGCCCGCGCCGGCGAGGCGGTGCGCCATGCCGTGCTGCCCCGCATCCATACGTTCGTTTCAACCTCGCCGATCCATCTCGAACACCAGATGAACAAGAGCGCCGAGGACGTGCTCGAAATCATCGCCCGGACGGTGACGCAGGCCCGCAACCTTGTCGACGATGTCGAATGGTCGGCGATGGACGCGACGCGCACGCCGATCGACTATCTCTGCCGCTGCGTCGAGGCGGCGATCAAGGCTGGCGCCACGACGATCAACCTGCCCGATACGGTGGGCTATGCCATTCCGAGCGAATATGCCGCCATGTTCGCGACGGTGCGCGACCGCGTGCCGAACGCCGACAAGGCCATTTTCTCGGTCCATTGCCACGACGATCTCGGCCTCGCCGTCGCCAACACTTTGGCGGGCATCGGCGCAGGCGCGCGGCAGGTCGAATGCACGATCAACGGGCTCGGCGAGCGCGCCGGTAATGCCGCGCTGGAAGAAGTCGTAATGGCTCTGAAGACGCGCGCCGACAAGCTGCCCTATTACAGCAACGTCGATTCGACGATGCTCACCCGCGCCTCGAAGCTCGTCTCGGCCGTCAGCTCGTTTCCGGTGCAATACAACAAGGCGATCATCGGCCGCAACGCCTTCGCGCATGAGAGCGGCATCCATCAGGATGGCATTTTGAAGAATGCCCAGACCTACGAGATCATGACGCCGGAGAGCGTCGGCGTCAGCAAGAGCTCGCTCGTCATGGGCAAGCATTCGGGCCGCCACGCCTTCCGCGAGAAGCTGCGCGAATTGGGCTACGAGCTCGGCGAGAACGCGCTGCAGGATGCCTTCACCCGCTTCAAGAATCTCGCCGACCGCAAGAAGACGGTCTACGACGAGGATCTGATCGCGCTGGTCGATGACGAACTGGTCAGCGCGCATGAGCGGATCAAGCTGGTCTCGCTCGCCGTGATGGCCGGCACGGGCGGCCCGCAATCGGCGGCGCTGACGCTCGATGTCGAGGGCACGCAGAAGACCTTCCAGGCGACAGGCAACGGGCCGGTCGATGCGATCTTCAACGCCATCCGCGCGCTGGTGCCGCACGAGGCCGTGCTGGAGCTCTATCAGGTCCATGCCGTCACGCAGGGCACCGATGCGCAGGCGGAAGTCACGGTCAAACTGGCCGAGGGCGGCCGCTCCGTGACCGCGCGCGGCGCCGATCCGGACACGCTCGTCGCCTCGGCGCGGGCCTATATCGCGGCGCTCAACAAGCTCGCCGCGCTGCACCGGCGCAGCCAGGAGAGCAAGGCGGGCTGATCCCTGCCCGCCTCCGTCAAACGGATTTTTCCCCAAGCGCCGCGAATGGCTTGCGCGGCGCGCAATGTTCGCTTACATGCTGCCGGCGCGCCGCGTTCCGGCAGCGCAGGTGGTTCGCCTCACGAACGTGAGGGCGCATAGCTCAGTTGGTAGAGCAGCTGACTCTTAATCAGCGGGTCCAAGGTTCGAGCCCTTGTGCGCCCACCATTTAAATCAAAGGCTTAGCCGAAATATTTAAGGTGTGTTAGACACTTTTGTTCGGGCTTTGGTTCCAAGCGAGTTGAGCTTGTCGAGCGCCTCGCGCGTTTTCGAAGAGATGCCGGCGGTCAAGGAGTAATGGACGGCCAATGTCAGCGTTTGGGGCGCGTTGACCAATAGGTAAGTCCGCCAAGTCAGCGAATCTCGGAGAGGTCACAATACGTCTTGACGAGCCTGCCAAGCGTACCGGCAATGCTTCTTTTCAGCCACCCGCCCGTTCGAGCCTGCTAATTCCGTGAAGAACTCTCCGGTCCCATGGTCGCGTAGCGGAATGGGGATAGAGCGAACCTCTCTCATCTCCCCGCTGTACGACGAGTTTGCCGGAAACCTATTACGCATCGTATCGCAGCCGTCAGGTTGCCTGCCAAAGCGTTTCATTATTTCGAGTAACAATAGCGGGCACGCAGAGAAGGATTGCTCGAAAGCGATCAACCGGTATTCTAGAAAGTATGAGCCAACTCGTCAGCGGTCTGACTTTTTCGTGCGCCTAACGAAGCGGCAAATTGCGATGCGGCCTGACGGATGCGCTCTTGCAGAACCGGCTCGACAGCCACGCCATCGACGAAGTCACCGTCATTGGCATAGACCGCGGTCGGAATCGTCAGCGCCGAAAAGAACCCGAAGAGCGGACGCAATTGGTGCTCGACAACCAGCGCATGCCGCAGCCCGCCGCCTGTCGCCGCCAACAGAACCGGCTTATCGGCGAGAGCCAGCGGGTCGACAAAATCGATGAGATGTTTGAACAGGCCCGGATAGGAGCCCTTATAAACTGGGACCGAAACGATGAGCGCCTCGGCGCTCTCTATCGCCTCGACGATTTCCTGCGCCCCTGAAGGCAAATTGGCGCGGGCGAATGCACCCACGCCCTGCCCCGCATCAACGAGGTCGAAAGTTTGCGCGTCGAGCGCAATCTGCGCCGCGGCCGCTTCGAGCACGGATTGCGCAAGCGATCTCGATTTGGACGGGCGATGGGTATTCCCACTGAAGACGACAACTTTGGCCGGCACCGCTGACACTCCCGATATGCTAAACAGTTTCACGTGTGGCAAGGCGCGGCTTCGAAGTCGCTATCGTGTTTACGCAGCGCGAAGGCCATTGCGATCTCCCTTTCGTGAAAGCTGGCGCGACAGTTCGACTTCGAGCACGCCGATAAACGTGTGCAGCTTCTTGCCGTAGGCGCCGATGTCGGTGGTGATGCGGTTGTAGAAAATGACCGCCGGGATCGCCGCCGCAAGGCCCAGCGCCGTGGCGAACAAAGCCTCGGCGATGCCCGGCGCGACCACCGCCAGGCTGGTGTTGTTCGAATTGGCGATGCCCTGGAACGAATTCATGATGCCCCACACCGTGCCGAACAGGCCGACGAAGGGCGCCACCGCGCCGATCGTCGCAAGATTGGGCAGGCGTTTTTGCAGATGCTCGAGCGCGGCGCCGCTGGCAAGCTGCGCCACCCGATGCACCCGGTCCTGCAGATTGTCCGACTGCGCCTCGGTGTGGACGATGTCGGCGGAGCGGTTGTTCTCCTCGACCACCGCCTGATAGACGGAGACGAACGGATCGCTCGCCGGCGCATCGGCGAAGCCTTCCGCGATCGTCGCCACCGGCAGACCTGACTTGACGCTGGCGATGAGCTTGCCCGCGCGCCGGTTCAGCACCGCCAGACGCAGCAGCTTGTCGATGATGATCGTCCAGCCCCAGGCCGAGGCGAGCAGCAGCAGGATGATGACGCTTTTGACGATCGGATCGGCATGCAGAAACAGATCGACCGGCGAAAGACTGGCCGCGACAGTGGCGCTCGCCGCGCTGACGGGATCGGACATTACGGGTTCTTCCTCTTAGGGGACTAATGAAAATCAAATTCGCCTTTGTCTTCGTCCAGCAACTATCCCGCACGTGCTAATGCCTGTTGAAGCGGTTCCCGATCGATCCACGCATCGATATCGATATCGAACGGGATAAATCCGTTTTCCAACAGAAACGTTTGACGCCGCTTCAGGTCAGCCACGAGATTCTCTTCGAGCGACAAATCGAGAGATTGGCTGCGGGACTCTGCAGCCTCATCATACCAATACTCCGCTGTACCCATTTCGGCGGCGAAAATACGTTTAGCCTCTTCGGGATTGGCGTTACCCCATCGCGCCGCGCGAACGATCCGCTCAACATAACGCACAACAATATCCGGACGGCTCCGTAGCAGCGGCGTACTCACAACCAACGTCAGTGGCTCGCTGAAGTGCCGGCCGATGACTTCCGCCGCCGAAAATTGCTCGCGCAACGCAATTCCGTTCGCCCCGTGGGCCACGATCGCGTCGACCTCCCCCCGCAGCAAGGCCAGCAGTTCCGGTGTGTGCAATCGGTTAAGACGTGGCGTATTCTTTGAGTGATCGGGATCTCCCACGTAGCTGGTCGCAACCGGGACATCGACAAGTTCAACGTCCGTCCGTCGAAGGCCGCCTTCTGCGAGCAACCCGTCAACGCTTTCGAGCGTCGAGGCTCGCCAATAATCGATCTTGTTCAAAGCCCAATTGGCGACACCGATGCGCCTTCCGCGCAAATCGTCCAATTTTCGTATGCCGGAGCCAGGGAGCGCGATGATCGAGCGGTAACTTTGCAAGGCCTGCAAGCCGATTAGCGAGATGTCCTGCCCCTGAGATCGGGCATAAAGCGCCGGGATGCTGCCCCCCTGGCGGAAAGAATTGGCGAGACTATGCGTGAAATGCGACTCGCGTACATTCTTATCACTGGCACCGCGAATGGAGCGAACGGCGATGCCGTCCGGGCGGAACTCGTCTTCAAACCATCCATGTCTAATGGCCAGCCCGGAAGCCGTCGGAACAGAGCACCGCGTAAACCAAATCTCTTCGACTCGGATCTTGGGGAATGTAGCTACATCAGCGGTCGTCATAAATCGCCTCCATATGACTAGGGGTAGCAGAACGCGTCACTTCCAACAGCGGCAACAGCCGGTCAGCGAGCACGGTCGATTGTTCTCGCAACGCGGAACTCGCGCTCGACTCGTAAAATGCGCTTCCGTTCAGCGGATGTCCGATCGCCGAGAAGGATTTTGATAGAGTCCCGTCCGCAGCTATGATTGCACCATTCTCGTCGGCATCGATTCCAGAATTCAGGGGCCCTGGGCGCACCAATCCACGCCGCAGCAGATTTTGCACGAGCCTGTCGTCGATACGTGACCAGTCATATTCGAACCCGATGCAGCGAATAACCCTGTCGGTCTGGTGATAAATGGCTGACGTCGCACCGCGCGGCCTGAGATGGATGCCCAGACGCTCTCCGCAGATATCGATCCGCGCCACCCGCCCCGCGATCGACGTAAGGCGGCCTTCACGTACTGCGCGTTCGACCAACGCTATCGCAGATGGCGGCGCCGAATGACCTAAGGTACGACTCTGAAGATGACGCAAGAAGCGCCGTTTTTCCGCAAGCGACGCCGTTCGCCACAGCGCCCCGATATGCGGACGGATGGACGCAGCCACGGCCTGCCAATTGAAGCCAGCGGCAGTCGCCGAAGCTATTTCCGTCCGAAGCAATTTTAGGAGAGAAAGTGCTGTTGTCGGTGGTTCACGATCGGCTAGGAAGTCGTGCCAGGGTTCGCCCGTATAGGCGGGGTTTGGCATAAGCCCCAATCTCGAGACCACTGTATAACTGCCGCGATATCCACGCCGCTCCAGCGATGCGACGCAGTCGATCATCGTCAAGTGACTGCCAATGATCGCGACATCGTGTGCCTTCAGTAAGGACTCGAAAATCCCCTCCTTCCAGGGATTGGATAGATAGCGTGAGTCGTCTTCTAAGGCAGTTGCGACCTCCATGCCGCCGGATGATGTGAACACGCCATTGGCCAGAATGACGTGATCCGCTTTCAGCCATTCCCCGTCAGCAAGTCCGACAGCCAGCCCATCACCATCCTTCTTAATATCGACGGCCGCCTGCTGGATATGTTTGAACACCACATCGGTGTGAGCGCCACGAACCGCCGCCTTTAATTCCGACTGGATATAGCTTCCGAAAAGCCAGCGCGGCGAGAATGCCTCGACGAAATTTCCGTCTTCAGGACCGGGCCATCCCTCCGCTATCGCGTTGTTACTAAGCCAGCGCGGAAAATGATCTGGCTCTCCTGGCCGAATGATATGACGTCGCGCGGGGGCGTTCAGCCGATGTTCGAGGTCGCGTGTTGAATAAGCTACGCCGCGTCCAGGCTCCTCATGTGGATCAATTAAAAATATTTGAAGTGGAAATGCCGTGCGCCAAAGCAGCTTGAGCGCTGCACTCACGCCGGATAATCCGCCTCCCACGATGACAACGCTGGATGAGCGCTTTTGACCCGGTTTTGATTCTGTTTTGTCGCGCAACATAGCCATCTCTTCGTTTAGTCAATATTCGATGCGTGGATCGATCCACGCGTGAACGAGGTCCACGACGATGTTCGCGATAACGGCAAACATGGCTGACAGCACCAGTATGGCGAGCAGAACCGTGAAGTCGCGCTTCATGACCGCTTCAAACGCAAGACGTCCCAGGCCCGGCCAATTGAAAACCGTTTCCACGGTGACAGCACCGCCGAGCATTGCGCCAATGTGATTGCCGGCCACGGCCGTGATTGGCAGCAGCGCATTTCTGAGCATGTGCTTCCAGACGACCGTGCGGCTGTGCAAGCCTTTGGCGACGGCAGTCTTTATATAATCTTGGTGCCGTACCTCGAGCATCGAGGCGCGCACCAGTCGACCGTAAATCGCGGTATAGAAAAGCGATAGAGTCGCGGCCGGCAGAACGAGGTGACGAAGGCGATCGCCTATTAAGGCGGCGCCAGAAAGATCAATCCCCAGAGTCTGAGCGTCGCCGAGTGGAAGCCAGCCCAACCGCACGACGAAGATCTCAATCAAAGTCAACCCGACACAGAATGCGGGTACTGAGTACAGAAACAGAAGTGCCAATGAGATGAGCTTATCTGTGATCCCACCCCGCGAATAGGCAGAGGCCACTCCGGCAAGAATGCCCGTGCTTAGTGCGATGACGAACGAGGTAACCGCCAGCAGAACAGTGGCAGGCAGGCGCTGTGCTATCAGGTTCGCGACCGGCGTGTTGTAAATATACGAGTAGCCGAAATTGAACCGCGCAAGATTCACGATATAATTAAGAAGCTGCCGCCCGGTGCTTTGATCAAGTCCCAGATCATGGCGCCATTTTGCGATTTCCGTCGTGTCCGTCGTACCCATCTGTGACGCCATGACATCAACGGCATCGCCATGAAGAGATTTAAGAAGCACGAAGCTGACAATGATGACTCCAGCCAATGTCGGAATCGCGCGGGTTAGAACCCGTACGAGGAAACGCAATGGGGGAGAGAGATCGCGATGGAACTCCGCAACCGTCATGTCGCCCTCGGATCGATATAGACATCTGCAAAATTGCCGGCCAAACCCTCCACTGTGACGGTGTGATTGCGGACCTTACGGTGATAGATCGTATAATTCGTCAGAGACAGAAGATTGATGTGAGGAAGGTCTTGACTAACGATGAGCTGGAACTCGCGGTATTGCGCGACGCGCTTATTGATATCGATTTCGGTTGACGCGGCCTCCAAAAGTTCATCGACGCGCGGATTGGTGTAATGGGCGCCGTTGGAGAACGGTATTCCAGGTCGGAACATTTTTGACCAGAATAATTTCTGCACGCCGACGGTCGGATCGTAGTCATTGGCGACGGTAATATGCGCAAAATCAAAATCGCGCTCCGTATAGATTCGTCGGACGTAGGCTCCGAAGTCCTGCGAGCGGATCGAGACCTCGATACCGACCCTGGAGAGCGACGCGCGAATATATTGCGCGAGTTGCCGGTATTCGTCGCCATAGGGGAGATAATCGAAAGCGAGTCGAAAGCGAATTCCGTCCCCGCCTCGCGGCAGACCCGCACTGTCAAGTAAGGCATTAGCCCGCATGAGATCATAAGGGTGTGCAGGGACGTCGACGTGGAAAGGCTTCAAGTCCGGCACGATCGGACTATTCGAAACAACACCGCGCCCGTACCAGATAATGTTCAACATCCTCGGAACGTCTATCGCATGGGCGATCGCCTGACGTACGGCGAGGATATTGAACGGGTGCCGGTCGAGATTGAATAACAGTTGGGTCAGGAAACCGAGCCACGCGTACCCGCGCGCATCCGAGCGTAACTCCGGCAATTGCAAAACCCGATCGAATTCGTTTGGCGGTACGGGATTGCCGCCCCCAATATCGACATCGCCGGTTTCGAAGGCGGCAACCCGCGCACTACCGTCGCCAATAAACTTGATGATGAGGCGGTCGATGTAAGGTTTCGGATGATCCCAATAATCCGGATTGCGGATCAGCGTGACATGGCTTCCACGCTCCCAATCAAGAAATTTGAATGGGCCAGTACCGATCGGCGCGTTGTTGACCGGATTCGTCCTGGGATCCGTACCCTCGTAAAGATGCCTTGGAAAGATCGGCGAGAATTCGGCACGCAGCGCGCCAAGGAGAGCCGGCGCGGGCGCAGATAATCTTATGATCGCCGTAAGCTCATCCGGCGTATCGACCCCCACCACGTTGACCAACGTCGCCGAACCGTAAGGATGCACCTTTCTTAGTGACGATATAGAGTAAGCAACATCGCTCGACGTCAGCGGCTTACCGTCGTGCCAGCGCAGGTTTGGTCTCAGCTTGAATTCGTAGGTCTTGCGATCGTCACTGATCCTCCAGCTTGTGGCGAGCTGCGGCTTGGGGTTTCCCGCGAGATCAAACGCAATCAAACCTTCAAGAATTTTCGGACTGATTAACCTGCTCGGACCCGAGAATGCGACGGCGCTGAGCGCGATTGGTTCACTCGGAATGACCATTTTGAGAACGCCGCCGGAGATTGGCGTTGGCAATGCAACTTGGGGCCACAACAGGCCAGATGCGCCGGCGGCTGCGCCACCAAATCCAAACGTACGACGCGTGATTTCGGCCATTCTCAGGCGCCCTGTGATGCGGAGATATGCGTCGAATCCGCATAACGCGACTCCGGGCGCTCCAGCCCAAGGTTCTCTCGCAGCGTCCGGCCCTCGTATTCGCGCCGGAGAATTCCACGCCGCTGCAACTCCGGCACGACAAGGTCGACAAAGTCGTTCAGGCCCCCGTCGAGCCACGGCGGCATGAAGTTGAAGCCGTCGAAAGCATAACTCTCGAACCATTCCTGAATGTAGTCGGCGACTCTCTCCACCGAACCGATGGCGAATCCGTGGCCGCGCGAGGTGACCATTTTGCTATAAAGATCGCGAATCGTCAGATTCTCTCGACGTGCCATCGCGGCGATCAAAGCTTGCCGTGCTTTTCCGCCATTCGTCGGCGGTAACACATCGGGCAATGGCCCATCGACCGAATATCCGGATAGATCGATATCAAGCATACTCGAAAGCATGCGCGCGCCGACCTCAGGCGGTGTCAACGACTGCAATAGACCGAGCTTGTCTGCAGCCTGCTGCTCTGTCCTGCCGACGATGATGGATAGGCCCGGCAGGATCTTAAGCTGGTCTGGAGACCGACCGAATTTGGTCATTCGACCTTTGACGTCAGCGTAGAAGTCTTGCGCCTCGCCAATTTCGTTTTGCGCCGTAAATATAACCTCCGCCGTCCGCGCCGCGAGTTCCTTACCGGGCTCGGATGACCCCGCCTGCACGATCACCGGCCTGCCTTGAGGTGGGCGGGCAATATTGAGCGGACCACGCACGGAAAAGTGCTGGCCTCTATGATCCAAGACGTGGACCTTCTCCGGTTCATAATAGCGGCCTGATACTTTGTCGCGGACAAAGGCATCATCATCCCAGCTATCCCAAAGCCCGAACACAACGTCCACGAATTCTTCAGCCCTTTGATAGCGGTCAGCGTGGGCGAAGTGCGCATTCCGATTAAAGTTCTGTGCCTCCGCGCCGTTTACGGTAGTCACCAAATTCCAACCCGCACGGCCACTGCTGATATGGTCGAGCGAGGCAAATTTCCGCGCCACATGAAATGGCTCGTTGTAGCTCGTCGTTGCCGTCCCAACGAGGCCTATATGTGTCGTCGCGGCCGACAACGCCGACAGCAACGTCAATGGCTCCAGATAAGCGGCCCAGGTCATCTTGCTACGGACGGGATCGCTGGCTGCATCTGCCGCGAGGAAATCCGCGAGAAAGAGCAGGTCAAACTTACCCCGCTCGGCCTTTTGGACCAGCCTCGCGCAGTCGGCGAAGCTGATATCCGTATTCGCATTCGCGTCGGGGTGACGCCAACCGCCTGAGTGATGACCACCGTTTAGAAAGAGACCGAGTTTGAGTTGATCAGGGCGCGCGCCCATGGCTTTCTCCCTACGCCTGCGCGCGCGCATCCGCGCGCACCTTATTGACATTCGCAGGACGCGCGAGCCCGAGATGATCACGCAACGTGCTGCCTTGATATTCGGTGCGGAACAATCCGCGCCGTTGGAGCTCGGGCACGACGAGATCAACAAAATCCTCTAGGCCGCCCGGCAGGTAAGGTGGCATGAGATTGAAGCCGTCCGCCGCTTCGCCCTTGAAGCGCTCTTCAAGCTCATCGGCGATGCGCTCGGGCGTTCCGATGAGAACATGATGTCCACGAGCGCCCGCGATCGCGAGTATGGTCTGCCAAATCGTCAAGTGCTCGCGTTCGGCCAACGCATCGATGAGCTCCGGGCGTGCCTGCTGGACATTGTTGCCGCCAAAGCGTGGTAATGGCGCATCCAATGGATAGGCACTGAGATCGATGCCCGTGGTGCGCGATAACATAGCGACGCCAACCTTGGGGTCGACCAGTTCTTGCAAATGCCCATACTTATCGTCAGCCTCCTCCTGCGTGCGGCCGACGACGGTGAACACACCCGGCATGATTTTCAGCTCGTCTGGCGCGCGGCCATATTTGCTCATGCGATCTTTGAGTGAGCGATAAAAGGCTTGGCCTTCCTTGAGCGTCCGCTGCGCGGTGAAAACGACTTCCGCCGTACGCGCAGCCAAATCCTTACCCGCGTCAGACGAGCCTGCCTGAACTATGACCGGGTGACCTTGCGGTGGCCGCGAGAGATTGAGAGGGCCCTTAACATTGAAATGCGCGCCGCGGTGATTGATCTCGAAGACCTTGTCTTCGTCGAAATAGATTCCCTCCGCTTTATCGGCAACGAAGGCGTCATCGTCCCACGAGTCCCAAAGCCCAACGACGACGTCGACGAATTCGTTGGCCCGGACATAGCGCTCCGCATGCCCCAGGTGCTCCTCGCGGTTGAAATTATTTGCCTCCGCCAGGGAGGTCGATGTCACGACATTCCAGCCAGCACGCCCATCGCTGATATGATCGAGCGAAGCGAATTTGCGCGCCACATGGTAAGGCTCGTTGTATGTGGTTGACGCTGTCCCCACGAGACCTACGTGCGTTGTCGCTGTCGAGAGCGCCGAAAGAAGCGTCAACGGCTCGAAATGAACGAGATGGCCGAGGCGTTGAAGTATCTCGCGCTTCACTCCCTCCGGTCTCTCGCGTACACACACGCTATCTCCGAGAAACACCATGTCGAATTTCCCACGCTCCGCCGTCCGCGCGAGATGCCGATAGTGCGTGAATGATATTTCCGAGCCGGAAGTAACGAGAGGCGAACGCCACGATGCCAAATGATGGCCGACCCCGCGCAGAAACACGCCAAGATGCAACTGACTTTCATGCGAACTCATATGTTCCTCCTATTCCGCCGCTTCTCTGATGAGAGCGGCGGGCGTTTCGACGGATGCTGCGTGATGACAGGCGACGCTATGGTTCACGCCGATTGAGATCAGCTCTGGTTCAGCGCGGTGGCATAGCTCGCTCGCCAGCGGGCAGCGCTGACGAAAGCGACAGCCAGCATCGCTGATAGCTTCAACGGACGGGTCAGAGACGGATAGCGCGGCCTGGGCGCGCCCCTGCCCAGGCACGAAAGCGAACAATGTGCGCGTATACGGATGGCGAGCACCGGAACGAAATTCCGCCTGACGTAGAATTTCGACGATCCGGCCACGGTACATGACGGCAACGCGATCGGACAAATAATTTATGGCACGAAGATCATGCGATATGAAGAGATACGCCAACCCATAGGTACGTTGCAGATCGGTTAGCAAGTTCAGAATTTGCGCCTGGATTGGAATATCGAGAGAAGAGATCGGCTCATCGCAAATGATGAGATCAGGTCTTAAGAGAATTGCACGCGCAATGCCAACACGTTGCCTTTGTCCCCCCGAAAGCGCATGCGGATGACGGTAGAGAACATCTGCCGGCAACCTCACCTGATCGAGAACTTCAGCGATGCGCGTGCGACGTACTGCACGCTGGACACCGCGAACCGCCAAGGGAGTTTCGAGCGCACTCAAAATCGTCTGACGCGGATTGAGTGCCGAACCCGTATCTTGGAAGACCATCTGCATGCGCGCGGCAATATCTCGCGTAAACCGCTTTGAATGCGTAACATCGGTGCCTTGAAAGCGAATTGTGCCGCTAGATGCGGGAATAAGGCCTAAGGCGGTCTTGGCCAGCGTCGATTTCCCGCAACCTGACTCACCGACAAGTCCCAAGGTCTCGCCGGACTCGATCGAAAAGGTAACGCGGTCAAGAATGCGGACTCTCCTCCGCGCCGCCACCCGCTCTACCCCAACGTCTTCAAACGACAACAGCGGCATCGGGCTCACTCTTCTGGAACTGTTGTGGTTCGAAGCAAGCGAACAGATGCTGCTTAACTCCGACTGAAACGAGACGCGGGCGGTGCGTGAGACATTCACTTTCGACTGACTCGCACCGTTTGGCGAAGCGGCACCCGCGAGTTGACCCTGTCGAAGTGTCAATGCCGGAAATTTCGGGAAGACGGCCATTTCGGTAATTAGCATACGCGTCAAGCGATGGAACGGCCCCGAGCAGACGCCGCGTATAGGGGTGGCGCGCCGAGGAGAACAGCACTTGCACGGGCGCGCTTTCGATGATTACTCCGGCGTACATGACCATCACGCGATCTGCCCAATCCGAGACGATACTCAAATCGTGCGTGATCAACAGGACGCTCATGGAAAGCTCGCGCCGCAACCTATCAAGCAGTTGCAGAATCTGCGTCTGTGTCGTGACATCCAGAGCCGTTGTCGGCTCATCGGCAATCAGCAAATACGGCCCGCAAGCCAGCGCCATCGCGATCATGACGCGTTGACGCATTCCACCCGAAAACTGATGCGGGAAATCGTCAATGCGCCGGTGCGCCTGCGGAATCGCGACGAGGTCGAGCAACTCGATCGCGCGCCGGCGCGCTGCCGTTTGTGACAGTTTGAGATGACGGCGTAGCGTCTCGATGATTTGTTCTCCGACGCTCCACACTGGATTAAGCGATGCCAGCGGATCCTGGAATATGATCGAGATGCGTTTCCCGCGTATCTCGTTAAGCTCTGCCTCGGGTACGGCGAGAAGATTACGCCCTTCGAACATAACTTCCCCGGATACTGCGGTCCTTTCGTGCGGGAGCAAGCGAAGCAGCGCCAGGGCTACGGTTGATTTTCCGCAGCCCGATTCACCGACGAGCGCCACCATCTCATTTGCGTGGATGGAGAAGTCGACGCCGCCGATTACCTCGCGTGTACCGAAGCCCACGGTCAGCCCGCGAATGTCTATGAGCTCTCCGTTCATTACCGCGATCTCGGATTGAGTGCGCGATTTAAGCCGTCGCCGATCAGATTAAAGCCAATAACCGTAAAGGCGATGGCGGAGGCCGGAATGGCGACCAGATACCAATCTGAGCGCAGATAATCGCGTCCTTCGCCGATCATGCTTCCCCAACTCACGACGTTCGGGTCGCCCATGCCGAGAAAGGAAAGTCCTGATTCGGTTAAAATCGCGCCCGCAACCATAATTGATACATTGGCGCTAATCGGCGCGATGGCATTCGGCAATATTTCAACAAACACAATTCGTGATGAGCTGTAGCCCAGTGTTCGTGCCGCCAGCACAAAATCTCGCTCGCGCAGCGTGCGAAATTCAGCCCTGGCTATGCGCGCAACGGAGACCCAAGATGTCGTGGCGATGGCGAAGATAATGACGGATATGGACGGGCTGAAGATACCGACAAGAGCCAAGACGAAAAGGAATGACGGAATCGTCTGGAACAGTTCCGTTATCCGGCTGAGAAATTGATCAAGGTATCCGCCGAAATACCCCCCGGCCCCGCCGCCGACGATACCGATCAAAAGTCCGATCGTGGTTGCACCAATCCCGACCAGTAGAGAAGCGCTGGCACCATGCACAACTTCAGCCGCAAGATCACGACCCAGATCATCAGTGCCGAAGATGTAGCGAGCGCTTTCGCCCGGACGCATAAGTGCCGGGGCGACCATATTCAGCGGGTCGCCGGGATATAGAACCGGCGCCAGAATGACCGCGGTGAGCAAGACCGCGAGAATTCCGGCTCCGGCCACGAGCGAGCCGTTCCTGCCAATGCTGCGAAGCAAGGCAGGTTTGGCGGATTTTGTGCCGGCTGCGATAACATCGCTCATGCGTATCTAACTCTCAGAATACATATCTTACGCTGCCGACGACCAGGCGAGGTTCGTTGTAGAACACACCGTAGTAGAGAAGCGTCCCGGTCTTTGGCTGCACCGTGTAGGCGAGCCACTGCGGATAGCGATCATCGAGGATGTTTTCGGCGTCGACCCGGAAGATCCAACGTTTGTCAGGCGTCGTGTAGCTCACAAAGCCGTTGAACGTAGTCTGGTCCGGAATTCGATTGACCGTATTGTTCAATGCGTCGTTGTAAGTGAAAGACTTGTACTGAGCGTTTCCACCGATGAGATATTGGCCCGGGGCGTTAACCGGAATCGCGTATGTTGCGCCCAGATAGCCCTGCCAGGTCGGGGAGTTCGGCAAACGCGCGCCATTGAAAGGCGTGGTATTCAGGACAAGACCATTCGCATAAGTGGTCTGCGCTGCGACACCGTCGAAATGGTTGAGTCTGGCGTCAAGATAGGTGCCGCTGAGGCTGACGTTAAGATTTGGAACGATGTTAACGGATGACTCAAGTTCAATTCCCTTCGAGCGGCCAGTACCCGCGTTGAACCGGTGACTGATGAGCGTAACCGGGTCCGTGGTTGTCAGTTGCACGCCGCTAACGTCATCGTAGAAGGCATCACCGTTCAGCGTTACCCTCTCGCTCAAAAACGAGCTGCGGAAGCCGACCTCATAGTTGGTGACAACCTCGGGACCGAAGGCAAGGCTGTCCTGAAGCTGCGACGAGCCGGTCGGCGAATAGCCGCGATAGTCGAACCCGCCATCCTTCTCCCCCTTCGAGAAGGTCGCGTAAGTCGCCAGATCTGGAGTCCACTGGTAGTCCACATTCACTTTCGGCGTGAACCGCGTCCAGGCCTGAGAGCCATTGTCTATCCAGTTGAGCGTTGTCCCTCCCGGGACCGAGCCGATCGTGTAATCCTGATAGGCGTAGAGCAGCTCCTGGTCCGGAATATAGCCCGTCACCTTGTAAGCGGAGGTCGGGCCTAGCGAATAGTTCTGCATGTTGGAATATTGATAATTGTAATTCCAACGTCCGCCGAAAGTCAGAGACAGCTTGTCTGTCGCCTTAAACGTCCCCTGCCCGAAGAACGCGAACTCTTTGTCTTCCTGATTGGCGAGGGTATAAACCGGCAGGAAGGTCGAGAGATTTGGATTCGGATTGAGCGTTGACGAACCGTTGTTCGTACCTTGGCGAATCCAGTCTTCGTTCGACGCCCAATTCCCGATAGAGAAGTTGAAACGTTGGAAGTCGCCCGCCAAGCGCGTCTCCTGGCTGACGAAAACATCGCTGTACCCGAGCAGGCCGATACCCTGTGCATAAGGATCGCCGGTATTGTCGAACGCCGCGTAGTCGTCGAAGGATCGATAGGCAGTGATCGACTTCAATTTCAACTGATCGGTGAACGCATAGGTCCCAACCGTCGACACCCCAAGTTCGTGATATTTGTTCCAAGGATCGATATTGCTGAAGGCGATGTTGGGATTCGTTGAACGGGACAGGTCACCCCATAATACCGCATCGCCATCGTCCAATGTGGCGTCAAACGTCGTCGTGATATCGAGCTTTTCCGTCGGCGTGAAACGCAACTTCGCGCGGAAATCCGTTGTATCCAGATTGTTTCCGTGATGGCCGTTCGTCACGTCGTAGGTATATCCGTCGCGCTGGTGGTGCTCGATGGCAAGACTTCCGTAGACCTCGTCCTTGATGATTGGACCACTGACGATTGCGGCAGATCTCACTTCATTGTAGCTGCCATAGCCGACGAGTGCCGTTTCGGTCAGTGTATCTGTCGGCTGTTTAGTATGGACGTTTATGGTTCCGGCTTCAGCGCTGTGACCATAGGCAAAGCCTTGCGGCCCGCGCGCGATGTCGATCGTATCGATATCGAGAAGGTCTAGATTCGCTCCCAACGTGCGCGGCAGATAGACGTCGTCCAAATAAAGAGCGACCGATGGGTGACCCTGCTGATCGAGTTCGCCCATGCCGCGCATAAAAATTGTGACGTGCGAAGGTGTGATGCCGGTCTGGGGCATGAACACACCGGGGGTGACTGAGATAATGTCGTTGAGCTTAGTGGCGCCCAGGGCATCCAACGTCTTGGACGTCAGCCTGGTGACCGTCGTTGATTTATCTGGGGGCGGCTGCTGAGTCGTTGTCGCCACGACAACCACGTCTCCCACATCTCCACCGTTAACGGCTTGAGCCAAAGCTGAGCCGACGTCGCCGGCATCTCCCACCGCGGCGATAGATGTAATCAACGTTAAGCCTCTAATACTAAAATGAAATATCGACTTTTGCCCAAGCTCGGCCATTCCAACCCCCGCCCATACTTAGCTTGACAAAAGTCTTAGTCCACTATTTTTATAGATTTAAGGGATTTTTCGGACTTAGCTTATTCGCAGGGGGCATTTGTGATGGCGATGACGCTCCGAACCCTCGTTCTCAGTGACGAAAGCGGCGCCTCAGCGTCTTGGAGAAAGGTATGAACTTGCAGCAGTTGCGCTCTGTTTTGGCGGCGCATCGGCATCGTCTAAATTTAACGAAAGCCGCATCTGATATTTTCGCTTCGCAATCCAGCGTGAGTAAGCAAATCCGCGAACTTGAGACGGAGCTCGGCTTCGATATTTTTATTCGCAAGGGGAAGCGTTTAATCAGTCTGACGGAATCGGGCGAACAGGTCATTTCGCTCATCGAGCAGGCCGTGCTCGCGACGGACAACGTCAAACGCTTTGCCGATCAATACAGCAGCGACGATGGCGGACGTCTCGTCGTGGCGATGGCGAACAATTTGGCGCTTCATTTTCTGCCGCCGATTCTCCAGAGATTCAACCGCCTTTATCCGCGGGTAACGATCGACTTGCTGAACACCGATTCACGCCAACATTTTCAATCGGTCATGGACGGCGCCGCCGACATCGCACTGGGTTCAGGAGAAATCGAAACGTCTTCGGAGATGATCACCTTTCCAGCTTTCACCTGGCGCTATGTTGCAATCGTTCCGCAGAATCACGAGTTGGCGAACGCTGAAGCATTGTACTTTGGGGACATCGCGCAATACCCCATCATCACTTACGATCCTCGTATGGAGGGAGGGCGGCAGGCCCGAGACGCGTTTTTGTCTGCAGGCCTGCAGCCTAATATCCGAATTACCGCGTCAGATGCCGCCATTATAAAAGAATATGTGAAACTGGGCTTGGGCGTCGGGATCGTTTCCGAAATCGCGATCAACGAAAGCGATCGCCAAACATTAACAGTGCTGCCGACGCAACAATCGTTCGGAATCCGCTTGGCGAAGATTGCCATCCGGCGGAACAAATTACTCCAATCCTTCGCCTACCGCTTCATCGAAGCCTTGGCGCCTCATTTGCCTCAAGAGAGGATCGATCGCGCACTTCGCCAAGGCGATATCTACACGCCGTCCGAAATTCCGTCTTGGCCAATTTGGACACAGGGCTTGAACGGCACGTTCGACGTTATAGACCGCTGACTATATTAGTCGGATGCATGTTTGAACGATGTGCAAGTAGGCGAGACGAGCAAAATTCTCGGCGGGGCGGGAATACCGATCGAATGGTGGCCGATAGTGTAGATGACGAAAAGTGCACTAAACCAATCCGCAAGCACCGCAATTTGCGTGCCCAAGGGGAATCGCGCCCCCGTTTTTGGCGTGAAAGATTCAAAAACAAGAATCCCGGACGGCACCCGATTGCTCCTCGCTCGCCCCTTCGATTGTTAGACAAAGCGTTGCGATCAGCTTGATCTTTCATCGGATGTTAGACACATTCAGCGGCGGTAAAAATATTGTTTTTTTTTAGATGTAACTTCAGACTCTTAATCAGCGGGTTCAAGGTTCGAGCCCTTGTGCGCCCACCATCCAAATCAATCGGTTAGCGGTAAAGCGGCTGGAACACCGCATGAACATGCGACCATCTCAAAGCGTCGGAGCGTCGGATGTCCGACTTTCGTTCTTTTGGGCCTCGGAATCAGCGGCCTGTGAATCCGAAGCCGCGAATTTAAGTAGCGTCCCATCGGCGGGATCGAGCCGTTTCATTCCCTCGTCGCGACATATGATGAGCGGCGGCGCATCGCGGAAAGCAAAAGTCACACAATCGCCGCCTGCGCCGGGGAACGCCGGGATATAAACCTCGCTGGCCTTTCGGCTTCTCATCAAAGGAGATCGTTGGAGGGATAATCTGACCGCAATCGTCCGCGCGATTTTTTTGACTTTGGCGTTCGCGCTTGCTGGGCGCGCGTACGCTGCTGCGGGCGACTTCTGCCCTGTCATAGAGCAGGAGGCTCGAAAGAACGGTTTGCCAGTCGGATTTTTTATCCATCTGATCTGGAAAGAAAGTCGTTTTGACTCCGATGCGATCAGCCCGGCCGGCGCGCAAGGGGTCGCTCAGTTTATGCCGGGCACGGCCTCTTCGCGTGGATTACTGAATCCATTTGAGCCGACCGAGGCGCTGCGCGAGTCGGCGAGCTATCTTCATGAGCTGCTGCAAAGCTTTGGCAACCTGGGGCTCGCCGCTGCCGCTTACAACGCCGGGCCGGGCCGCTTGGCGCGTTGGCTGAGGGGACAAGATGAATTGCCTTCAGAAACCGTCGACTATGTTCTGGCCGTCACAGGTCATACCCTTACAGAATGGATGACGAAACCAATTCCGAATTTGTCCGACGATCGCTCTTGCGGCGATGTGGTCGCAAATCTGAAGATGAACACTCGGCCAGCGTCGGCGTCATTTGAATCACCGCTGGAAAATCCGGAGTGGAAGCCTTGGGGCATTCAATTGGCCGGCAACTGGCATCTGGGTCTTTTGCTCGCAAGCTTCGAGCGAATTCGGCGTCATTATCCGTCGGTCATCGGAGAGACCAAGCCCTACATTTTTCGCACCCATCTGCCCGGAGTGCGGGTGGCGAGTTTTGCGGTACGTATCGTGACGGATTCGCGCCAGGAGGCGAACCGATTTTGCGCTCGACTGGAAGCTGTTGGCGGCGCTTGCGCAGTGCTCCGCAATCCGCGCCCGTAGTCAGTCCTTTCGACGTGTCCGTCGCGCTAGATTAGTCGATTCAGTCCATGCGTGAGTCGGCATTGCGTGACTGGCCGATAGATCGGCGGATATTGAGTCGGGCCTTCTCTGAAGTCTAGTGGGCCAAAAACTTGAAGGGCTCCGCCCGGACAAACTTATTCGACACCTCGCCCCAAAGAATTGGGTCGCCTTTAAGATCGAGCTTGGAAGGCGCTGCGCCAGCCGCGAGATTCAGCTTCGCAAGGTCCACCCAAAAGATCGTTGGACTATAGGACGATTCGAAATAATAGCGCCTGGCACCGGTGTCCGAGACAGTCCGCCAGATCGTTGCAGCGATGTTGGGTTTGTTGGGGTCTGATAGCCCGAGCGGAACCGAGATAGCGCGGATCAACGAGAAGGCCGTTGCCACCGCAAGCCGCGGGTCTTTTTCCTTCGGAGCCGCGTTCAAGCTCCAATTCATGCGGACGAACCGATCGGCGGAGCTGATCGTGCCGGGCTGGAAGTTTAGACCGTTGATGCCCTTCCAATAGGCGTCGATTGCGAGTTGCTGATCAAAGGTCGGCGAGTTCGTCATCACCGTGTACTTGTGGTTATGGTGGATGATGAGCTTGCCGCCAAGATATTCAAAAATTGCACTGTCGCCGGATGCATCTGCGAGAGAAAGGTGACCACCAGCCTTCCTGCCATTGGGCAGATCGGGGGCCACAACAGCGAATGGATCCTTGCTCAGCGCGTCAACGGCTTCTGCCACCGTGGAATAATTGTCGAGCACATATTGAGTCCAGGCGCCAACGGAGATCAGAGGCTTTCCCGAAGCCTTCGCATCGCCATAGTCGGCCTCGACGAGATAGAGCGCATTTGCCACCAGGCCCGCCTCGTTCATTCCATCGACCGTGGCGATATTATAAAACGAGGCGATTACCGAGCCGTATTTCGCCGTCCATTTGATAGAGCCGGTACCCGCACCGCCATCGCGGCTGAGACCTCTGGGGAACGCCCAAAGATCGGTGCCCGGATTTTCAGCCCAATCCATCGACCGTCCGACGATATAATTGTGCGTGCCGGTTTCATAAATGAACCGGGTGCATGCTTGTGCTTGAATACTGATCAGAGCGATCGCGGTGGACATAGCCAAGCCGATAAAGCGCGTTTTCATCAAAAGTCTTTCTCTCCGAGCGAGTATTCGTTTTGGTGTAGAGTATTTCAACACGCGGAAGAATATGTGACGCCTCGCACAGACAGCGGCGTAAATTAGGGTCGCCGCACACCGACCTCTATGATTATACTTAATGCGCAGAATCATGCATCTCGGCCACCTGTGCAGTTGCGGCTCAATAGCACCCGTCGATTTGACGATCGCCTTTTTGGCGGCGCCGTGAATATGAATATCGGCGCGGATACTGCCCTGCGGCGCAGCAGGCCGGCCGCCTGAGGTCGCCGAGTCTGCGCCTTCGCGCTTTGCCCGCGCGACGACGCCGGAACTTTACGGCAGCGCGGCAATTGGTGTTCGCTAATCCTCCAGTCCAGTGAGACAGATGTCTTCCGTGAAACCCGTATCCGCTATTGAGCGGGCTTTTGAGATAGCTCGTTCTGGCCGGGCTCGCGATATCGCACAAATCAGAAAAATACTCGCCGGTGAGGGGCTCGATCAAATCCAAATCTATGGAAAATCGCTGTCTCGGCAATTAGCAGAGCTTATCCGTCAGTCCGGCGCGCTTGAAAAGCCGAAGACATGACGAGGAGAACACCACGGTGAACTTATGTTTGCGGTAAAATGGGTAACCCATCGGCGCGAAACCCAGCCGGTGGAGATGGAAAACATCGCCCTGGAAGACCTCGATATGGTGGTTTCGTCGTGCTTGGAGAGGCTGCCCGCTCTTAAACGGAAACATCCCCTGACTCCCCCAGATGGCTTTCTCATATTCGACGGCGCCGGCAATGAGGTGCGGCGTTGGTTTGAATCGACGCGGCCTCATGTCCGTGGGGCCTAAAAGTCTCTAACGCTCCGCTGACCCCGCTGCCTTACGCCATGCTAGCCACAAATTTGCAATCGACATGAACGTCCGTCCAGAGACGGCGGTTCGATGCTCTTGCATCGTCGCGCTCGATCGCATCGCCGCGCACAAAAACGCCCCGCTGGCAGATCAGCCAAACGGGGCGCTATCGCGGTCGACGAAGGGGGGCCAAGCGTCGGCCGCATAGGTCCAATGTCTCGGTGCGCTGATTGTTCCGCGCCTAAGCCCAGTCCAGCATCACGAGCCACTGATGCAACCGCGCCTCGATAGCACCCGTCGATTTCACTACGGCTTTGTGAGCGTTGCCGTGAACACGAATGTCAGCGCGAATGTGCCCCTGCGTCGCCATAGACTGTTGCCGGCGGCGCTGACAGAAGCCGTCAATATCCACCGGCGCCGAGAGGACGAGGAGTCCCCGGGGCGGTAGGATCTCTGGAAGGATCGAACGCATCATGTAGGTGAACGTGCTTGCGCGACGCTTGAATTCGCGACGCTAAAACTAAGTGCGACGCCGAGATTTGCTGTTGAATGCTCGAAAGCTGTTCGTCGACTTTTTCAATTCGGGTCGTAAATTCAGACTCCAGTTTGTCTACCCGACCGATAAGATCGTTGATGGTGGCGCCTGATGTGGTCGGCGCTGAATCCGGATGATCCTGGCTGGCTTGGCCTATGCCCTGCGCCCCGCCGACGGTACTGGCTTTAAGAGCATGGATTTCTTCGGCCATTTGTCGAATCGCGCTCGCGACCTCGTCATGCGTTGGGCCTTCCTGCGCTTGAGGGCCTTGGCTGGAGCTCATGAAATCAATTGGCAAATGGCCGTGAGAGTAATAAGCGCCGGCCGCCCAAGCCAATGCGCATAGCAATGCGACTGTCGAGATACCCGCGCCATATCGCCAAAGCCGCCTCGCCTTCCGCGTTGAACCTCTCTCAGTATCTTTCGGCGGTGCAGACCCGAAGATGGCATCACCCGGCTGTACTTTCAGGTCCAAAGCAGTCGACTCCGGCGGCGGAGGCGTATTGGCATCAGATACAACTTCAAGCATGGGCGTGTGCTCAAAAGAGAACCAAAGTATCCGGCAAAGAGGACGAGGATCACATACAGGGACGAAAGGGCAATGTTGGAGCCGAAATGTGGCATTGTGCGGCCGGTGGCGGCGTTCGAATGGAACATCTTCGCGGGTCCAGCGTTAGCCCTGCGGAGGCAGAGATGAATACCAAGACAGCCACGACCTTCGCCGTAACCGCATTGTCCGCCGCCAGGCGTGCGCCCTCCAGCGGCTTCGCAGTCAGACCCAATCCGGGCGTTGTCAGCGTCGACTATCGCCGTTCGCGGCCGGCTAAAAGGCGCCCCGCGGTGGTTGCCGTTGATAAAGCGGCAGCTGACTCCGCGACTGTAAACTGATCGGTTGGAAACAGAAAAAGCCCGCGATTGCCGGGCTTTTTGTCAGCTTGGTCGCTCGTTCCGAACTCAGCCTCGATCCACGGCAATTTCTTGCCGTGGCCAAGAGCCTTTTTCTGAGCGATTAGATTGCGACCGTTTATCTCAAAGCCAAGGTTCTCTGCGCACAGAAAAGCACCAGACGCCGTAGCGCCTGATGCCTGATCTTTTGCGCTTCCAAATATTATTTGTGGCCACCACCGCCATGACCGCCGCCGCCATGTCCACCACCGCCATGTCCGCCGCCTCCATGACCACCGCCACCGACATGTCCACCACCGCCGCCGGGACGACCGCCATGCATTCCGCCGCCATGCGCCCCATGCCCACCGCCATGATGTCCGCCACCGCTGCGGCTCCATCCATGGAAGCCCGCGCCACCTCCGAAGCCTAATCCGCGACGGCCCGCATAACCGCACCAATACCAGCCCGGACCACTCCAAGCGGAATCATACCAACAATAATTGTGGCCGCCGAAGATAAACTGCGCCAGCTCGATATTCTGTTCAGGCGCAGCGACGCGGCTGAAGGAATTCGATCCGAGAATTGGCGCCGCCATTGCTGAGCCTGCAAAAAGTCCCGCAACCAAAATAGAAGTGTTTGCAGCTTTCAGAATATTTTTCATCTACGTTCTCCTGCTCGCGATTTTAGAAACGATCGGTGACGGGCGCGAGTTTCTGTTCCTCGGCGATGCGTTTCTAATCATTTCAATTGAAAGAGGCCGCCTGCGCTGGCGGCCTCTTTGCTCCCGACGGACTTTGAGGGAGGTGTCGAGAGACCGTGACGAAGCGTCCGTGCCGGGGCACTGAGATGCACGTTCGCGGCGGCTCACTCTGCTGCGCAAACAGTCCGGAGACTGTTCGGAATTGAACACTTTCGGAAAATTACCTTCGGTATTCCGCAAAAGCCAATCTGACCATTCCGTTTTGAAGGTAGCCATGGATTTCGCGCGAGGCCACCATTTGCAGATCATGGAACCTTCGCTGTAGCTGCCCATTGACGAGGAGTGGGACTGCCCACTCGGATCGAGGCGCAAGTATCGTCGCGACGAACATTGCGACACGCTGCGAGAGGTCCTTATGCGCGATAGTCAGCCTTTTATCGAAAACAGTGATGCTCGAACACTTGCGCAGGCGATCGTCGACACCGTCCGTGAGCCTCTTCTCGTACTCGACAAGGACCTTCGCGTACTCGCTGCCAGCCGCTCCTTCTACCGGACGTTCAAGGTTGCTTCGGGCAACACACAGGGTCAACTCGTTTACGAGCTGGGAGACGGGCAATGGGATATTCCCGAACTCAGATTATTGCTTGAAAGGATCGTTCCAGAGCACGGCGTGATGGACGACTACGAAGTTGAACGTCACTTTCCCGAGCTTGGACAGCGTACGATGCTGTTGAATGCCCGCAAGGTGTTCTACGAAGGCAATTCCCATACGACCCTTCTGTTGGGCATCGAAGATGTGACCGCGCGACGCGCCTTGGAGCGCGAAAGAGAGGAACTGCTGCGGAAGCAGCAGGCGCTCTTGCAAGAGAAGGATATGCTGCTCGAAGAATTGGAGCACCGGGTCGGCAATAGCTTGCAAATTATCGCCGCCATCATTCTGATGAAGTCGCGAATGGTGACCTCGGAGGAAACCAGACTTCAACTGCAGGACGCCCACAAACGCGTTTTGTCGGTGGCTGCGGTTCAAAAGCACCTCCATGCCACCGGGGCCACGGGCCCGGTTGAAATGGCGCCCTACCTGACCCAACTTTGCGACAGCCTCAAAACATCGATGATCGGTGATTACCGCCCGGCGACGCTGAAGGTGATCAGCGACGCAGGCACCGTGACCTCACGCGAGGCCGTAAGTCTCGGCTTGATCGTTACCGAACTCATTCTGAATGCACTCAAGCACGCCTTCACCGACGACAGAACTAATCGGCAAATAACGGTTGGATTCGCCATCGCTGGGACGAATTGGAAGCTCTCGGTCGCGGACAACGGGGTCGGCGCGCCGGTTGGTGTTTTTGCACAGCCAAAATCCGGCCTGGGCACCACCATCGTCAACGCGCTCGCCCAACAGCTCGAAGCCCGGGTTGACGTTGTGAGCGGCCGCGAGGGAACCTCAGTACTGGTTACCCACGCCACATTTGCTAAAATGCCAGATGAAGCGTCCCAGGAGCGGGGCCTCTCCAGCCCGACGTCAATTCCCGGGCATGCCTGACGATCGCGGCGGGGCTGTATGGCTTCTGCTCAAATCGATAGCCGGCGGGTAGCTTTTCATTCTGCGGCACCTGCTTTCCGGAAGCGATCATGATGCCGATCTGCGGCCAGCGGTCTCGCACCTGTCGGGCCAGCGCGAAACCGTTGATCGTTCCCGGCGTGTTTACGTCAGTGAAGAGTAACTGGACGTCGGAATCCGCCGCGAGCAATTCGAGCGCTTCGTCACTGTTCGCAGCTTCGATCATGCGGAACCCGGCATCTTCGAGCATGCCAACTGCCGCGAAGCGAACCAAAGCCTCGTCTTCGACGACAAGAATCACGGGAACAAGTCTCTTGAATGTCATGCTCGGCAACATTCTCTGCTGGGATAACGTTCCACGATCCAAAAGGCTTTGATAGATTAAGGGAGTGCTGTTGCTCGCTGGCCAGCCCCCGCTTTAGCCAGACAAAAAGCGCCCCACCCGCGAGGCGGCAGAACGAGGCGGCCGCGAGAAATAAGCTTTTCTACAATCGGGCGAACTATGCCATTAAACCCCGGGCCATCAAATGTCCGTCTTCGCCTTAACATTATCGCGAAACCACCGATCCACTTTCGGCCACAGACAACTCCCATAAAGGGGAGAGATCAATCATGGAACGGGTTTTCGCCAGCGAGGACGATATCGGGACTTCATTCGAGCCCATCTCCGATTACTATATCGAACCGAAGACGTCACTCGTTGAGTCCTCTCTGCGGGTGCTCAAGCACAATGATATATTCGCTGTGCTCGACAGCTACGGCGATATCGGCGTCGGTCCCGAAGGCCCGGAAGGGCTATTTTTGCGGGATACAAGGCATCTGTCCAAGTTCGATCTGAGATTTGAAGGCAGGCGACCGCTTTTTCTCGGATCTGCCGTCGAAGCCGATAACGCCTCGCTATCCGCGGATTCGACCAATCCAGACATCCACCTCGGCGCCGGTATTTTCATCCCACGCGACGCGATCGCGATGGAGCGAACCAAGCTCCTTTTCGAAGCGGGATGTTATGAGCGCGTCGGCTTTTTTAATTACGATCATCAAAAAAGAAGATTTCGCATTGCGATCCACTTTGACGCGGATTTTCGTGACTTGTTCGAAGTGCGTGGAATGCACCGGAAGGCAAGAGGAACGCGCGCCGCTTGCGTCGTTGGCCATGAGCGCGTCGAACTTCGATATGAGGGTTTGGACAAGATAAACCGCTATACGATTCTCGATTTCTCCCCTGCTCCGCAATACCTCGACACCAAGAAAGCAGAATTCGATTTCGCTCTGCAGCCCGGCGAGAAATGCTCAATTCTTGTGAGCGTCGCCTGCGGGAACGGCGAGGCGTCAGAACCCCTGCGTTTTCTGACGGCCTATCGTGGCGCAAGACGCAGTCTGAAGGCACTTACGCGCAACATCGCCACCGTGGAGAGTTCGAACGTTGTCTTCAACGAGATTGCGTGTCGTGCGACATCCGACGTCTATACGCTTGTCAGCCAGACCGAAGCCGGCCTGTATCCATATGCCGGGATTCCGTGGTTCAGCACGATTTTTGGCCGCGACGGCATTATCACGGCGATGATGATGCTTTGGATCGATCCGATGATCGCCAAAGGTGTGCTTCTCTATCTTGCAGGCACGCAGGCCCGACATGTCGATCTCGAAGCCGGAGCCGAGCCTGGCAAAATTCTGCATGAGGTCCGTCACGGTGAAATGGCGAATCTCAAGGAAGTGCCGTTCGGTCGTTGCTACACGACGGTCGACGCCACCCCGCTTTTTGTCATGCTGGCAGGGCTTTATTTCGAGCGAACCGGCGACAGGACGACCATCGAGACGATCTGGCCGAACATCGAGGCGGCCCTTCTATGGTGCGACACGTCCGGCGATAAGGACAAGGATGGTTTCGTCGAATATTTCCGAGAGAGCGAGGCCGGCCTGGTTAACCAAGGTTGGAAAGACAGCGACGATTCCATCTTTCATGCGGATGGATCGAAGGCGCAGGGCCCGATCGCGCTCTGCGAGGTGCAAGGCTATGTTTATGCCGCCAAGCGTGCAGCTTCCACTTTGGCAAGAACGCTCGGCCGCGCAGCCCTGGCGGAAAATCTGGACGCACAGTCCGAAACGTTGCGGCAGCGGTTCCATGACGCCTTCTGGTGTGAAGAAATCGGCACCTATGCCCTGGCTTTGGACGGCGCCAAGAGACAGTGCCGTGTACGATCATCCAACGCCGGCCACGCGCTCTTTACGGGCATCGCCGATCTCGCCTACGCAGCCCGGGTTGCCGATAGTCTAACCAGCCCGGAGGCCTTCAGCGGCTGGGGCATCCGCACGATTTTCCAAGGCGAGAGTCGCTACAATCCGATTTCTTATCACAATGGTTCGATCTGGCCGCACGACAATGCCCTCATAGCGGCCGGCTTCGACCGCTACGGCCTGAAGGCGCAAGCCGCCAAGGTCTTTTCCGCCATGTTCGATGCCGCAAGCAATCAGGATTTACGGCGCCTGCCCGAGCTTTTCTGCGGCTTTGGACGCAGACCCCGACGCGGCCCGACGGATTATCCGGTCGCCTGCGCACCGCAAGCTTGGGCCTCGGCAGCCCCCTTCACGATGCTGTCAGCTTGTATCGGATTGAGCCTGCGGCACGACAGCAATGAAATTCACTTCACGGATCCGCGGCTGCCTGACTTTCTCGATGACTTGACGATACGCAACTTACAGCTCGGTGAGACGCGCGCGGATATCCGCTTGTGCCGGGATGGTGCTGATGTGACCGTCAGCGTGTTGTCTCGCAACGGCCCTGCCCGCATCGTTCAGGTCAAATGAACGTCAGGCTGCGGGCATTTTGAGGTCGAGGTGACCACTCTCTGATAATCTTTACTGGTGCAGGCATCGACCTCGCATAAAGAAATATTCCCCTTATCGCGCCAGAATTCTTCACATGTGAACGGCGGGCTCATCGCGACGCCCGGCCGCCTGCTCGATTTCTCCGAGCGCGGCAAGCTGCTCCTGACCAGCATCAAGATCCTCGCCTGCAGCGCCGAGACTTGCACGGCTTCGGCAGCTCTATCTTTTGGGAACCAGCCGCTGTCCGGGAACGAAGCTCTCTCTTGGCCGTTACCGATATGTACTTTTAGTAATCTTATTATGTGCGCGGGTTTCGGCGACGCAAAGTTCGCTGCGGCGACCGCGAGACGAAATAAAGAGAGGCGCATGCAATGGGAACGATTCTGATTATCGTAGTGCTTATCCTGATCTTCGGTGGCGGCGGCGGATACTACGGCTACAACCGCTATGGCGGAAGAGGCTTGGGCGGCATCCTCGGTCTCATCATCGTCGTGCTCATTGTTCTGTGGATCGTTGGTGCGTTCCACGGCGGAAGCGTGTAACCCAGGCTCGGTCGGCTTTCTTCCAAAAGTGCGCGGCGCGGCCCCGGTTTTAGGTCGCGTCGCCTTCCAGGAAATGGCCGATGGAATTGAGCGGCCTGATTTCGTCGCAGATGATTTTCGTGATCGCGAGCATTGGAACCGACAGAATGGCGCCCGGAACGCCCCACATCCAAAACCAGAAAATCAGGGAAATGACGACGAGAACCGGGTTGAGTGTGAACCGGCGCGCCAGAAGCAACGGCGTTATCGTCTCGCCTTCGAGGATGTGAATCGCGAAATAGAGTCCGGCGGGCAAGAGTGCCTGCCATAAAGTTGGAATCGCCAACAGACCCGCGAAAAGAAACAGCGCGATCCCAACGATCGGGCCTATGATCGGCACGAAGTTGAGGAGGAATGCAACTACACCCCAGAGAACGGGATCGCCTACGCCGCATCCCCACATGACGACCGCCGTTGCCACGCCCACCAGGGCGTTCATAAAGGTGATCGTCAGAAGATATGCGGAGATATTGCCTTCCACCTGCTGCGAAATATCCACGACCTGCCGCTTATCCTTGAAGCGGGGCATGATTTCGACGAGACGTCGCAAAAACATGTCGCCGGAAATAAGCAAAAAAAACAGGACGAGAATTGTCTCGAACAAGCCGCTGGCGAAATGCTGGGTTCCTCGGAATAAGGTCTCAGTCAGTCCGAGGTTTGATCCACCACCGGCGGCCGGCTGTCCCATATTATCCGCCTTAGCGAGCAGCCGGTGCATTTTCTCGATCGGCTCGCTCACAAAGCGCAGTCTTTCCTCGATACGAGGAAGCGAGTCCGGCAGGCGCTCCCCCCAACTTTTAGCCGCGCTCGACACCGCGGTGCCGATACCGGCGATAATGGCAAACACCGCGAGGATGAGAAAGAGCGCGGCCAGCGACCGAGGAATATGCAGGCGTCCGAGAAATCTCATTCCAGGCTGAAGCAGGAGCTTTAGCATGACCGCGAGGACGACCGGGAGAATGACCTCGGCAGCGATATAAGCCGCGGTGAGTGCCGAAAACAGAACCAGTATCGCCAGGAACACCGTATTCAGATCGGACGGCAGAAGAACGTCGTCACGAGTCGGACCGGGCAATTCCTTGGCCACGGTTTCTGTCGTTTGGATTGTCACTTCGGTCAAAGACGTCATCACCATCCGCCGTGAAACCGACGAAAGCGGATGAAAACCGCCGGGTTCGCCTCGAGAAACTAGATAAGCCCAAGATTGGTTCCCGATCTTTGGTGATGGTACTGGCCTCCGTCGAACGATCGGACTCTTCCCTTCCGTTGCGAACCGCGATCTCAGGCAATCCCAAGGCGACGGAAGACCGGGACTTTCACCAGATCCAAGGCGACAGCAAAGACAATGGCAGCGGCAAGAACACCAATTACTGTCAGGGCCGGCAACGCGACCATCGCGATTCCTCCGATGGCCAAAGTCGCGGCGATCAAGAGGTCGGAAACGGAGGAAAGGATCAGCCAGATGCTCGGGCGCGAGGACCACAGATGTCGGCGCTCGCGGTTGGTATAAGTCGTCGCCTGGTTACCGAACACGATGACGACAAAAGCCAGCGTTTGCAGCCCTTCGATACCGAGCTTCATCCGGTAGGCTCCGAAGGCCAGGACGGATACACAAAAAACCAGTTCGCCCAGTCCCATGATGACCCCGGCGATAGTGAGGTTGCCGATGCACCACGCATTTGGGGCGGACGACGGCCGCACATTATCGGCCGTCAGCGACATGCCGAGAAAGTCGCCGGTGATCATGATGATGACCATCAACAGGGGCGTGAGGATCGCATGGCCGGTCATCATCAGGCCGATCACCAGGAAGGGCGCCTGAAAGCTCTTCTTGGTGATAGAGTTCAACGTATAACTAAGGATGCGCTGGAAGGTCAGGCGCCCTTCCCTGACCGCGGCGACGATCCCGGAAAGACCGGGCTGGGTCAGCACCATGCCGGCGGCGGATTTGGCGACGTCTGTTGCCGTTGAGACGGCGATCCCCATCTGCGCCTGACGCAGCGCCGGCGCGTCATTGGCGCCATCGCCGCACATCCCGATCGTATGGCCGCCTTTCTGGAACGCCTTGACCAGCTTATACTTATCCTCCGGTAGCACACCCGCGTAGACGGCAAATTGCTCCGGGCGGACACTGTCGGGGATGGCCCCGGGTGGACAGACGGCGCCATCGAGTCCCACCGCCTTCGCTACTATGGCGGCGGTTGCCGGCGCGTCACCCGTAACCATGACGGTGCGAACACCCAAATTGCGCAATTCGGTGATGAGCGCCGCCGAGTCTGCTCGTGGCGGGTCACTCAGAGCGATCAGCCCCGTGAGCTTCATCGCGCTCCGTGGTCCGGCAGCCACCGCCAGCACCCTGAAGCCCTTATCTTCGAGCTCCTTCGCCGCCGCTGCCGCGGGCGCCGATGGCGGCGCCAGACCGGTGACGGCGGCAAACGCCCCCTTCACGATTCGTAGCTGACCTCCGGTCGCATCGGTTGCGGTCGCCTCGGACGTTTTCGTCGCCGGGTCGAACGGTGTGAAGGTGATGAGAGTCGGTGCGGCGGAAACCACTTTGCCCCTAGCGGCGGCGCGGATCGCTTCGTCGACCGGATCCTGGCCGCCGTCCGAACTGGCGAGCGCCGCCAAAGTCAGGACATGCGCCTCATCGAAATCAGGCATTGCGCGAACACTGGCGACCGCCAGCGCATTCTGGGTCAGCGTACCTGTCTTGTCGGCGCACAACACAGTCATCGTGGCCGCCTCATCCACTGCGGAAAGGCGGGTCGGGAGGACGTTGAGCTTTGCCAACGCCCGCGCGCCGATCGCCGAAGCGAGGGTGAAGGTCGCCGGCAGCGCCACCGGGATCGATGCGAGGACTGCCGTCAGCACGAGGGGAATGATCTCGGCGATCGGCATCTTGAGGGACCACGCATAGGCCACCAGGATCAAGATGACGATGCCGTTGAACGCCGCGAGGTTGCGCACGACGCGCAGGACTGTTTTCTGCTGAGAGCTGACCACGTGGGCAGTCTGGACAAGTTCCGCGGTGCGGCCGAATTTGGTGTGAGCGCCGGTCGCGATGACCTCCGCCTCCGCCTCGCCACGCCGGACAAGTGCCCCTGCATAGGTCTCAACGCCCGCTGCGGCTTCGACAGGAACCGATTCTCCGGTGAGCATGGATTGGTCGAGGAGGATTTCCCCGCCGGTAAGCTTCACATCCGCTGCGACCACGCCGCCGAGTGAAAGCTTGACCAGATCGCCGGGCACCAGCTCGGTGGCGGACACGGTCTTCCACGCGCCGTCGCGGCGGACGGACGCGTTCAGCGCCAGCCGTGACTTCAGTGCGGCGAGAGTCGCCTGGGCGCGGCTCTCCTGGAACAGTCCGAGCGCGGCATTGAAAACCAGAAGAAGGGCGATGATCGCGGCCTCGACATATTTGCCGAGCGCCAATTCAAGAACGATCGCCGCCTCAAGCATCCACGGGACCGGCGCCCAGAATTTCTCGATCGCCATGCGCAATGGATGCAGGCTCGTATCCGGCATCGCATTCGGGCCGAATTTCTGCAATCGGCGGCGCGCTTCGTCGCTCGTCAAGCCGCCGTTGACGTTAGGTGGAGCGCTTTCGTCGGCCAACCCCTTTGTCATGGTCCAGCCTCTCCTTTATTCGGCGCGGCGGCATCTTCCACTTTCAGACCGGGCGCTGATATGGAGAAACGCATCATTGCCGCCATCATCCGGCGTGCTAAAATTATAATCTCTATCGTCGTCAAACCTTTTCACGCTCCCCATAATCAAGGAGCAGCACGGCTGCTGATCCTCGGCAATCATCCGACCGTCAATCGACTTTATTGGGTAGTGTATACCCGGCTCTCATTGGAGCTTCTTTGATTACGCTCAGAATTCGTCATAAAACCACTTATCGCTATTGGCGGCAGGTAAGCCTCGGCCCGCACCGATTGATGCTCCGTCCACGCGAAAGCCGTGATCTGCGCCTGATTTCGAGCGATATTGTAATGACACCTGCTGCCAAGATGACGTGGGCGCAGGATGTCTTCGGCAATGTCGTCGCCTCTGCGAGCTTTCAAACCATGACCGACACGCTCGTGATCGAGAGCGTTGCGGACCTAGAACTCGATACGATCGCTTGGCCCGTCTTTGATATTGCCGCCTCGGCCATTTCCTACCCCTTCCGCTATTCCGACAGCGATTGGGTCGACCTCGGCGCCTTGGCGATCCAGCAATATGCCGATCCGACAGGCCGATTGCAGAAATGGACGCAGGCATTCGTCCGCAGCAATCCAACCGATACGCTTTCGCTGCTGAAGGATCTCAATGCCAATATCTCATCGTGGATCTCCTATCAGAGCCGTGACGATGAAGGCACCCAGACGCCTCTGCAGACTCTGGACAGGGGATGGGGTTCCTGCCGTGACTTCGCGATTCTTTTTGCCGAGGCCACGCGCAGTCTCGGCTTCGGTGCGCGGATCGTCTCAGGTTATCTCTACAATCCGGATCAGTATATGAAGGGGTCGAGCGATCTGGGCTCGACCCATGCCTGGGTGGAAGTCTACGTGCCGGGTGCTGGCTGGATTACTTTCGATCCGACGAACCGCGGTGTTGGCGGCTTCAATCTGATCCCCGTTGCTGTCGCGCGCGACATTCGTCAAGCCGTGCCCGTGGCCGGCAGTTTTGTCGGAATGACCGACGCCTTTCGGGATATGTCGGTGGAAGTCAGCGTGACATCCCAGACGAGTGCCGGAGCGTAGAGTCTGACCCCCTCCCCGTTTTCACCGCGTGCGCGGCGACGTCCCCTTGGCACCGCGCAAGCACGCCACCAGCTATCAGTGAAAACTTCTTCTCATCTTTAGCTAAACCACGAACATGTGTATCTGTTGTGTAAAATACTAGACGCGATGGGACTTTTATTTTCACGTGAAGATTAAAAGAGCAGATAAAAGTTCGCGTGCATAGCAATCGTCGTGGTATGAGGTGTCATCCGCGATGGCGGAGCAGAATCATGGCCAGGAAAAATAATGAAATTGAATCTCATCGGCGTTGTCGGATTGATCGGCCTTTTGTCTCTGTCTGTCGGGGCGCGAGCTCAGGGCTTGGTCGGAGGCGCTGAGGAAGGCGCGCATAGAGGCAACCGCGCCGCGGGTCCTGTGGGGGCTGTCGTTGGCGGCGCGATCGGCGCAGGGGTCGGCACCGTGAATGGGGCGCTGGGGCTCGGGTATCACCATCATCGTTGCTATTGGCGGCACGGCTACCGCCATTGCCGTTACTGACGGGCGATGTGCCGCATCGGAACTTGGCCTCGGCATTAGCGTTCACAACAGCGAAGTCTGACCCCAGGGGAAACCGCATGTTCGAAGTCATCTCGGCTAATTCCATCATCGTCTGGTTTGTATGGGGATTCTTCATGGCTTTGGGTTGGGCCCTCGGCACCTGGGTGATGACCTGGATTCTCGGCTATGTCCCCCTTTCACGGCGACGCTGAATGCGACCGCGACACGCGAGAGGTCAATGTCGAAGTTCAATGACTATGATGACCTTCTCCGAAGGCCGCAAAGCGCGTGCCTTGAACCGCGGATCAATTCGAACTGACTAAGGCCGGAACTGGCAACGCGGCAACGTCGTGCGTCGTCACACATCGCTATCCCTGAATTGAGGGGAGACCGCAAAACCGAGGAATAACTCAATATGTCTAGAGAACACGTCCAAGTTTGGAAGCGGCCGGCGACGGCGCGTTACGTCGTGTCGATCGATAATCAAGCAAAGAAAAGCTTCGATACGCGCGAAATTGCTGATCAGGAAGCGCGGAAAATCGCAGAGGGATTCCCAAAAGTCGTGGTTAAGGTCATTGATACGGAACCCGACGCGAGAACTTCCGAGGATCCGGAAATTGCGGATAACACTGGCATAGATCAAGCTTGATAGGTGTCCAAGCGATGATCGACTAGCGCGAGCCGTCGGCTATCGCCTTGTCGATTATGCCTTCGTTGTGTCGGATAAAATCATCCCGCGTCATGGCCGATGCATGCCATAAGGCTTGCAAGTCTTTGTCCCGATCAAGCCACTGGTCTCGCGTTTGATGGTCGATCTTATGGCGTCGGGCGTCCTGGGATCCGTGTGAGGCTTTGTCATGGTCTTTGGACATGGCGTGTCTCTCTCTCGGTTTGGCACCTAGCGAAGAATCGCTACGCACGGCACTTGCCAACTAACGGGAAGTTTCGGATCGACGCGTCGTACCTATCAGAGGCAGCGGGTAATTTCGAGGTAAAACGATCCCCTCGCCAAAAACTACCGGCTTAAGCGGGGGCCGATTGCGGACTGGCGGCTTCCAGGTTCTCAGGCCGTCCGGCCGCAGTTCAGGTCTGCCGATGTGGCTTTCGACCGATCCAGTGACCGCCCCCGCCTCTGTCGAATCGTCAGGGAGGCGAGAGAAGGCAGCGTCAAGGTCGAGCCGGAGATGACGAGAATGGAGCCATCGCCGTATCGGCGTCCGCCTCCGTGGATATGGACGGATCAATACCTGCGCAGTATGGATGGGGGTCTGCCGGGGCACTCGCATTTCGCCGCGTCGCCTAGGCAGGCGATGAAGACGTTCGTTCAATGACGCCGCGCCGGGGGTGGCCTTTCGATTTGCCGCCGCTCGCCAAAGTGTCAATATCGAGAGACCTGATCATGACCAACAAGCGGGCCTCAGACGTTACCAGGGATTGGCAAGCAACGCAGGATCAGAAGTCCTCCGCGACGCGCCTCCGCCTTTTCGCCGTGCTCTGCTGGATCGTTGCCATTGGCGGCGAGATCGCCGCGATCTACTTGTTCTACCAGCACAAGTTCGACCATGGGAACATGCCGCTGCTGATCGGCCTTCTGGTCGGGATCGCGGTCTTCGCAATCGCCGGCAACTTGCTGTGGAAGGCGGCCAACAAGCACGATCCGGCCAGCACGTCCGATCCGGCCAGGTTCTTCTTCCAAAACCAGCTCGGCGCGATCATCACGCTGATCGCCTTCCTGCCGCTGCTTTTCCTGATCTTGAACGACAAGAACATGGATCCGCAGACCAAGAAGGTCGCCGGGGGCGTTGGCGTTGTGCTGGCCGTGCTCGCGACGCTGATCGGGGTCAGCTATCACCCCCCGTCGGTCGAGCAGTACACCCAGGACATGAACGCCTGCGCGACCCAGATTAAGACGGGGCAGCCGACCACAGCCTGTTCGCCTGATGTCGCCGCCCAGGCGAAGGACATCGCTACGGACTCCGCCACGGTGGCCGCGGCGACGAAGGACACGGCACACCCCGCCGGTCAGGACGTCGTCTACTGGATCGCGCCGGAGGATGGCGCCAAGAAGTCCAAGACGCCGCATGTTTTCCACCTCTGCGCGGGCGTCAGTCCGCTGAAAGACAAGCCCGTGAACAGCGGCTCCGTGACCGAGGCCTACGCACAGAACGCCATCCGCATCACGAAGCAGATCGGGATGGAACAGAAGCAGTGCGGGTTCACGGTTTCGCAATAAACCTGCCCGCGTTCTAACGCGCCATTATCGGTGACGCGGCCGCGGAGATCCTGCGCCATGTCTCGTGCGATCTCGACCGCGGCGCGCCGGTGGCGGCACAGAACCGGCACGTCGTCGGCATTCGGCGCAAGGCGGAGTGAGTAATCCGGATATCGAAGCCGGCCGGGGAGCAATTCGCATTCCCTGGCTCCATGATCAGGCGGTCCACTCACTCTCGCCTTGGCTCGCCCCGCACCACAACCCACAGTTGTGTTATTAGCGCAACAGGAGTGGGAATTCCGACACGCCTGGTTTCCCAGCCAAAAACACTTTTTGGCGCTGAGCGGCCTTCGGATGTCTCCGGCAACATCTTGACTGATTTGATATAATTCTTGCGATGGCGAGCGCGGAAGCGCCCGTTAAGTGCGATTTTTGTGGCCGCAGACAGATGCAACTGCTGAGTTTACGAATCTAAAATTTCTCCTATAGGCTGTGCTTAGAACCGCATTTTTAGATCTCATTGCATCACGAAATACAACTTATGGGGGAAGTACGATGATTGCTCGTCAGGCTCCAAAGGCCGCTATTGATTCAGGCGCGCTGACGCCGCGTAACATCCGCCGCCGCGCCGCCCTGCTCGCCAGCACGACGCTGACCAGCGCGATCTTGGCCGCCGCGGCATTACTCCCGAGCGAGGCGCTGGCAGCGACGAATTGCGGCACTGCCATTCCAGCTGGTGCACCTGCCAATTACACAGTTGCCTGCGGCCAGGGACCTTTCAACTCTGGCATCACTTACAACACCAACACCGCTACTAGCAGCGTGATATTCGTCTTTACGAATACACAATCCACCGGAACCGGAGGCGCCCCGGGCGCCAACCTCACAAGCAGCAGCGCAAATCATTCTATTCAAGCCCAGATCAATCAACTGACAGGCGGACCCGCGCCGAGCATCACCGGCGCGGCGGGCGCGGACGGCTTCTCCATCTCGACCAGCGGCGCCACTTCGCCGATTATCTACGACCAGAATGCCGGCACCGTCAGCGGCGGCGGCTCATCCGCATTAAGTGGTGGGGCGAACGGCGTACAGCTTTCGACCACCGGTGCAAACTCGCCTGTCATCTTCGATCTCAACGGCGGCACGATCAACGGCGGGGGGCCAACCTCGTTGATTATCCTCCCCACGAATTCCGACGGCGTCCTGATCACGACGACGAAGGCGGGCTCGGACATTAATTTCGACACGGCGACAGGTACGACCATCTCGGCGGCCAACGGCAATGGCGCCGAGCTTCACGCCGGCGCGGGGTCGAGCATCGGTTCCGATCCGACCAACAATACGATCGACGGGTCCATCACCAGCACGCAGACTCTCTTGGGCGCTGGCGTTGGCACCGGCTGGCTCGGCACCGCGACAGGTACTGGTAACGTAACGGAGAACATCGGCTCAACCGGCGACGTCAGCGGCTCGGGCGCGGGCCTCGTCGGTACCACCCAGAATGGCAATGTCACCTTCGATGTTTCCGGTCAGGTCAATCAGACCGGCGCGACCGGCGGCACTGCCGACAGCTTCGCGCTTCTTCCGGTAGGCATCAGCGGCGTCGCATCCGGCAACGGCAATGTCAGCATCACAACCGAAACCAGCAGCAGCGTGTCCGAAGTCGGCGCCCAATCGATCACCGGCATCCTTGGCGCCGGCATCCTCGGCGTCGCCGAGGGCACCGGCACGGCCGCTGTCACCGCTGATGGCAGTGTTACGGCGGCCGGCGTCGGAGTCGCCGCCATCAATACCGGCACAGGCGCCGCGACCACTACGATCGGCGGCAACGTCACCATCACCGGCGCTTCGGGCAGCGTAACGGCCTTCGTTCTTCCCTTGACCGTCGGCGGCTACGCCCTTTCGACAAGCAGCGCGGCGACGACCGATGTCTATGGCGGGAATATCGGCAGCGCCGTCGCCGGAACGTCGCCGGACCTTGGGGCCGCAGCGGTCGTTCTGGGCGGCACTTCAGATGCGACGGTCAATATCGGAGATGGCACTCACTCGGCTTCCACAATCTACGCCAATGAAGTCGGCGTCGTTGCCTTCAATTCCGGCACCGGCAATGCCATCATCAACAACACGCTGGACCCCAACAACGGCCAGAACACGATCAACTCTGGCGGCCTCGGATTCGCCAGTGTCGCGCTCGACGGCGGCAACGCCACCGTTAACGGCGGCAACATCAACTCCAATCTCAATGGCGCCGGCGGGTTTGGGAGCAGCGGCGCGATCGCCCTGGCGCTCGGCAGCACCGGCGACGCGACCGTCAATCTGCAGGGCAATGTCTACACGGACAACACCACGGCCGGCACCGCCGGGACGTTCGGCGGCCTCGCGGTTTCGGAAGGCGGCAACGCGACGGTGACGTCCACAGCTGGCACGACCATCGATCCGGCCATCGGCCTGGCGGCGGTTGTCCTCAGCGGCAACGGGCTGGCATCGGTGCCGAATAACGCGACCGTCGATAGCACGGTTATCGGCCTTCTTGGCGTCAACACCGGCACCGGCTCCGTGCTCATCACCAACAGCACCACCGGCGATGTCGAGGCTTCGACGGGCGCGGGCGTGATCGCATTCAAGCTCGGGGAAAATACCGCTCCGGTCGCCGGATACACAGATCCGATCACCGGAAACGCAGACTACTCCGTCGTCGTCGACAATACCGGCATCGTGAACGCTCCCGCCGGTCCCGGCGTCGGCGTCATCGCCTTCGACCCGAGCGCGACGGCCGTCAACAATGTTCTCGTCAGTAATGACGGCAGCGCCGGCAGCGGCACGGGCAGCATCACCGGCGAAGGCGACAATCCGCTCGACGCCGCCATCGGGGTCGCGGCCGATGGCAATGTCGTGATCGTCAACGATCACCGCGCGACGGTCACCAACACCACCGGCGACGCGGGTCAGGCGATCATCGCGCTTGCCGGAGACAGCGTCTCTGTCACCAACGACCGCCGGTCGTCGATCACCGGCAATGTGGATGTTGGCAGCCTGACTGGCAATGCGACGCTGACCAACGATCGCGGCTCCAACTGGACCTTCGACGGTACCAGTATCGTCGGCGCCGCCGATGAGGCGACGATTACCAACTCGCGTGGTGCGACGATCGACGAGGAAGGCACCAGCGCGCTGGTCGCACTCGGCGGCGACGGCGCGACGATCACCAACGAAACCGGTGCGCGTATCAACGGCGATGGGACGGTCAACGCCCTCGCGGCGGTCGCGCTCAGCGGCGACGCGACGATCACCAATGAGACGGGGGCCCGTATCGATCTGACGGGTGCCAATGCGCTCGCGGCGGTCGCGCTCGATGGCGATGCGACGATCAACAACGAGACGCGCGGCCGGATCGACCTGATCGGGCTCAATGCCAACGTCGTCTTCGCCAGTGGCGATGCGGCGATCAATAACTTCGACGGCGCCCGCTTCAGGCTTAACGGAGCGAACGCCAGCTTCGTGGTCGGCGGCACGAGCGCGACGATCAACAACTACAACGGCGCGCACTTCAGCCTCAACGGGCTCAACGCCAATGTCATCGTGGCGGATACTGGCAATGCCGAGATCAACAATTACAATGGAGCCCGTTTCAGCCTCAACGGCCTCACCGGCGATCTTCTGCTCGCCGAGGATGGAGCCACCGAGATCAACAATTACAACGGCGCGCACCTGAACCTGGCCGGTGTCAGCGGCAGCCTGGTCGCCGGCAGCACGGACGCCATTATCGACAACTACAATGGCGCGCACCTCAACCTCCTCGGCGGTAATGCCATCGAAGTGGCGGCAGGAAGCGGCGATGCGACGGTCGACAATTACAATGGCGGCCGGATCAACATGATCGGCCTGAATTCGATCACGCTCAGCGCGCCGAACGGTGTCGAAGAGTTCGATAACGAGGCCAATAGTACCATCTTCAACGATGGCTTCGGGACGATTGCGGGCGCCGACAACCTGCAGTTCTACAACAGCGGCCTGATCACCCAGGTCGACGGCCATGTCGGCGATCTGCTCGTCATCGATCCGGCGACCTATACGGCATCCGGCGACAGCACCTATGCCGCCGACGCCCAGCTCGGCGGCCCCGGCTCGACGGCCGACCTGCTCTATATTGACGGCGCGGCTTCAGGCCAGACGACGATCGAGGTGAACGATGTCGGCACCGGCCCCGGCGCCTACAACCAGCAAGGCATCGCGCTGGTGCAGGTGACGAGCGCCGATGGCACGTCGGTGCCCGATAATTGGGTGCTGGACGGCAACGGCACCATCGGCAGCACGCCGGTCATCAACAAAGGCCTGTTCGCCTATTATCTCGCGACCGACCCGACCGGCACGTCCGCAGTCGACCCGACGACGGCATCAATCGTCGGCGCGACGGCGGGCCCGGACGAGCGCGTCGCGCTGTATAGCGTGCCGGGCTATGTCGGCCAGGAACTCCCGGTCGCCATCACCGCGGCGCAGGACCTCTGGCAGGAATCGGCGCTGCTGTGGGAAGACCGGCAGAGTGAGATCCGCGACTGGGTGGCGGCGGGCGGCAACGTGCCGAGCGCCGGGGCCGATCTGCCGACCCGCAAGGGCCCGCCCCCGGCCTATGTGCCGCCGGCGCCGAGCTTCAATGTCTGGGCCAAGGGCATTGGAAGCTGGACCAACAGCTCCGATCAACACACGATTTATCCGGTCGGCGGTCCGCTCACCTACGACCTCAGCTACCACCAGAGTTCCTATGGCGTGATCGGTGGCCTCGACTACGGGCGCGACAATATCTTCGCACCGGGCGATGCGCTGATCTTCGGCCCGCTGGGCGGCTATCTCGAGTCGCATTTGAACTTCAATCATAGCGGCGACTCATTCGTCTATAAGGGCGGCACGGTCGGTGGTTCGGTGACCTATCTGCGCGGCGGGTTCTTCGTCGACGGTTTGGCCAAAGCCGACCTGCTCAACCTGCAGATCAACTCGTCGCTCGGCGGATTGAACAGCGCCTACTCCGGCCCGTCGATCGGCCTCGACACAGTCGGCGGTATCGGTGAGTTCGGTTACCGCTTCGGCTTCGGCCCGGGCTTCTTCGAGCCGATTGGCACGCTGACCTATTCGCAGACCCATATCGACACGCTCAACGCGCTGAGCCAATGGGGTGCGAACGTCAACTTCGGCAATGGCGAAGACTTCCGCGGCGCGGCCGGCGGCCGTCTGGGTGTGACGCTGCCGGGTGTCTTCGGCGGCCACGTGGTCGAAGCCTGGGTCCTCGGCCGGGTGTGGGACGAGTTCCTGAACAACGGCAACGTCGTCGATCTGTTGAACGAAGGCCCCGACGCCTACGTCTTCGACAACATCGGCCATGTCTATGGCGAGGCGAAGGGCGGTATCACGCTCGTCTCCATCGGCCGCGGCTGGTCGGGCTTCGTCGATGGTGGGGTGAAGTTCAACAATCAGTGGAACACGATCACGGCCAAGGGTGGCGTCAACTACCAGTTCTAAGCGCCCGGGATGAAAAACGTGAAGGACTGGCCTGAGGCCAGTCCTTTGCTTTTTTGGAGGCACGCCTCTTCTTACGGGGTGCGCGCAAGAAAGCTTTCGACTTGCGTGCTCCATGCAGCGGCACTCTCCGGATATTCGACAAAGAAATGTCCCTCATCGCGCTGCGGAGGCAGCAGGTCATATTCGGCCTTACCACCTGCCGCGCGCCAGGCATCGGCCATCTGCCGCGAGAGCGCCGGGCTGAAATAACTGTCGTTACCGGCATAAAGCCACAGGCTCGGCACGCGCGCGCTGGCGCCGAAATGCGCCGCAGCCGCGACCAGCTTCTCCGACGCGCAGTTGACACCCGGGCGATTGCCGGCATGGCCGCCACGGCCACCAGAGAAATTGACGATCGCGCGCACGCCCGGCGGATTCTCGCTGGCGAGCGCCAGGGCTCCCCAACCTCCGGCGGATTGGCCGACGATGACCGCCCCCTCCTTCCGCACGAAAGACTGCGCCCACATATAGCTCAGCGCCGCATCGAGCGCCTCCGCCGTCGCCAGGCCCGATTCGATATAGACCGGATTGACGCAGCCGAACTGATCCTCGCGATAAGGCCCGCCGGTTGGCGCTTGGCCGGGGCGCACGGGTAGGACAACGGCATAGCCGTGCCGCACGAACCATAAAGCGAGCTGCCGGTATTTCGGCGCTGGATCGTCGTTCCGCGCGGCCGCATCCTGCGACGATGCATGGGCGATGACAGCAAGCGGGAATGGCCCGGCGCCATCGGGCCTCCAAAGCGTCGCCGCCATTGTCACGCCGGCGGCAGGATCGGGAATGAGCCAACGCTGCTCATGCGCTGGCCCTTGGGGGGCGCCTTGCGCGCCGGGCTTCGGCTCGGGCCATGACGGATCGAGGGCGGGTGACGCGCAGCCAGCGGCGAGGAAACAGACGGCAAATATAACGCAGCGGCAGGTATCAGGCCGGAGAGATCCCATGCACAAGTTGTAGCTCTCCGGCAGGCTCGCGTCAGCCAATTCACGAGCCTAATCCTTCGTCGCCTGTCTTGGCGGTGCGGGCGTGAGCGCGAAGGTCAGCCAGACATTGGCGCCCGAGGGGCGGTTCTCCGCACCGAATTCCCCATACGCTTTGAGGTTCACGTAGCCCAGCAAGCTTTCCGAGACCGGAAAACTGTATCCGATTTGCGGCCCGGCGCTGAAGACCTGCGACTGGAAACAGCCGACGCGATCGCCGGAACCGCCGTCGCAGCCGATTTCGCGATAGACATAGCCGACGACGCCGACCAGCAATTGCTTGGTAAGGAACTGCGAGGCGGCCCAATCGAGATGGAAATCGACGCCATTTTGATATTGCGTATAGCGATTCAGGAAATTGTAGGTGAAGCCCGCGACCGCGGAAAACTCGTGTCCGGTTTCGGGGTTCAAATAAGTATAGCCGGCACCGGAATCGATCGCTCCGTGGCCGGTCCCGAGATTCGCCAGATCGCGGGAATTATAGGTTCCGACAGGAATGTCGCCTGTCGCATAGGTCATGAAATTGTTGACGCCCTGGTTCCAGCGTATCGCCGCCTGCGGATATAAATCGCCAAATCCCACGGTCGATTGGTTCAAGCTCACGGACCGCGAAAACGGCAACGAACCGATGGGCGGCGGCAATGTCACGACGCCATCCACGCGTCCGTTCAAGGACGTGTCGTTGTAGCCGGGAAATGCCAACAAGCCGACTGATGCCAGACCGCCAAAGATGGGCGTGCCAAAGGTATATGTCGCGTTGATCAGGCCGAGGTCGACGGTCGCGTGAACATTGGCGCTCACATTGCCTTTAAAGCTTACCGGGACGTCGCCGATGCTGAATTCTCGCGCCCGAGCGACGGAAGCGCCGGCCGACAGCGTATCGAAGTAATTGATCGTCGCGAGCGAAAATCCGGGCTGCTGCGGCACGGCAGCAAGGCTACCAAAAAGGCCAGGAAGCCAAAAGCTTATGCCGTTTTCGTCGGCATGCGCGACATTCGGGGCAATGGCGCTGACGAGCAGCGCTGCGATCGTGAATTTACGGTGCGCTCTTCTTTCGCGCGCTGGAAATAACTTCGCCTGGATAGCCTGATGATTCCCGATCATTGGCACCCCCGGTTATTTTTATTTATTGCTCAAAATGGCTGGATCGAAACGCTCCGCGAACTCATTCCCGACACGACAGGCTAGCACCAAATCGGAATCGCAAGGACTGACGGCGGCAACGATTCCTCCAATGTGTCACCGGGGACACAAAGCGACCGTAACACTCCAGATATCAGGAGTGTGCGCAAGGCGCCGAAGCTATTTCCGGCGTTTGCCGTCGTAAGGGTTTTCGTTGGTGCGGGTCGAGAGCCGGATCGGCACGCCCTTAAGATCGAAGGTCTCGCGGATGCCATTCGTGAGGAAGCGCTTGTAGCTCTCCGGCAGGCTCGCGAGCTGATTGCCAAAGATGATGAAGTAAGGCGGCCGGGCGCGCTGCTGGGTAATGTAGCGGATCTTAATGCGCCGGCCGGAGACCGCCGGTGGCGGGTTGGCCTCAAGCGCGGCAGCAAGCCAGCGGTTGAGCCGGCCGGTCGAAACGCGCTTGTTCCAGGTCACATGCACGGCGAAGACCGCCGCCATCAGCGCATCGATCCCCTCGCCCGTCGCGCCCGAGACCGGCACGACCGCGGTGCCTTTCAATTGCGGCAGCAGCCGCGAGGCCTCCTCACGCAATTCCTTCAGGCGTCCAGCGCGATCCTGCACCAGATCCCATTTGCTGACGCCGATGACCAGCGCGCGGCCCTCGCGGGCGATAAGGTCCGCGAGCGTCAAATCTTGCTTTTCGAGTGGCGCGGCGGCGTCGATCAGCAACACGACGACTTCGGCGAATTTGGCAGCGCGCAAGGCGTCGGCACCCGCGAGCTTCTCCAGTTTCTCATCGACGCGCGCGCGCTTGCGCAGCCCGGCGGTGTCGAACATCTTCAGCTTGCGGTTGCGCCATTCGAGATCGACGCCGATGGAATCGCGTGTGATCCCCGCCTCCGGGCCGGTGAGCAGGCGTTCCTCGCCCAATATGCGATTGAGCAGAGTCGATTTGCCGGCGTTTGGTCGGCCGATAATGGCAACGCGCAGCGGCTTTGTCGGATCAAGTTCGGAGCCGTCTTCTTCGTCGTCGAGCGCCAGCGTGACGGCGGTTTCTTCTGCTTCTTCCTCAACTAGCTCCGTTGCTTCCGGCAAAGCTTCGCGCAGGGCTGAATAGAGATCGCTCAGGCCATCGCCATGTTCCGCGGATAGTCCGACCGGGTCGCCGAAACCGAGATCGAAGGCCTCCTGCGCGCCGGCGGTCCCTGCCCGGCCTTCCGCCTTGTTGGCGATGAGGATCAGCGGCTTGTCGGCGCGGCGCAGCAGGCTGGCAAAGGCGCGGTCGTCGGGCATGATTCCGGCGCGGGCGTCGATCATGAAGAATATGGCGTCGGCCTCGGCGATGGCGGCCTCGGTCTGTGCCCGCATCCGCCCCGCGAGCGTCGCCGGCGCGCCGGTTTCGAGTCCAGCGGTGTCGATGATCGTGAAGGTGAGATCGCCGAGATGCGCCGTCCCGGCGCGGCGGTCGCGCGTCACGCCCGGCAGATCATCGACCAAGGCGAGCTTCTTGCCGACAAGCCGGTTGAACAGGGTCGATTTGCCGACGTTCGGCCGGCCGACGATGGCGATTTTGAACATCGCTATTTGGCCGGCACAGCGCCCGCTTGGACGATGGTGAGAAAGGCATCGGCGCGGGCGCGTAAGGCTGCCGGCGAGGCGGGATCGGCGGCGGCCTGTTCAAACCAATGCGCCGCACCATTGAAATCGCCGTCCCGCGTATCGGCAAGAGCGATCAACTCGCGGAAGGCATTGCGATAAGGCGAATCCGGTCCCGCATAGGCAGCGTAGTGCTGCGCGAATTGCTTGGGCGTCTCAAGGTCGACATTGAGATAGGCGCCGCGCAGACGGGCCACATCCTGATAAGCGGGGTCGATTGCCGGATCGGCGGCGATCCGCTCGTAGGCTGCGGCGGCCGCCTTCGGGTCCTTGGCGGATTGCGCATCCGCCGCCGCGAGGCGGGCCAGTGTCGCATAGCCCTTGGGGGCATCGTTCGCGACGGCGCTGAAGGCCGCCGCGGCCTCGGCATTCTTGTCTGCCTTGGCGAGATCGAGCGCGGCCTGATAACGCGCGCCAGCAGCTTCCGCAGCCGAGAGCTGGAAATGATCGTAGATCCGCCAGCCGGCCGTCCCGGCAACGATCAGCACGGCGGCTCCGATGATCCAGTTCTGGTATTGTTTCCAGATCTGGACGAGCTGGTCGCGGCGGACGTCTTCATTAACTTCGCGGAAAAAATCAGCCATTTATCGTCTCTTGTAGGCTTGCGGCCCCGTGAGCTAGCACGGCTTCGCCCGAAAGGCGACCCTCGCCGGACTTTGGCGCGGCGAAGCCCCTGCCCTATCTTCTACAGGGCGCGCGGCATCCCGCGAAACGCACGGAGGCGACATGGCCGGAAAATCCCGCATTTTCATCGGCGTCGGCGGCTGGACCTATGAGCCCTGGCGCGGCGGCTTTTACCCCGCCGGCCTGCCGCAGAAGCGCGAACTGGAATATATGAGCCGGGCGCTGACTTCGATCGAAATCAACGGCACTTATTACGGCTCACAGAAGCCGGAGAGCTTCCGCAAATGGTACGAAGAAACGCCGCCGGATTTCGTTTTTTCGCTGAAGGGGCCGCGTTTCACCACCAATCGCCGCGTCCTGGCCGAGGCCGGGGAGTCGATCGCGCGGTTCTTCGCCAGCGGCGTCGCCGAACTCAAAGAGAAGCTCGGCCCGATCAACTGGCAATTCATGGCGACGAAGAAATTCGACGCTGCGGACTTCGGCAAATTTCTCGCCTTACTACCGAAGGAGATCGGCGGCCGCCACATTCGCCATGCCGTCGAAGTGCGGCATGAGAGCTTCCGCACGCCGGACTTCGTGGCGCTGGCACGGGAGCATGACGTCGCCATCGTCGTCGCCGGCGACTCGGAATTTCCCCAGATCGCCGATGTCACTGCGGATTTCGTCTATCTGCGGATCATGGGGACGCAGGAAAAGCCGAAGGCCGGATATGCGGCCAAGGCCCTCGATGCCTGGGCCGAGCGTGCCCGGCTTTTCGCGGCCGGCGGCATCCCCAAGGATTTGGAGACGCTCGCGCCGCTGCCGGCGAAAGCGCCGCGCGATGTCTTTCTCTATGTCATCAGCGGCTTCAAGGAGAACAATCCGCGCGCGGCGCAGGCGCTGATCGAGCGGATCGGAGTTTGAAAGCAAGAGCCGGAGCGCGCTTCTGCGCGTCGCCGTGGTAAGTTGTGAATATGGACACGATCACACAAACTCTTTCATCCAACGATCCGCGCTGGGCCGCCGTTGTTGCGCGCGACAACGCGCACGATGGAAGCTTCGTCTTCGCAGTGACGACCACCGGCATCTATTGCCGCCCCTCATGCCCCGCGCGGCGGCCGCTGGCGCAAAATGTGCGCTTCTTCGCGAGCTGTGCCGAGGCCGAAAAAGCGGGCTTTCGCGCCTGCCTGCGCTGCCGCCCGCGCGACGTCTCGCCCGGCGCACGGCAGAACGAGATGATCGCCGCGGCCTGCCGCACGCTGGAGGCCGACACACCGCCTCCGCTCGAAGCTCTTGCTGCGAAGGCGGGCCTTAGCCGCTTTCACTTCCATCGTCTTTTCAAGGCCGTCACGGGTGTCACGCCTATGGCCTATGCGAAAGAGCGGCGCGCCGCCCGGTTGCGACAGGAACTCGCTGGCGCTTCAAGCGTGACAGACGCCATCTATGCCGCCGGCTTCGGCTCGAATTCGCGCTTCTATGAAAGGTCCGACACCATGCTCGGTATGAAACCGGCGGCGTTCCGCGACGGCGGCAACGCGGCCGATATCGTCTATGCGATCGGCGCTTGTTCTCTGGGTCTCGTTCTCGTCGCGCGCAGTGAGAAAGGCATTTGCGCGATCATGCTCGGCGACGATGCGTCAGTCCTTGCGCAAGAGATCAAGACGCGATTTTCCAAGGCGCGGTCGATCGAGGCCAATGCCGAACTTTCCGATGTGCTGGCAAAGGTCGTCGCACTTGTCGAAGCGCCCGCGCGTGATTTCGATTTGCCGCTTGATATTCGCGGCACACTCTTTCAGCAGAAGGTCTGGGCGGCGCTGCGAGCTATTCCGCCCGGCGAGACCGCGACTTATACCGAGATCGCCCGGCGCATTGGCGCGCCGAGCGCGACGCGCGCCGTTGCAGGGGCCTGCGCCGCCAACAAGATCGCGGTCGCAATCCCATGCCATCGCGTCTTACGCAGCGACGGCAACCTCTCCGGCTATCGCTGGGGTCCGGCCCGCAAGCGTGCCCTGCTCGACAAGGAGCGCAAGAGCTGATTACGCGGCGATGCGAAACTATTCTTCCTTGTAGCCTAGCGCCTGGTTGTTGCCGGTCGCGCCGTAATATTTGTAGGGCAGGAACTTGCCGGACATCGTGAACTTGACGCGGTCGCCCTTCGGGTCGGGCAGCCGCTCGATCTCAAGATCGAAATCGATCGCCGACATAATGCCGTCGCCGAACTCCTCCTCAATCAGCGCTTTCCATGCCGGGCCGTTGACCATGACGAGCTCATAGAAGCGATAGATCAAGGGATCGGTTGGCGGCATGGGCGTTCCGCGCAACGGCACTTCGTTGAGCAGGCGCTTTTCGCTTTCGCTGAGGCCGAAGAGCGCCGCCGCCTTTTCGCATTGCGGCTTCGTCAGTTTCATCTGACCGAGCAGCGCGCCGACAATCAGTACGTCGGACATGCCGCCGATCTCGCCGATAATATATTTCCAGTTCCAGCCTTTCTCGCGCTTGATATCGAGGATTTTCTCGGTGAGATCGCTGCGTTTCATGAGGCGCCTTTCTTACGGGTACGTGACGAGTTGCGCTTGGGAACAGAAAGATCGGGGACAGAAAGATCACGCGCGAGTCGTGTCAAGGCGCGGGCGAAGACCTTCTCGTCATTCAAGGCCCGAGCCAAGACCAGCGCGCCCTGGATGCCGAGGACGGCAGCCTCCGCCTCAGCCGCGGCCTTATCCGGTACGACTCCGGCGCTCCGCAGCGCACCGGCTAAGGCAGAAACCCAACGGGCGAAATAGACGCGGATGGCGGCCGCGAATTTGTCGCGCGTCGCGTCGAGCGCGAAGGCGCCGACAAGGCAGATGCGGCGGCCGGAGCGAAAGTAAGTGCCGACCTCCTCCCACATTTTGGCGATCGCCGCGCGCGGCTCGCCGCTTTCGAGCGGCGCATAGACATTGCGCACAAACCAATCATCGACCTCGGCGAGGATCGCCGCCGCCATCTCCTCTTTGCCGCCGGGAAAGAAGTGATAGAGGCTGCCCTTGCCGAGGCCGGTGCGTTCGGTGATGCGGCTGAGCGTTGCGCCCTCATAGCCAAGCTCGCGGAAAACCTCCGCAAGCAACGGCACCACATCCGCCCTTTCGAAAACCGTTCGCGTCATCGCCCGACTGCGCTTCTGTACCGATTGGTATGTACCAGCCTGCAACTATCCGCGCAATCGGACGGGATCAGCGCAGGCCGCCGGAGGCCGTGATAATGTCGCCGGTGATCCAGCCCGATTGCTCAGAGGCCAGGAAGACTGCGACCTTGGCGATGTCGTCCGGTGTAGCGACGCGGCCGAGCGGCGTCTGCGAAAGGGCATAGGCTTCAAAGCCCTTCGAGACGTCGCCCATCGCCTCGAAACCTTCCGTCACCGTCACGCCGGGCGCGATCGCATTGACCCGGATCTTCTTCGGACCGAGTTCGGCGGCGAGAACGCGGGTGATCGAGTCGATGGCGGCCTTGGTCGCGGAATAGACGACGGAGGTGGGAATGGCGTTCCTGCCGGCAACCGAGGTGATGTTGATGACGCTGCCGCCATCCGCGCCGAAGTGCTTCACCGCCGCCTGCGTGGCGAGGATGATGCCGAGAACGTTGATATCGAACTCGCGATGAAATTCCTCTTCGGTCACATCTTCCAGCGGCGCGAAACGAAATACGCCGGCATTATTGACCAGAATATCGAGCCGGCCGAAGCTGGCGAGCGTTGCATCGACAAGCTTCTTGACGTCAGCCTTTTTCGCGACATCGCCGTGGACGGCGATGGCCTTGCCGCCCTTGGCTGTTATCTCGGCGACGACCTTGTCCGCGCCTTCGCGGCTCGAAGCATAATTCACCGCGACCGCCGCCCCCGCAGCCGCAAGATGTTTGGCAATGCCCGCGCCGATGCCCTTCGAGGCGCCCGTGACGATCGCGACTTTGCCCGTGAGTTCGCTCATTTACCCCATCTCCTGTTTCTAAGGTGGGTTGAACGTGGCTATTCGCTAGAACGGGGGTAGCGCGGCGCGATAACTAGGATATATTTGTTTTTCAAATGAGTGATCGACTTTTCGCCCTACGCCTTTTCACCCGCGTCGCGCGGAGCGGCAGCTTTTCCCGCGCCGGGCGGGAGTTCCAACTGTCGCAACCCTCCGCCTCGCGCATCGTCGCCAATCTCGAACGCGAGGTCGGCGCTGCGCTTTTCATTCGCACCACGCGCGCCGTGACATTGACGGAAGCGGGCGGCGAATATTTGGCGCGGATCGAGCCCCTCCTCGCGGAGCTGGAAGAGGCGGACCATGCGGCCCGCGGCACCGGCGAAATTCGTGGCGTTTTGCGCGTCGGTCTCTCATCGAGCTTCGCGGTTCGCGAGGTGATTCCGCGTCTGCTGGCCTTTCTGGCCTGCCATAAGGCTTTGCGCATCGATCTCCTGATGAACGATCAGCGTCAGGATTTGCTCGGCGAGGGCGTGGATGTGGCGCTGCGCTTCGGCCCGCTTCCCGACACCAGCGCGACCGCGCGGAAGATCGGCGTGGTTGAACGCCTGCTCGCCGCCTCGCCCGCCTATCTCGAAAAGGCGGGTGCGCCGAAGCTGCCCGCCGATCTTGCCGATCATGCGATCATCCTTGGGCCCGCCGGGCTCGATCCCAGTGCCTGGACGTTTCGCCGCGACAATCATGTCATCACCGCCCGCGTCGAAGGCCGGCTGACGATCTCCGCCAACGAGGGCGCGATCGCCGCCGCTGTCGCCGGGCTTGGCATCGTCTCGACCGGCCGCTGGGGTTGCCTTGCGGAGATGAGAAGCGGTGCTCTCGTGCAAGTCCTGCCCGACTGGCAGATGGAGAAGGCGGAAGTTCATGCCGTCTTCCCCGCCGGCCGCGCCGCGAAGCCTGCGGCGCGCGCCTTCGCCGATTATCTTGGCCGTGAGATGGGCAAGTATCCCGCCGCAGACACGGCCTGCAGCATGTAGAGCCGTGACGGCTCGTCCCGGCTAGTGTGCCGTCAGCGAGAGGTTGCGGATCGACAGCCCAAATCGTTCTGCCGTCGCTTTTGCCTCCATGATGGCGATATCGATGGAAGTTTTCAGTCTCATTTCCCTGATTTCGGCCGCCACGGCGCGTGCATCCTCCAGCGAATAAAGAACATCGATAATCTTGTCGTTACTCCCGATTTCATTCTGTCTCTGGTCCATTGCCCCTCACATTACTCAACACGTAGGTCATCGCCCAGATGACCGGCAGGACGGAACTTGCTAGGCTGCTACGTCAAAATCGGACGTGATGAAAATGCGATACGACAAGACGCGGCAAATTCTCGAACTCGCCCGCGCGCTCGCGGGCAGCGCCGAAGGTCTGACTCTCGACGAGATGTGCGAGGTCAGCGGTCTCGAGCGCCGGACGGTCGAACGCATGCGCGATACGATCCGCGACGTCTTTCCGCAGATGGAAGAAATTCCCGATCATCCGAAGAAGCGCTTCCGGATTCCGCATGGGCTGGACGGGTTCTTCCAGGACCCGACGACCGGCGAATTGAGCGATCTTGGCATCGCCGTCGCGGAACTGCGCGAGAGCGGCGCTACGGCGCGCGCGGAATCCCTGGCCTCGCTCGGGCACAAAGTCCGCGCCGCCATGCGCCGCGGGCGGCGGCGCATCACCGAAACCGATGTCGAAGCCCTGCTCCGCGCCGAACGCATCGCGGTTCAGGCGGGGCCGAGGCCTGCCGAAGATCCGGCGCTGCTTGAAATCTTGCGCAAGGCGCTGCTTGAGATGAAGATGCTGCGCTTCGTCTACAAGGGCGGTTCAAAACGCCGGATCGCGCGGGAGATCGTGCCTTACGGAATTATCTTTGGCCGGATGAACTATCTCATCGGCGCGGAAGCCGGAACGACGAAGCCGAAAAGCTGGCGCCTCGATCGTATCGAGGACCTCGAATGTCTCGAAAAGGGGGCGCCGCCGCCGGATGATTTCGACCTGGCGAAGTTCGCCAATACGCCGTTCGGCTTTTTTGAAGGCGAACCGGAAAATGTCGTGCTGCGTATTCTGCCGGACGGCATGGACGAATTTAAAAATTATCGCTTCCATTCGAGCCAGACCGTTGAGCCTTTACCCGACGGCGGCGCGCTCGTCCGCTTCCGCGCCAGCGGCATGTTGGAACTTGCTTGGCATCTCTTTTCGTGGGGCGACAAAATCGAAATCATCGAACCGACGACGCTTCGTGATACTCTCATGGACGAACTCAAGCAGACGCTCGCGCATCACAAGTCGCACGCCTCATAATTTCGTTACGTGCTGCACCAGCGCCGCAAGCTTCGTATCGAGCTTTTCCGCGGCGGCCGTAACCCCGGCATTGTGCAACTGGCTCATGAGCGAGGACGGCAGATCGTAGCCGAGCCGCACCTCTCCCGCTTTCGTCTCGTAGATGATGAGCCGAACGGGCACGTTGAGCCCGGCGCGGATATCATGCCTGAGCATCGTCTCCGCAATCAGCGGGTTGCCGAGGATGTAGAGCCGGCATTTCGCGTGAATTCCATAAAGACCGAGCCAGCCGCCGTGATCGAAGAGCTGAAAGCGCATGAACCCGGAGGTGCTTTCATAGGCGTGAATGCGCTTCGCAAAATCCTTCGCATCGACGGACGCGCTCGCCTCCTTTGCAAAGGTGGCGCCATCAAGGTAGCCCGTCGCCGCCTCGAATCTTTCAATTGTCGCGGCAAAAGGATGCGCGGAAATGGAGTCTACGTGCTGGGTGGTGAAGCTTTCGCTGGTCATGATGCGCCTCGCGGTTCTTGAAGCGCATTATATGTGCATATACGTCTAAATCATGAACCCGTTCAGCTTTTGGCGATCCCTGCCCCTTCATAAATCTCGGGCTGGAAGCCGATCAGTATCTTGCCGCCGAATTCGAGCACGGGACGTTTGATCGATGAAGGATGCGCGAGCATCAACGTGATCGCCTTTTGCGCATCAAGCCCCGTCTTGTCGGCGTCGGGCAATTTGCGGAACGTCGTACCGGCCCGGTTGAGCACCGTTTCCCAGCCTGCCGTCTTGATCCATTTTTCGAGATGCGCGCGATCGATGCCCGCACTCTTGTAATCATGGAAGACATAGGCGATGCCGTGCGCGTCCAGCCACGCACGCGCCTTCTTCATTGTGTCGCAGTTCTTGATACCGTAGATCGTGATGCTCATCTTTCGTCCATTCGCCTCGCAGCGGGACAATCCTACCCGCCAATCGACCCGGAAGTGAAGCCATGACGAAACCGTTCCTTACCCCCGGCCCCGATCACCCGATCACGATCGTCAAGCATCCGCGTCGCGTTGTGGTCTCGTTCGGCGGCGAGATCATTGCGGACACGCGCGAAGCCTTGAGCCTGAAGGAGGCATCCTATCCCGTCGTGTTTTACGTTCCGCGTAAAGATACCAAAATGACCTTGCTGCATCGGACTGAGCACACGAGCCATTGCCCCTATAAGGGCGAGGCTGCTTATTTCACGATCGCCGCCGGCGATCGCCGGTCGACAAATGCCGTCTGGACCTACGAGCGTCCGCACGCCGCTGTGGCCGAGATCGCCGGCTATCTCGCCTTTTATGCCGACAGGGTGGATGAAATCGAAGAGCGCGCCTAGGTCGGTCGGGAGCTATTGAAACGCCGCTTCCAGCGCCTTGAGGCCGACCTTCGGGTCCATCAAGCCATGATAAATTGGCGGGATTGCCTTGTCGACGCCGAACAGATGATAGGCCGCGTGCATGGCGCAATGGACGGAATATTCCACCGTGAAAACCGTATCCTCCGGCAGTTCCACGAATTGCCCGAGGAAGGCAAAATTCGCGCTGCCCGTCGGGAGCACCAGCGGCCGGTCCTCCGGAACGCGCCGGCTGAACAGCGCGGAGGCATAGGGCATCATCACGCTCGTCACATCGCTCGAGGCAAGGACCGCATCGCGTATATCATCGAAGCCGAGCTGGCCAAGCAGTTCGGTCAGGATCTCCTTGCCCGTCGCTTTCGCCATGGGCTTTTTGACGTAATCGCCGACCTCGTCGATGAAAAGACCGTACCCCCAGAGCGTGTACGTGTCCGCCGGCATAACGGGAAAATGCGGCTGATGCGGCACGACAATCGACATCAGCCAGCCGGAATCGACGAAGGTCATCAACCCGCCGGTGCCGGGCTCATTACCCGAATAGGCGATGATCCGCTTCAGCAGCAGATCGCCGTGCATGGTGAGCGTGAAGGACTCCCATTTGTTCTCGTCGATATTGCCGTCGAATGTGTTGGGACGGCCGAAATCCTTCGCCTTCTTTGCAAGCGTCTCCCACAAAGCCCAGCCGCCGTCGCGGCGGTCGCGGGTCAGTTCGGGCACTGTGTCATTGCCGCCATAAGTCGCATCGGCGGTGATCGAGCCGAGGGTCAGCATCGCAACATCGCCCGGCGCAAGCTCGATCGTCGCGGGGCCGGATTTATCGGAGATATAGAGCCGCGTCAGCAGGCGCCGCGACGGATCGGCCTCGTCGAAATCGGCATCAACGACCCTGACGCCGAAACGGACATCGACGCCCCTGTCGAGCAGCCATTTCTCTATCGGCCGGACGATGGAGTCATATTGATTGTACTTCGTGCGGCGCACGCCGGAGAGGGTATGGATGCGCGAGGATTCCTGGATGAAGCGCAGGAAATAGCGTTTCAGCTCGATAGCGCTGTGCCAGTTCTGGAAGGCGAACGTCGTTCGCCACATCTGCCAGAAATTGGTCTCGAAGAAATGATCGGAGAACAGATCGTCGATCCGCCGCGCGCCGAGGACATGCTCGGGCGTTGCGAGGATACGCAACAATTCCAGCCTGTCCTGCGTATTGAAGCCATAGACGCTGGCATCGATAATCTTGTGGTCGCGGCCGATCAGCCGCGCTTTCGAATAGGGCTTGATCCTGGTGTTGAAGTCGCGGATCTCCTGCCGCACGCTGACGTTTGCGTCTTCGAGGGACGGAATGGTTTCGAGCAGGTTCCATAGCGTTTGATAGGCTTCATCCTCCAGCATCCGGCCGCCGCGCGTGACATAGCCCTTCTGCGCCGGGGAGGGCGCGCCGTCGAGAGCGCCACCGGGGATGTGAAGTTCCTCGAGGATGTGGATATTGGGGCCAGGAACGCCTGCGTCGCGGATCAGGAACACGGCCGCAGCCATGGAGGCGATCCCACCGCCCACCAGCCAGACCTTGCTGGCCTTGGGGTCTCGTTCAGGCATGAAGCTTTTCCCTTTATTGAAATTGAGCGCGATCCATTCGGTTTGCTGATATCGACGCCCTGCCCGGCGCGCCTTGCGCTGTGTCAAACTTTACAACGTCCATTTAAGCGCTCTTTAAAAAGACATTGATTAAATTGACCGCCCGAGGCCCAAAGCGCGATCCTCGCGTGCAGCACACTGAGGCGGACTTTCCCGATGGCCGACACGCCCGGATTTGACGAGAAGAACTACGATGTCTGCATCGTCGGCGCCGGGCCTGTCGGCATTACGGCGGCGCTCGAATGTGCCGGACGCGGCCTGACTGTTGCACTCATCGACGCTGGTGACGATTCATCCGATCCGCCGGCAAGCGAGGCCTCTGCAGCCGAAATCGTCGAGCCCCACCGGCATGTTCCAATGGACATTGCTGTTCGTCGCGGATTTGGCGGGACGTCCTGGCTCTGGGGCGGTCGCTGCGTGCCCTTTGACGACATCGATTTCGAAAAGCGCGATTACATTCCCGACTCCGGCTGGCCTCTTACCCACGCGGACGTTTCGGGCTGGTATACGAGCGCCGCCGATTATCTCGACTGTGGCGCTCCAGACCTGCGCGAAAGCACCGCCGCAAGTTCCGAGCGGCGCGAATATTTTGCCCGGCAGCCCAAACGCGGCCTGGATCTGCGCGACCGCGTCGAAGCCCACCCGCTGATTGATCTCATCCTCAAGGCGCCCGTCACGGAGATCGAGATCGGGGCGGATGGCGCCGTCGTCGCGCTTCTTCTCGACGCCGATGATGCGCAGCGGCTGCGCGCGCGGTCTTATGTGCTCGCCTGCGGTGGTCTGGAGACGACGCGCCTGCTGCTCGCGACGCAACGCCGCCAGCCAAAGCTCTTTGGTGGCCCAGAGGGCGCGCTTGGACGTTATTATGCCGGACATTTCGAAGGCACGATCGCCGATGTGCTTTTCAACGATCCGGCGACGATCAAGACGTTCGACTATACTCTCGCAGATACGGGCGCCTATATGCGCCGGGTCTTGACCATTCCCGCGCCCGATCAGCGCGCCCTAAAAGTCCAGAACATCGTCTTCTGGCCCGACAACAAACCCTATCACGATCCAGCTCACCGCAGCGGCATCAAATCATTCATTTTCCTAATGGCGAGCGCGCCATTTCTCGGACCGCGGTTAATGTCCGAAGGTATCCGTCTCGGCATCGTCGGCACCGGCCCGCGGCATTATCTCGGGCATGCCCTCAATCTCCTGCGGCGCCCGCACCGCGCGGCGTTGGACATTATCGAGGTCGCACGCGATCGCTATTCATCCAAGCCGCGCCGGCCCGGCTGGCTGCCCGCAACATCCGATAACCGCTATGTGCTGCATTTCCGCAGCGAGCAACGGCCGAACCGCGACAGCACAGTCCGCCTCACAGAGGCCGAGGATGCCTATGGGATGCCGCGGCTTCGCGTCGATCTGCGCTACACCGAAGCCGACGCGCTTTCCGCACTTCGCGCGCACGAGAAGCTTGATGAATATCTCCGTGCAACGGGCATCGGCCGCGTCGAATATCAGTTCCCAAAGGAGGAACGGATCGCGCGCATATTGGGGCAGGCGAGCGACGGCTATCATCAGACCGGAACGACCCGCATGGGGCGCGACCCGGCAAAAAGCGTCGTCGGGCCGGACTGCGCGGTGCATGATGTGCGCAATCTCTATGTCGCATCCTGCAGCGTGTTTCCGACGAGCGGCCACGCCAACCCGACGCTTCTCGCAACCACCCTCGCCGCACGGCTTGCGGAACATCTCGCGCATATTCGCGCGAAGGCGGTTATCGCGGCTTCCTAGATTTCGATTTCATATCAGCTTTTCGTCACACGCCCATTGCGCCGTAAGGGCCATGCCGCGCTCCAGATCGAATGCCGGCGCGTAACCGAGTCTCTGCCGCGCCTTGTCGATCCGCGCGGCGGTCCTCGCCGCATAAAGCGCGCGCGTTCCGGGATCGGGAAGATAAAGCCCACCGCCCTCTGCCGGGCTCCTGCCCGCGAGCAGACGTTCGAGCCCGCGACGATAGCGCTGAAGCGCGGGGATGGTGCCATAACGCCTGCGCCATTCGCGATCGAATTCTGCATCGTCGAGCGCGACAACGGCCTCCTGCTCCCGTGCCATCTGTGCATAGGCGCCGTAGAAATCGCCCCATGTGACCGGCGTGGCATAGGAAACGAGGAACGCCTGACCGATCGCGGCCTCATGCTCGGACGCGAGCAAGGCGGCGCTTACCACATCGTCGACGAACACGGCGTTGCAGAGCCCCTGCCCAGAAGCCGGCAGACCGACGCGAGAGGATTTCACCTGATCGAGCAGGCGCGTCGTCCAGGCTTCGCCGCGCGGGCCGTAAACGATCGTTGGCTGCAAGATCGCGACGGGCAAGCTCTGCGCCCTGTACATCTCAAGCAGCATTTGATCGATGTGATGCTTGATCTCGGCGTATATGTCGTTCGGTCTTGCTGGTGCTTGCTCGTCGAGATCGCCGTCAGGCTGCGGCCCATAAGCCGCGATGCTGCTGAAATGGACGAAACGGCGCACCTTGTTCCGCACAGCCACCTGCGCGAGAGCGCGTGTTCCCTCGACATTGGAACGCCACTGCTCCTCGCGCCGGCCGCCGAACTGATAGGCGACGTGGAAAACAAGATCACAATCCTCGCTTGCGCGGACGAGCGACTCGGGGCTTTTAAGATCGGCCTGAACGATATCGGTGTACGATGGTGCCCAGCGGATTCGTTCCGGGGCGCCCGAAGTTGCGATCCGAACCCCGATGCCGCGCTGGAGCAGCGCCTCGACCAGACGCCGGCCGATAAAGCCGCTGCCGCCCGTCACCAGTGCCCGCTGTCCCGTTGACATGGTTCTCACCCTCATCTCGATCCGGCGGCCGCGGACGATAAAGGCGCCGGCTTAGCGCTTTATGAAACGGCGGCGGATAAACAGGTAAACGGCAGCCTCGCCATATCGTCTTCTGTCGCGCCTATTTCGCGCCGCGCAATTTCTTCGACACCCGCGCAACGAGATCGTCGCTGTGTGACAAAAAGAGCTTGAGAACCGGCGACCTGTTGGCCTTGTGATAGCCGATCACGAGGTCAATGGTCGGCGGCGTGCCCGCGAGCGGCCGGGCGGTCACCGACCAGGGCAGGAAATTCTGCGCATAGGCCGGCAGCAGCGTGATGCCGCGTGTCGAGGCGACGAGCGACATTGCCATGCCGAGATTATCGATCTCATGCGCTGCCTCAACCTCGACTCCCGCGTGTTTGAAATAGTCCGCGATGACGGCTTGCAGGACCGGCGCCGTCTTCGACATGCCCAGAAACGTCTCTTTCGCGATGTCCTCGACGGCGATTGCCTTGCGCGCGGCGAGCTTGTGGTCGCTCGGCAGCGCAACGATGAGCGGCTCGGTCGTGACGACCTTATAGACAAGGTCGGGCATGTTAGGCTCCGGCCGCAGGAAGGCGAGGTCGAGCTTGCCGCGCATCAGCGCATCGGCGAGCAGTGGCGAATATTGGCTCGACACGGTGACGTCGATGTTCGGGAGTTCGTCGCGCAGAATGTGCATGGCCTCGGAAAGCCAATCCATCTCCTGTCCGGTGAGGAAGCCGAGCGCGAAGCTCGCCTTGGCGGGCTCTGCAGCCCGCCGCGCCGCCGCCGCCGCCGCTTCGACCTGCGCCAGCGCCAGCCGCGCATGGTCGAGGAAGGCACGCCCTGCGGGCGTCAGCTCGATGCCTTTGGCGCTGCGGATCATGAGCTGCGCGCCGACCTCGTATTCGAGGTCGCGCATCTGCCGGCTGAGCGAAGGCTGCGCCGTATGCAGGCGCTTCTCCGCCGCCGTCGTCAGGCTTCCCTCCTCGGCCACAGCGATGAAGAATTTCAGATGGCGCAATTCCATTGTCATACCTCTGAGGCATGACGTGCATCTTATAAAGTCTTTTTCCGGCGCGCCATCCGAGAGTATCTAACTCATAGGCAAGCGCCATCGCGCCGGAGGCCATGCCCGGCCAGTAGGCCGGGTCGAATTAAAGGAAGGAAGCCATGAGCACGCTTTCCGGCAAGACCGCCCTCGTCACCGGCGCCTCACGCGGCATCGGCCGCGCCAGCGCGCTAGCGCTGGCTGGGGCCGGCGCGCAAGTCCTCGTCCACTATGGCCGCGCGGCGAATGAAGCCGAGGCCGTCGTCAGCGAAATCCGCAAGGCCGGTGGCCGCGCCGAGGCTCTCGCGGCCGATCTCGCCGCGCCGGACGCGCCGCATAAGCTCGCCAGGGATGTACGCGCCATCGTCGGCGAAAGACTCGATATCCTCGTCGCCAACGCCGGCATATCGAAAGCCGCGAAGATCGAGGATACGACACTCGAGGATTTTGACCGACTCTTTGCTGTCAATGTTCGCGCGCCCTTCTTTCTCGTACAGCAATTGCTGCCCATCCTCGGCCAGGGTGGCAGCGTGATCTTTGTGTCCTCGGTGGTGGCGCGTGCCGTTGTCGGCCAGCTTTACGCATACGCCGCGACCAAGGGCGCGATCGATACATTGGTCAAATATTTCGCCGCGGCGCTCGGCGAGCGCGGCATCCGCATCAACGCCGTCGCGCCTGGCGTTGTCGATACGGATATGTCGAATTTCACCAAGACCGAGGCCGGCCGCAATGCCGCGCTTGGCATGCAGGCGCTGAAGCGTATTGCCGGGCCGAACGATATTGCCGGCGTGGTGGCCTTCCTCGCCTCCGACGAGGCCCGCTGGATCACCGGCGACACGATAAGGGTGGATGGCGGATCGAAACTATGAACAGGTATCAACCAATCGAAACGGGAGATATGCAATGACGAAGAAGCTCGAAGGCAAGGTTGCGCTGGTGACCGGCGGCTCCCGCGGGATCGGCGCCGCGATCGCCAAGCATCTGGCCGCTGATGGCGCGAAGGTCGCCATCACTTACACAAAAGGTGCCGATGCAGCGGCGTCCGTCGTCGCTGAGATCGAGCGCGCCGGCGGAAAAGCGCTCGCCGTTCAGGCGGACGCGGTCGATCCCGCCGCGGTCAAAGCCGCCGTCGAAAAGACTGTCGCAACCTTCGGAGGGCTCGATGTACTGGTGAACAACGCCGGCACGGCGATTCCGAACAAGTTCGAGGACGCCACGCTTGAAGAACTCGACCGCGTCGTCGACCTCAACATCCGCGGCCTCTTCTTCGCGACCCATGCCGCGCTCAAACACCTGAATAAAAATGGCCGGATCATCAACATCGGCTCCTGCGTCGGCGAGCGCAATCTGACTCCCGGACTAGCGGCTTATGCGGCCACGAAGGGCGCCGTCAAAATGTTCACCCAGAGCCTCGCCCGGGAAGTGGGCGACCGCGCCATCACGGTCAATAACGTTCAGCCGGGCCCGATCGATACGGATTTGAATCCTGCCTCGGGGGATTGGGCGACTCCGCAAAAGGCCATTACCGCGCTCAATCGTTACGGCACCGTGGATGAAGTCGCGGCGCTCGTGGCCTTCGTCGCGAGCCCCGAGGCGGCCTACATCACCGGCGCTAATCTCACCGTCGATGGCGGCACCAACGCGTAAGGCGGCCGCGACAAGAAGTCGTCATCCGGCCGCCTTCGGTTTCACGACGCCGAGCCGCAGCAAAGCCTCGCCGGTCGCAGCGATGGCCTCTTCGTTCGAGCGCGGCGACCAGCCGAGCACATTGCGGGCTTTCGCATTTGAAGCACGGCGCAGGATGCCGAGCTGCGGTGCGATCTGACGCAGCATTGGGACGAAAGGCGCGAGCAGCCTGACGATCCAATTCGGGATCTCGCGTCTCGGCGCCGCCGCGGCGGCGGGGCCAAATTTCTCGCGCAGCACGCGCGCCACATCGATCATCCACATCGGCTCGCCCGCCACGGCGATGAAACGCTCGCCCTTCGCCTTGGGATCGGTCATCGCGCGCAAATGCAGATCGGCAACATCGCGCACGTCGACGAGGCCGAAGCCCATGTGCGGCGCGAAGCGCATATGGCCATCGAGCATCATGCGGATAATCCGCACCGAACTCTTCGCGCCCGGCCCGAGCACGGGTCCGAAGACGGCAACGGGATTGACGACGCTCAATTCCGGCGCGCCGCCCTCGTTCTGGATAAAATCCCAGGCCGCGCGTTCGGCGATTGTCTTGGATTTTGGGTAAGCCCCGACTTCGGGGCTTTCGAGATTTGTCCAGTCGGCCTCGGTGAACGGCTTCGCCCGGTTGCCGTGGCCATAGCCAACCGCCGCGAAGGACGAGGTCAGCACGACGCGCTTCACGCCCGCATCGCGCGCGGCCCTGAGCACGCGGAGCGTGCCGTCCCGCGCGGGTCGGATCAGCTCATCCTCATTCTCCGGCCCCTCAAACGGCAGGGGTGACGCGACATGCTGGACATAATCGCAGCCCTGCGCCGCTGCATCCCAGCCAGCGTCGCCATTGAGATCGGCTTCGACAAAGGAAAGGCCGTGCTCGGGATCGGCGCCGCCGGCGCGGACATTGGCTTTCACTTCGTCGGCGCGCGAGAGATTGCGCAAGCTCGCGCGCACCTCATGGCCGGCCTGTAGAAGCACGACGATCACATGACCTGCAATGAAGCCCGATCCGCCCGTCACCAAAACCTTGCTCACGATCCGCGCTCCGTTTGCTTCTTCACATCCGATGCTGGTATCCTAAACCTTCAACCTTGATTGAAGGTCAATCATGAAGATCGGCGAAATCGCGCAGCGCGCGGGCGTGAGCACTTCGCGGCTGCGTTTCTACGAAGCAAAAGGCCTTCTACGCGCGAGCCGAAGCGCCAACGGCTATCGTTCCTACGAAGCCAAAACCGTGAAAATCGTCGGGATCATCGAACGGGCGCAGCATCTCGGCTTCTCGCTCAGGGAAATCGCCGCCTTGCTGGCCATGCCGCCCGAGCAGCGAAAGCGGCCGGAGGCTTTCATTCCGTATGTTGAGGCGAAGCTGCGCGAGATCGACGCGCATCTCCGCGAGGTGCAAAAGCGCCGGCGCGAGCTGCGGAATCTTCTGGAGCAGCTCGTCGCCGAGAGCAAAAGTGGAAAAACCCTGAAACGCTACCGATGAACCTTGATAAGCCGGGAGTCAGAACGGCGCGTCGATATCGACCACGTCGATCAGCTTGTGGTTGACGAACTCCTTGATGCCGAGGCCGAGCAATTCGCGCCCATAACCGGAGTGGCGGATGCCGCCAAAGGGCAAGTCGGCCTTCACCATCGTCGGATGATTGACGAAGACCATGCCAGTCGAGATTCTCTTGGCGACTTTCGCGCCATGTCTCGGGTTGGACGTGAACACCGAACCGCCCAACCCGAAAGGGGAATCGTTGGCGATCCGCACGGCGTCATCCTCGTCCTCGGCACGGAACAGCATCGACACCGGACCGAAAAATTCCCAGTAGCGCGCCGGATTATCCGCGGCGACATTTGTCAAAATGGTCGGCTGCACGAAGGCGCCGCGATTGGGAACTTTGGGGCCGACTTCCGTCGCCGTCGCGCCTTGCGCCACCGCCTGGCGAATCTTGTCCTTCAGTTCGTCGGCGGCGCTCTGTGAGGACAAGGGCGCCAACGTCGTCGCGGGGTCGAAGGGATCGCCCGCGCGCAAACCCGCGACGCCGGCCGTATAAAGATCATGGAACTGATCGTAGATGCTTTTGTCGATAATCATTCGTTTGGACGACACGCAGACCTGTCCGCCATTCCAGTGCCGGCCGAAGACCGCCCATTTGACTGTCTTTTCCAGTTCGGCGTCGGCGAGCACGACGAAAGCATCGGCGCCGCCAAGCTCCAGTGTCGATTTCTTCATCGCCTGCCCGGCCGCCGCGGCGATCATGGCGCCCGCGCCCTCCGAGCCCGTGAGCGCAACGCCGCGGACAAGCGGATGGTTGAGAATAAGCTCGATCTGCGAATGCGCGGCATAAAGGTTGATGAAAGCGCCATCCGGCAGGCCCGCTTCGCGCATGAGCTTTTCACACGCGGCTGCGCTTTGCGGGACGATCCCGGCATGTTTGAGCAAGATCGTATTGCCGGCGGAGAGTTGCGGGGCGATGATGCGCGCGACCTGATAATACGGAAAATTCCACGGCTCGACCGCCAGCAGAACGCCGAGCGGATCGTGGACGAGGACGGCCTCCCCTTCGGCAAGATTGGCGACAGGCAGTTTTTCCGGCGCGAGCAAGACGCGCGCATTCAAGGCATAATATTCGAAGATTTCCGCCGAGAGTTCGACTTCGGCTTTGGCCTCGGAAATCAGCTTGCCCATTTCGAGCGTCAGAAGCTTGGCGTAAGCGTCACTATTTTTACGCATGAGATCCGCGGCCTTTTGCATGATCTTCGCGCGCTCGACGAAGGATGTCTTTCTCCAGGCGAGGAACGCCGCATGTGCCTTCTCGATGGCCTGGATCACTTCCGCGTCGGTGGCATCGGGAAATGTCTTCGCCACCTCGCCGGTGTAGGGATTGGTGCTCGCATAGGCCATCATTCATCTCCATCGCGGAACTAAGGTGAGATTGGCCGTGCTGATCCCGTTCGCGACCGCGCGCCAATTCGTTTCTACAAGGCACAAAGATTTCCGCGCCGCTTTAATCTGCATCAAAGTGCGCCTGTCGATCCCGGCGGGAAAAGCGCAATTCCAGTCAGCGCAGAAAACCGCTCGCGATATCTTGATGCATTCGCCGCTGTCTAGCCGCGCTGCCCCGCCGCCTCGAGGATGAGATTCGTGATCTCATCGGGGTGCGAGATCAGCGACAGATGGCTCGACTTCACTTCGATCGTCCTGGCACCCATGCGTTTGGCCATGAAACGCTCGAGATCGGGGTTGATCGTCCGGTCTTCCGTTGAAACGGCATAGAAGCTCGGCTTCGAGCGCCAGGCCGCATGTGTGGTCCTGCCGGCGAGCAGCGCCTTATGAAACGGCTCTTGCACCGCATAGAGAACCTTGGCCTTGGCTTCCGGCAGGTCGCCGGCGAAATCGCGCAGGAACGCAGCTTCGCTGAGCCGCCCCTCGTCGCCGTCGAAGATAATGCCGGCCGACGCTGGCGGGGTCGGAAATTTCTTGGCCAGCGCCGTATAATCCTCGCCCGCGTCCGGCGCGCGCGCCGCCACATAGACCAGCGCCGAGACATTGGGATGCACGCCAGCGTCGGTGACGATCATCCCGGAAAAGGAATGCCCAACCAGAACCGTCGGGCCATCCTGCCGCGCGAGTACGCGCTGCGCTGAGGCCACTGCTTCAGGCAGTGTCGTCAGCGGGTTTTGCACGGCCGTGGCATTGAGCCCCGCGGCTTGGAGGCGCGCGATCACCTCGGACCAGCATGACCCGTCGGCGAATAGCCCGTGCACGAGAACCACGTTGCGCGCCTTGGGCGGAGCCGCAGCCATGCCGCGGGTGGACGTCAGCGAAGCCGCGGTTATCGCCGCAAGACCGGCCGAAAAACGACGCCTGTTCAACATGGTGTGCTCCTTATCGAACCCTGAAGGGGTTCGCCGGCAACACCGAGGGCGACATAGCCCCGAATGTGGTGCGCACTCTACCCTAGTGTGCGGTCTTCCGCCTAATCACAGTCAGTATCACCACGACGCGATGAACGACCACCAGCCCCAGGCTGTCAGCATCGACAGCGGAACGCCGACGCCGATGAGCAATGCGACGAGATCAGGTTCGAGATCGTGATCCATGGCGATGATACTCGCCCCGAGCATGGGCGGCATCGCCATTTCCAGAATCGCGACCTTGGATTCGGGATCGCCGACGTGGCCGAGGCCGACATACATGAGAAAAATCGCCAGAGGCGCGACGAACAGCCGGCAGACGAGCCCGACACCGAGCGGCAGAAGGAGGTGGCCCGCAAGGCGGTCGAAACGCAACGCGAAGCCGACCGCCGCGAGCGCGAGCGGCGTCAGCGTATCGGCGAGAGCATCGATGGTCTGGCTCAGCCATTCGGGCCGCCCGAGATGATTGGTCGCGAACGCGATCAGGATCGCGATGAAAGGCGGAAAAGTCGCAATCCGTTTCACGATCGTACGCAAATGGAGATGGCCCGCATCCGCAATGGTCGCGATGGCGAGGCCCAGAGTAGACAGGGCGAGATAGGAACCGAACAAATCGATGACAATGCCGAGGCCGAGCCATTGGCTGCCGGCAAAAGCGGTAATCATCGGCAGGCCGACAAAGGAAGTGTTGCCCCAGCCCGCGACCAGCAACAGCGCGCCGGTCCGATGCCGCGACCATCCGAGAGCCCGGCAAAGCGGAACGAGGATCAGGATCGCAAGGATCACGCCGATCCACGGTGTCGCCGCCGCGAGCCACCAGGCGGGCTGCAGTGTAAGGTCATGTACGCTGCGCAAGGCGGCGGCCGGCAGGGCGACATTGATCACCCAGCCGCCCATGACCTTTGACGCCGTGTCCGGCAGCCGCTTCGTCCAGCGCAGCACGAGGCCGATCACCAGACAGATGCATATCAAGAGAACCTGCTGCAACTTCGCCCCCCGGTCGCCGCGCGCTGTTAACGCGCCACCCGTTCCGCCAGCTTTGCCGTCAGACGCGAGAGGGCGGCCGAATGGTCGTTGCGGTCGAGCATGACCTGGATGAGCGTATAGCCTTGCGTGTTGGCCCTCGCCTGCTCCAAAGCGGCGGCCATCTCGCGCTCGGTCGTCACTTTGATGCCCAGTCCGCTGGCAAGCACCTCCGGTATGCGCGCAAAATTCCAGCGATGGACGTCGTTGAAGGCGCCGTCGAGCATCGGCCGCTCGGTGCCATAGCCATCGTTGTCGAGAACGATGACGATCGGGTTCATGCCGTAGCGGGCAATCGTCGAAAGCTCCATGCCGGTCATCTGAAAAGCGCCGTCGCCGACAAGGACCAGCGGCCGCAGATGCGGCGCAGCGGCGGCCACGCCGATGGCGGCAGGCACCGCGAAGCCAAGCGAACAATAATAGGCGGGCGCAAGAAAATGCGCGCCGTCGTGAATGTAAAGATCTCCCGCCCCGAACAAAGCGTCACCCGGATCGGCAATCACGATCATGTCGTCGGCGAGGAAAGCGTTGATCTGGTGAAACAGCGCCGCGACCGTCATCTCCCGATCGCTTGCGGCGAATGGGCCGGGGTGCCCGGGATGCACGAACGCCGGAAGAGCGCGCTTCGTCCACGGCCGCTCGGCAAGGCCGCGGATGAAATCATCCATATACACACCATCGTAGCTGCGAAAACCCACAGTCACCCGGTCCCTGCCCGCGTAGATGGATGCGCTGCGATCAATGTGCGCCGTATAGATGCCGAGATTGATATCGGTCAGCATGGCGCCGAGGAGAATGACGCAGTCGCTCTGCTCGATAATGTCGCGCGCGCTGTCGGAGCCCATGGCGCCTTCGTAGACGCCGACATAGGCGGGATCGGATTCCGGGAACACCGACTTTCCGCCGATAGTTGACGCCACGGGAATCCCCGTCGCATGCGCGAACTTGACCAGCGCCTCTTGCAGGCGAAAGCGGTGAATCTCCAATCCCGCCAGAATGACGGGCCGCGCCGCCGCCGCGATCTTCTCCGCCGCTTCAGTCAAAGCAAAGCCGAGCACGTCGGCATCGCTGGCTTCGGCTGGCAGCGCGTGCCCGCGCCCCGGCAGCAAGGTGGCGGAAACCATGTCGCGCGGAAGCTCGATATAGACAGGGCGGCTGTGCCGGCGGGCGAGTTCAAGCGCCCGGTCGATCTCGTCCGCCGCGCTGCCCGGATCATCGAGGATCGCTGTGGCGACCGTGATCTCTTCGAAGATCTTCTGCTGGCTGTCGAAATTTCTCACCTTGTGGTGGATGAGCCCGTTGCGCGCCCGCTCGCCGAGGCCCGGCGCCCCGCTGATCACGACCACCGGCGAGCGCTCCGCGAACGCCTGCGCGACAGCATTGACGATCTTGAGACCGCCCACCGCATAGGTGATGCAAACGACACCAAGGCTGTGCAGACGCGCATAGGCATCAGCGGCGAATCCGGCGCCCTGCTCGTCGCAGGTGTTCACGACCTTCAGCGGGCTGTCCTCCAGTTTCTTGAACAGCGCGAGGACGAAATCACCGGGCACACCGAAGATGTGGCCAATTCCCTCGTCTCCGAGGCGCCGAATCAGATAGTCGCCGATGGTCTCCCCGGCGCTGGCGGCGGGGGTCGAACTGGTCGTGCAGGTGGTCCTTGTCGATGGGAGTGACGGGCCGTGAGAAAAGGATGGGTTGGGACGGGCGTGGAAGCCGGCGATTTCGCGCCGGATACAGATATAACCGGGCGCCAGCTTCTTCGGAACAGCGTTCCGCAGCGGCGCGGCGATCCCGGCCACGACATTCAACCAGAACCAGCGTACTCAATCGCGGATTTCGTGCCGCTCGGCGCCAGGGAAGATCGTCGGGATCATCGAACCGGCACAACGCCCTGGCTATTCGCTGAAAGAAATTGACGCTCGGGAGCGTCATTGGCAAATATCGCTCGCATGACCTAGAGTTCTCAGATGACCGATTACGAACTCTACTACTGGTCCGTGCCGTTCCGCGGTCAGTTCGTACGCGCCGTCCTGGCCTATGCCGGAAAAACCTGGACCGAGGGCGGCGACGCCGCAATCTCAAGGTTAATGGACGAGCCGGTGAGGCACATGCCGGTCCCTTTCATGGGACCGCCGCTGCTGATCGATAAAAAGGCGGACTTCGCCATCGCTCAAATGCCGGCCATTATCCTTTATCTGGGCGAGACGCTGGAGCTCTTGCCCGCCACCCCGGCCCTGCGCGCGCTAACCATGAAGATCGTCAACGACGCCAACGACGTGATCGACGAGATCACACTGGATGGCGGCCGCCAGATGTGGACGGAAAAACGCTGGCAGGATTTCGTCCCCCGCCTGAAGAAGTGGATGTCGTTTTGGGAAGAGACCGGCCGCCGGCACGGTCTGAAGGCCGCATCCGGCTTCCTGCTCGGCGGCAAGACGCCGGGTATCGCCGACGTCGTGACAGCTACTCTCTGGTCGACTATGACCGACCGTTTCCACAAGATCGAGGCGATTCTTGGAGAAACCGCGCCCATGACGGCGGCGTTGACACAGCGGGTTGCCGATCTGCCGCCGCTGGCTGAACTGGCCGCCAAGGCGCGGCGAGATTATGGTGACACCTATTGCGGTGGCCAGATCGAGGCTTCGCTGCGCAAGGTGCTCGGCGCTTGAGCGTCAAAAGGGAGGTTCAATGATTCACTGCGGCCGGCTCACGACAGCCTTGATTGCGGCCTTCGCCGCTCTTCCCTTGATGGTCCGCGCGGCGGACGCGGCCCAGTGCGGGACGGGCCCCGGCGGCTTCGAGGCGTGGAAGAGCGCCTTCGCCGACGAGGCCAAAGCGAAAGGCATTGGCGGCGCTGGCATCAGCGCCCTGATGGAGACGCATTACAACTACCCGACCATCGCCGCCGACCGTGGCCTCAAAAGCTTTCGTCTGTCGCTCCCGGCCTTCATGGCCAAGCGCGGCGCCTCGATCATCGCGTCGCGCGGCCGCAGGATGAAGCAAGCGCACGCCGAGCTTTTCGACTCGATCGAGCAGCGCTATGGCGTCCCGGCCGGGCCGCTGATCGCCATCTGGGGCATGGAATCGGGCTTCGGCACTCAGCACGGCAATCAGCAATCGCTCTCGGCCATCGCGACGCTCGCCTATGATTGCCGGCGGCCGGACTTTTTCACCGATCAGCTTTATGCGGCGCTGAAACTGGTGGATGACGGACGCCTGTCGGCCGAGACGCGCGGCTCTATGCATGGCGAAATCGGCCAGACGCAATTTTTGCCGAAGACGGTGCTGGAATATGGCGTCGGCGATCTCGACACCGCCGAAGGGGCCCTGGCCTCCACGGCAAATTATCTCAAGGCGCATGGCTGGCAGCGCGGCGCCGGGTACCAACCGGGCGAGCCCAATTTCGCGGCGATCCAGGCCTGGAACGCGGCGACGGTCTATGAACAGACAATCGCGATTGTCGGCAAAGAGATCGACGGCGGGGATGATTGAGGCGCCGCTTGTTTTGAGGAGCGCCTAGCCAAATCGGGGCTGCTCGATTTGGCCATCAAAAATGCCGATGTCGGCAACAGCCGAGATCGGGAGAACTTCATCGAGACAGCCGCGCTGGCCGCCAGCCACGCGAATCTATTTATATAACGATCCAGCCAAGCCTAGAACGCAGCGACCGCCTATGAAGAGACGGTTGTGATAGTCGACGAGCGGAGCAAAGGTGAGGGACGACGGCCGAGAGCTTACAGCTCATTACGCAAAGTACCAGAAGGCAACCTGAGAACGGCAGGCCAGCCAATGATGGTATTTAGCAAACCTTATCTTCAACACCCAAACGCCACTAATGTTGGCAACGGCTCGGCTTCTGCGTTATCGCTTTCCAAGCATATCGGCGACCTTGACTGCATATCTATCGGTCATCCCGGAAACGAAATCAGTCAACGAATGTAGAGCATTATACGAATTAGACATGGACTCGGTTGGAAATCTTAGCGCCCTTACAACCTGCTCATGATAAGGGCTCAGCTTGCTTGATTCCCAGCCAACGGAACTAAATTCGTCTACCAGAGGTAAGAGTCCGTCTAGGGCGCGATAGACAACATTGCGACCATAAATCTCTAATTCCGTTTTTCGCGCAGCTTTAAAAATTCGGTTCTTCGCAATTTTCTTTATTTCTTCGAATTCCTTCGCCTTGGTCGACGCCTCCACCAAAGAAATCGGGAAATTTCCGGCCATAATAGCGGTGTAATTGTCTTTGAACGCTTCCACACACGAGGAGATCGCTCCTCGAATAGCCAACGCCCTGTATCTCGATACGATTTGTGCCTCGCCCTGATCAGGATAAGCCTTGTTGGACTTTCCTACGAGTGTTTCAAGTAAACTTATGACCCGATCGAAAACAACGTCCCCGGCCGTATAAGCGTCTTCGAGATCCATAATATTGTAACAGATATCATCGGCGGCCTCCATGAGAAAAGCCAAAGGATGCCGTCGCCACCAATAGCCTACAAGCTCACCGTAGAGGCCCTTTACTTCATTCTTTGGAAGTCCAAGTTCATTGCCGATTTGCTCGAAGGTTGAAACGTCATTCTGGAAGAAGCCATATTTTTTGAGACCGATATATTGGGTACCGTTGACAATACCTTCATCGCCCACCTTCTTTCTGATGAAAGCGGAGACAGGATATTTGGTGAAAGCTCCAAGGGACCCAAAGGCCAAACGCAAGCCTCCTTCATCCCTATACATTTCGGTTCGCGTCAGTATCCGAAAGCCTTGGGCGTTCCCTTCGAAAGACTCAAATTCGTGCCGTTGCTCATTAGAAATATCCTGTAGGATGCCCGTGGGGTGCGTAAATTTCTCGCGGAACCAAGACGCAATGGCCTCCTCGCCGGAATGCCCGAACGGAGGATTTCCAATGTCGTGAGCCATGCTGGCTGTTTGAACAAGGCCTGCTAAGACTTCGACTTGTTCGCTCGAAATTTCGCCGCGTTCATCTACCAACCACGCTCCCACTTCGATCCCAAGAGAACGCCCGACGGTGGCAACTTCAATGCTGTGAATCAGGCGATGATGGATATGGTCGTTGTCATAAAGAGGGTGTACTTGGGTTTTGTTCGCTAGCCTACGAAATGGCGGTGAAAATAGGATTCTATCTATATCCTGCATGTAAATTGGGCGATGCTTTTGCTGAACGTAGCTGGGATCATTTAATCGCTCGAGTTTTAGAAGCTTTTCCCATTCCATCCGAAACCCACCTGTCCTTGGACACATTTCTGTTATTCGAGCCGCCGAGCATAGTTCAGAGGCAGCCATCAAAAACGTTCGGCCCTAAACTCTGCTCAATCTGCTCACAAATCTCAATGCTGCACGTCTGCGCTACGCAGCCTATTTTTGCACTAATAAATCAATAGCACCGTGCCAGCCGTTTCCGCGCTATCTTGAAGAGTAATAGGAGATCATTTGATGACGAGCGCACTTAGCTTCCGAGCTAGTGGCTAAGGTGAGAAAGCGACGGAAAAATAAGATGACACGACGATGAAAATCGTCACTGAATATCCTATAGCCGCCTATGCTCCTCACTCCCACTCGATCGTGCCCGGCGGCTTTGACGTAACGTCATAGACCACCCGGTTGATGCCGCGCACTTCGTTGATGATGCGCGTCGCGGCGCGGCCGAGGAAATTCATGTCGAAGTGGAAAAAGTCCGCCGTCATGCCGTCGGTCGAGGTGACGGCGCGTAGCGCGCAGACGAAATCGTAGGTGCGGCCGTCGCCCATGACGCCGACGCTCTTCACCGGCAGCAACACCGCGAAGGCCTGCCAGATCTTGTCATAGAGTCCGGCCTTGCGGATTTCATCGAGATAGATCGCGTCGGCCTTGCGCAATATGGCGAGCTTTTCCGCCGTCACGCCGCCCGGCAGGCGGATGGCGAGGCCCGGCCCCGGGAAGGGATGGCGGCCGACGAAAATCTCCGGCAGGCCGAGTTCGCGGCCGAGCGCGCGCACTTCGTCCTTGAAGAGTTCGCGCAACGGCTCGACGAGCTTCATCTTCATCCGCGCCGGCAGGCCGCCGACATTGTGATGCGACTTGATGGTGACGCTCGGCCCGCCCTGGAAGGAGACGCTTTCGATGACGTCGGGATAGAGCGTGCCCTGCGCCAGAAATTCCGGCGCGCCGCGGCCGTCCGCGGCGATCTTCTTCGCTTCCGCGTCGAAGACATCGATGAACAGCTTGCCGATGATCTTGCGCTTCTCTTCCGGCTCCTGCACGCCGTCGAGCGCTTTCAGGAACGTCTCGCTCGCGTCGACGTGGACGAGCGGAATGTTGTAATGGCCGCGAAACAGCGAGACGACCTGTTCCGCCTCGCCCTGCCGCAACATACCGTGATCGACGAAGACGCAGGTGAGCCGGTCGCCGATCGCCTCGTGGATCAAGAGCGCCGCGACGGACGAGTCGACGCCGCCCGAGAGCGCGCACAACACGCGGCCCTGCCCGACCTGCGCGCGGATCGCCTTCACCGCCTCGGCGCGGAAGGCGTGCATCGTCCAATCGCTTTTGAGCCCGGCGATCTTGTGGACGAAATTGGAGATGAGCTGCGGCCCCTCGGGCGTATGGTGGACCTCGGGATGGAATTGCAGGCCGTAGAAGCGCCGCGCCTCGTCGGCGATGACGCAGACCGGCGCATTGGGCGAATGGCCGATGCTCTGGAAGCCCGGCGGCAGTTTCGTCACGCGATCGCCGTGGCTCATCCAGACGGTATGACGGCCCTGCTCCCAGACTCCGTCGAAGAGCGGCGATTCCGCGATCGCTTCGACCTCGGCGCGGCCATATTCGCCGTCATGGCCGCCCTGCACCTCGCCGCCGAGCTGCGCCGCCAGCAATTGCTCCCCGTAGCAGATGCCGAGGATCGGCACGCCGGCCTCGAAGATCGATTGCGGGGCGCGGGGCGAGCCTTCCTCCAGCACCGAGGCCGGCCCGCCGGAGAAGATCACCGCCTTGGGTTTCAGCGCGGCGAAGGCTGCTTCCGCCTTCTGATAGGGTGCGATCTCGCAATAGACGCCGGCCTCACGGACGCGGCGGGCGATCAATTGCGTCACCTGCGAGCCGAAATCGACGATCAGCACCTTGTCGTGGTGGGCGGCAATGTCGTGGTGGAGGGGGTCTTCGGCCATAAGCTCCTGCCGGCAAAAATTCGACTTAAGAGATCGCGCCCGGCGGCGCAAGAAGAGCAAAACTTACCTCAAAGCTTTCCAGAGCATTTGAGCAAACGGGTTGAAGGGCGGGCAAGCCTTCCCGGCTAGTCTCGAAGCTACGAAGTGCATAAGCGTAGCAAGAGGCCAAGATGGAACGTCATGTCCCGGTCTATACCCCTGGGCGAAAAAACCCGGTCGCGGTCCGGCTCGCCGATGTTCCGAGCCTGTTTTCGGAAGGCCCGGAACCGGAGCAGCTGACGCGGCATGAGCCTTTCTGGCGCTTCAGCGCCGAAATGCTGCTGCGGCGGTTCTTCCAAATCAGGCGCGGCGCAGCCCGGCAATAAAGAACCCGTCCGTCCCGCTCGTCAGCGGCGACAGCCGTAGGCCCGTGCCGTGCGGCCCGGCGAAGCGCGCCAGCTCCGGCAGTCCAGCAGCCGCGAGCAGCGCCTCCGCGCCAATGGCGGAAAAATCCGTATAGCGGGCGAGGAAGGCCGCGATCCGCTCCTCATTCTCCGCCGGCAGCAGCGAGCAGGTGATGTAGATGAGCCGCCCGCCCGGCTTCACATAAAGCGCCGCGCTCTCCAGAACCTCGTCCTGCTCTTTCAGCCGCTGTTCCAGCGCGCCGGGGCGGATGCGCCATTTGGCGTCCGGGTTGCGCCGCCAGGTGCCGGTCCCGGTGCAAGGTGCATCGACCAGAACGAGATCGCAATGACCTTCGAGATCGGCGAGGACGTTTTGGCCGCGGCGCGGGTTACGGACCTGGACATTGCGCGTAGTCGCGCGCTCCAGCCGCGCATACAGCGGTCCGAGCCGCCGCGCTTCACGATCCGTGGCGTAGATCTGACCGCGATTGTCCATCGCCGCCGCCAGCGCCAGCGTCTTGCCGCCGCCGCCGGCGCAGAGATCGAGCACCTGTTCGCCCGGTACGGGGGCGGCAAGGAGCGCGGCAAGCTGCGAGCCTTCGTCCTGAATTTCGACGAGACCCTTGAGATAGGCCGGCTCGCCCGCCAGCGAGGCGCTGCGCCCGTCCTCGCTCAGCGGCACGCGCAAGCCGAGTGGCGAGAGCGGCGTCGGTTCGGCGCCGAGATGCGCCAGCGCCTTCTGCGCCTTCTCCCGCGTCGCTTTCAGCGTATTGACGCGCAGATCGAGCGGCGCGCGGGCGGCAAGCGCCCGGCCCTCCGCGACCGCGCTTTCGCCGAACGCCGCCGCGAAAGCAGGCGCCAGCCATTCGGGATAATCGCCGCGCACAGGGTCCGGTGCGTCGTCGAGCGCGCCCTCGGTGAGCCGCGCGCGCTCGACTTCGGACAAGGGCGGCGGCGCATGACCCTCGCCCGTGCAGAGCGCGCCGATTTCGTCGGCGGACAGGCCGCGCATCTCACGCAAACTCCCGAGCACGATCGCGCGTGGTGTTTCCTCGCCGACGATCCACGCGGCCGAGGCGCGGCAGCGCAAGGCGTCGAAAACCAGCGTCGCCAGCGCGGCGCGATCCTTCGACCCGGCGAAACGGTGCGCGAGGCCCCAATCCTTCAGCGCATCCGCCGCCGGGCGGTGGCGCGTTTCGATATCGGCGAGGATTTCGATCGCCGCGGCGATCCTTGCACCTGGGGTCATACGCCCGTCGGATAGTTCGGGCTTTCGCGCGTGATCGTCACGTCATGGACGTGGCTTTCGCGCAGACCCGCGGCGGAGATTTTGACGAAAGTCGCGCGCTTCTGGAAATCCGGGATGCTCCCCGCCCCGACATAGCCCATCGCCGCGCGCAGACCGCCTGCCAATTGATGCAGGATGGCGGCGGCCGGGCCGCGATAAGGCACCTGACCCTCGATGCCCTCCGGCACCAGCTTCAGGGAATCCTTGATGTCCTGCTGGAAATAACGGTCGGCCGAGCCGCGCGCCATCGCGCCGACGGAGCCCATGCCGCGATAGGATTTGAACGAGCGGCCTTGCAGCAGATAGACCTCGCCGGGGCTCTCGTCGGTGCCGGCGAGCAGCGAACCGATCATCACGCATTCGGCGCCCGCGGCGATCGCCTTGGCGAGATCGCCGGAATATTTGATGCCGCCGTCGCCGATGATGGGAATGTCGCGCGCCCGCGCGACTTCGACGGAATCGAGGATGGCGGTGAGTTGCGGCACGCCGACGCCGGCGACAACGCGGGTCGTGCAGATCGAGCCGGGGCCGATGCCGATCTTCACCGCGTCGGCGCCCGCGTCGATGAGCGCCTTGGTCCCGTCGGCGGTCGCAACATTGCCGGCGATGATCGCCACCTTGTTGGAGACACGCTTGATCCGGGTCACCTGGTCGAGCACGGATTGCGAATGACCGTGCGCGGTATCGACGACGATGGCGTCCGCGCCCGCGTCGATCAGAGCGAGCGCGCGATCATAGCCCTTGTCGCCCACCGTCGAGGCCGCTGCGACGCGCAGACGGCCTTCCGCATCCTTGCTGGCATCAGGATGCTGCGTCGCCTTCTCCATGTCCTTGACGGTCAGGAGGCCGACGCAGCGGCCGTCCTCATCAACAACGACAAGCTTTTCCAGCCGGTGCTGGTGCAGCAGGCGGCGCGCCTCGTCTTGGCTGACGCCCTCGCGGACAGTGACGACCTCCTTGGTCATCAGTTCAGCGATCGGCTGGTTCGGATTGTCGGCGAAGCGCACGTCGCGGTTGGTGAGAATGCCGCGGAGCCGCGCCGGCTTGCCGGGCGGACCATGTTCGACCACCGGAATGCCGGAAATGCCGTGCTGGCGCATCAGCGCGAGCGCGTCGGCCAGCGTCGCGTCCGGGACGATGGTGATCGGGTTGACCACCATGCCGCTCTCATAGCGCTTGACCTTGCGGACCTCTTCGGCCTGCGCGTCAGGCTCCATATTGCGGTGGATGACGCCGATGCCGCCCGCCTGAGCGAGCGCGATGGCGAGCCGCGCCTCGGTGACCGTATCCATGGCGGCGGAGATGATCGGAAGGCTGAGCGTGATCTCGCGGGTGAGCCGCGTCCGGAGATCGGCGCTGCTCGGCAGGACTTCGGAATGCCCCGGCAGAAGCAGGACGTCGTCGAACGTCAGGGCTTCCTTGATTGGTGCGCGTTCCGATGCCGCCATAGCCAACTCCTTGCCGCGCCGCTTGGCGCCAAGATGAAAAAAGAGCCGCGACTCGGTTGAGCGATGCGCGGCGGACCAAAGTTGGCAGCGGCTCTTAGCACGCCCGCGCCGCTGCGCAAATAAAAGTCGTGCTCGCCTGCCCGGCGCGGCGGGATCAGCCCCTGAGATGGGGTCAAGATGTGGAAAACCCAAGTCTTCGCCAAGCCTTCGCGCGTCGCGCTCTGCCCGGCCCGGGCTATTAAAACGGCCCGGCAGCGTTTAGATGACACACCCCGCTGCTCGATCGGAAGAAGCCCCTTGCCGCGCTACGGCCTCACCGCCCTTATCGTCGCTTGCGCCCTGTTCATGGAAAGCCTTGACGGCACGGTGATTTCGACCTCCCTGCCGGCGATCGCGGCTGATCTGCACCGCGACCCCATCTCGCTCAAGCTGGCGCTGACCGCCTATCTGCTGTCGCTCGCCATCTTCATTCCCGCCAGCGGCTGGGCGGCGGACAAGTTCGGCGCGCGGACGATCTTCCGCTCGGCCATCATCGTCTTCACACTCGGCTCGATCCTTTGCGGCTTTTCCAGCACGCTATGGGAGTTCGTCGGCGCGCGGGTCATCCAGGGGATCGGCGGCGCGATGATGGTGCCCGTCGGCCGCCTCGTCCTGCTGCGCACCGTGCCGAAGGCCGAGGTCATCAATGCGCTCTCCTATCTGACCATCCCCGCCCTGCTCGGCCCACTTTTCGGCCCGCTCGTCGGCGGCTTCATCACCACCTATTTCCACTGGCGCTGGATCTTCTTCGTCAACGTGCCGATCGGAATTCTCGGTGTCGGCCTTGTCAGCCGCTTTATCCAGAACGTGCATGGCGAAGCCTGGCCGCTCGACGTGCGCGGCTTTCTGCTCTCCGGCGCCGGGCTGGGGCTCCTCATCTTCGGCATGACGCTCGCCGGGCACGGGATCGTCAGCGGGAGCATCGTGCTTGTCCTCGTCATCACCGGCGTGGTGTTTCTTGGCCTCTATTACCTCCATGCGCGCACCGCGAAATTCCCGATCCTCGATCTGAAACTGCTCAAGGTGCAGACCTTTCGCGCCGCCGTGACCGGCGGCTCGCTGTTCCGCGTCGGCGTCGGCGCGACACCGCTGCTGCTGCCGTTGATGCTGCAAGTCGGCTTCGGACTGAATTCGTTTCAATCCGGCAGCATCACCTTCATCACTTCGCTCGGCGCCATGGCGATGAAGGCCACGGCTGCGCCGATCTTGCGCACCTTCGGCTTCCGCCATGTGCTGCTTTTCAATTCGGTGCTGAGCTCGACGATTCTCGGCTGTTACGGCTTCTTCACGCCGACGACGCCACATCTCCTGATGATGGGGCTTCTGCTCTGCGGCGGATTTTTCCGCTCGCTCGAATTCACCAGCGTCAATGCCATCACCTACGCCGACATCGATCAGGCGATGCTGAGCCGGGCGACGAGCTTTTCCTCTGTCGCGCAGCAATTGTCGCTGAGCCTTGGCATCACCATCGGCGCGCTTCTTCTGGAATCGTCACAGGCGATCCATGGCACGGCGCAGATCACGCGGGCGGATTTCCCCTGGGCGTTCCTCGGTGTCGCAGTGATCTCGGTGAGTTCAGTGCTGGTGTTCAGGACCTTGCCGGCAAACGCCGGAATTCATCTCTCCGGCGGGGCGCGCAAGAAAGCCGCGGAGGCGGAACAGACGGAGGGCTAGGCTCCCCCGCTATCGATAAAAGCACTGATCGACGAGACTTGGGTCTTGAGAAGAATCTTGGTTTCAACTCGTCTGATGCCGAGCGGCGAGATTCGAACTATTTTTGCTTTTTCGTCATATTCAATGAGGCGATCGGCGTGCGCGCGGCGAAGTACATCGCGGCGGTAGACCGACGGGTTTGAGTGCTCCAGGCTGGCAATCAATTCGGCTTCACTGAGCGGCTGCGCCGAACCAAATAAGAGGACGAGCGTTTTTTCGAGCATCGACAGACTATTGTCTAACACACGGCGAACACTTCCCGCGTCCCAGATTAGCGAGACTTCTCGTTCCGATAACGCCTCTACCATCGCGCTGGCTTGGGCCAGCGTGACGCCGTAGAAGATACGCACAAGCTCTGCCACAACCCACTTGGCCATGTGCAGCACGCAGACAGCGTCCATGTGGTTGGGATCAACGTCGCTACCGACGTGGCCGACGTTGCGGTTGTTACGGATTTCATAGAGCGCGATAAGCATTCGCGGCAACTGTATGCGGATGGAGCGGCCAAAGGATGCCGGCTCTTTTTCCATCTTCAAGCATGCGTCGTAAAAGTTCGGTGGCTTATACGATTTGGTTGGGAATCTGCCGTCGATATGGCCGCGTAGAATGCAATAGGCAACTTCGCAGAGCTTGCCACCGTTGAGTTCGGCTGGCTCCCATCTACCTTCGCGGAAGTTGCGCTCGATCTCGCGAAATTTCTCAAATAGCTCGTCCTCGAGCGTCTGGGGGACAGCTCCAAGAAAGCGGTTCACTTTGCCTTTGCCTTGGGCGGCAGATCGTGCTCGACAAGATTCTCGCCCATGGATGTCAGCTTGATATCCTGGCTGTCGGCAGTATCGAGCCATCCAGCGGTACCTGCCTGCTGCAAGGTGTTCTTTAGGTCGGCCGGAACCGGCCAATTAAGATGCTTAAAGAACGTGAAAACGGCTTGCGTGGTTACCTTCTCCATCTCAATGGTGTCGCGAAGATAGTACGCCGCGACGACGCACTTCTGCATAACGTTGGTCGGCGATTTCTCGGAGGCAAATTGCGATGCGGACGTTTTGCCCGCCGGGCTTAGGTTCAGGGTCTTATCCATCGAAATAATAGTCTTCGCCTTCTTCGACGCCTTAACTTTCGTCGTATTGGGCGACGTATTTGCAGGTGGGTACGCGGCCGGTGGCGGGGGTTGCGCCGGAGTCGGTTGAGGCGTCGTTGTATTGATCTGCGCCGGAACGCCGTATTTTAATTGCGCCCAAGCTAGGACGCGGGCGCGCTCATCCGCGTCGAGCGCGCCTAGCGCGTTGTCGACCGCCTCGATGGCTTTCACCTCGCTCATTCGGACTCCCTCAAAGAAGCTCTCAAGCTCTAACATAGGCAATCTTTGGACAGCTTCAAGATCGTCTTAAAGAGCTTCTGTGGGAAAATCAAAGATTCTAGAAACTAGAACAAGATAATGTTCTTCAATGAAGGACTAGCAATCCGCCGAGGGTATGAAAGGCAAGCTCCCATCCTTTACTGCCCTGGGGGCAAGCAAGCCTATGGATTGGTGATCAAAAACTATTCGGGGCGCCCGCGAAAGCCCATCGCCAGCAGATAGAGCTCGGAGGAATCCGCCCGGCTCGCCTTCGGCTTGACGTGCCTGATCTCGGCGAACTGGCGCTTGAGCATCGCGAGCAGATTGGTTTCAGTTCCGCCCTGCAGAACCTTGGCGAGGAAAATGCCGCCGGGCGCCAGCACCTGCACGGCGAAGTCGGCGGCGAGTTCGACGAGATCGATGATGCGCAATTGATCGGTCTTCTTGTGGCCGGTCGCATTAGCCGCCATGTCCGAGAGCACGACATCGGCCGGGCCGCCGAGCCATTCGGTCAGGATCTGCGGCGCTTCCGGCGCGAGGAAGTCGAGCTGGCGGAAATCGACACCGGGGATCGTCGCGACCGGCAGAAGATCGATGCCGAAGACCTTTCCCGCGCCTTCTGTCGCACCGACCTTCGCGGCGGCGACCTGCGACCAGCCGCCGGGCGCGGCTCCGAGATCGATGACCTTCTGGCCGCGCTTGAGGATGTGATAGCGCGTGTCGATTTCGAGGAGCTTATAGGCGGCGCGGGAGCGATAGCCATCGCGCTTGGCCTGCGCGACATAAGGATCGTTGAGCTGGCGCTCGAGCCAAAGCGTCGAGGCGAGCGTGCGCTTGCGCGCGGTCTTCACCCGCGTCTTCAGCGCCCGATTGGTGTTGGGCGTCGACTTTTTTTCGGTCATCTACGCGCCCGCTCGGCGTCCATCAATTGCAGGAGAATGCCTTCCCGTAGTCCCCGGTCGGCAATCCGCACCCGCTTGGCTGGGAAGGCGCGGCGGATCGCCTCAAGAATGGCGCAGCCCGCGAGCACGAGGTCGGCCCGCTCAATGCCGATGCAGCCATTGGCAACGCGCGCGTCATAGGGCATCCGCCGCAGCCGCGCGACCGTCGCATCGATTTCCGCCTCCGACATCCATAGACCATCGACGCGGCGGCGATCGTACCGCGCGAGGTTGAGGAAAATGCCGCCGATCGTCGTGACCGTTCCCGACGTGCCGAGCAGATGAAAATTCTCGCAGCGCTGGTATTGCTGCGCTTGGGTGATGAAACCGCCGAGTTCGGCCGCGACATACGCCACCATGGCCTCGAATGTCGCCTCGGAGACTTCGACGCCGCCGAAGCGTTCGGCCAGCGACACCACGCCGATCTTGAGTGACACCCAGAAACGGATGCGTTCATGCCCGAAATCCGCATCGCGCGCGGGGCGGCCGAGCCAAATGACCTCGGACGAGCCGCCGCCGATGTCGAAGAGGATCACCGATTCCGCCGCGGGATCGGCGAGGCTGGCGCAACCGGTCGCCGCGAGATGCGCCTCCGTCTGGCGATCGACGATTTCAAGTTCGAGACCGAGCGTGTCGCGCACGCGGGCGACGAATTCCGCTCCGTTCTCGGCACCCCGGCAGGCCTCGGTCGCAATCAGGCGGGCGTGGCTGACGTTCCGCGCGCGCATCTTCGTCCGGCAGATTTCAAGCGCCTCAAGCGTGCGCCGGATCGCCGATTCCGCCAGCCGCCCGGTTTGCGACAGACCTTCGCCGAGGCGCACGATGCGGGAAAAGGAATCGACGATCTTGAAGCCGGGGACGTCGGTACCGCGATAGGCCGGCCGGGCAACGAGCAGGCGGCAATTGTTGGTGCCGAGATCAAGCGCCGCGAAAGTCGGCCCCGCCGCCCCGCCGTCTTCGAGTCTCGGCTGCGGCATCTCCGCCGGGTCGAGAACGGCGGCATTGGAAATGCCGTCCATCTCGGCTTGGGGCGCCAAACCCGCTGTATCTTGAAAATCGTTCAGGCTCGGCATTTCGCCCCAGACTCGAAATTCGCGCGGCGCGGCTCCGGTCGCTGCCGGTCGCGCGAGTGGCGCCGCGCCCGAGTCCGGCTCTCGAGGCTCTGTCGAACCGAGAGCCGAAACGCCCTCTCCTCAAGCGGTTAGCGCCATTCGGCTAATACCATAAGCAAAGCGCATGGGGCGGTCCACCGTCAATCGTCGGAATGGCAAAGATTACGCCGTCTCAGCGACGGTGCTTCTTCTTGTGCGGCTTCGCCTTGGGGTGCTGCGCATGCTTGGCAGGCTTCGACTTGCCGTGTTTCGCCCGCTTGGCGTCGGTCTTGCCCTTGCTCTTGCCGTGCCTGGGCTGTGAGGCCTCAGCGACCTCCGGCCGCTTGGGCGGCAGCGGCACTGCGGCTGGCGCGGCCTCGCTTGACGCGGATTCGGCCGGTTCGGGCGGCGCAACGGCCACCGGTGCGGGTCCCGGCGGCGTGCCGATTGCCGCTTCCGGCGCCGGCGGGGCCGGCGGCAGGGTCTGGACCGCCGCCGCCACCGCGGGCGGCACTTTGGCGAGCGCCGCCGGAAGGTTAGGTTTCGAAAACGGCAGCCCGAGCGCCGCGGGGACCGGCAGAAGGCCCGCTGCCGCCGGCGCTGGCGGCAAAAGATGTTCAAACGTCACCGGCCGCTCGGGCAGCAGACCGTCAGCGGATGGCGGCGGCGGAAAGGCCGGATCTTCAAAGCTCAGGACCGGGCGGTCGAGAATTTCGAGCTCGGTTTCGTTCGGCCCCGGTAGGCCCTTGAAGTCGTAAGGATCGAAGCGCGGCGGCGGGGCCAGCGGCGCGGCGAGCGCGGCAAGCACGCGGCGCGTATCGGGAAAATGCGGGCCGCGCGGATAACGCCGCATATAGGTCCAGATCGCCTGCGGCGTCCCGGCATCGAGTGCGGCGCTCCAGGTCAGCGCCTCGCGCCGCGCGGCAAGCAAGGTGCGCACCCGCAACGTCAGCGGCTCGTTCGGGAACGTGGCGCAAAAATCCGCATAAGCGTCGAGCGTATCGCGCGCAATCGTGGCAAGATAGACTTGCGCGACGGGCGCACCGCTCTGCGGAACGCTGTCGCTCTCTAGCGGCAGCACCGACGCATTCTTGTCGCGCGTGAACAAAGCGAAAGGCGTGGCGACCGCGCCGGTATTCCACGGCACGATGATCCCGTCGCTGAGGCCATTGGCGCGCAGCCGCACCGCGGTAAAGGCCTGCGGGATGGGAAAGCCCTGGCGCAGCATTTCCACCAGCGAGAGCGCATAAAGGCCATAGGGGCCGGGCTCGTCCGGGGACACCGCCCCCGGCGCCTCGTTGAAAGCATAAACCGTATTCGCCGGGGCATCCTTGATGCCGAAGCCGCTGGCGAAGGGCGCCCCTTCCGTCGCGAAATGCAAGGTTCGCGCGCCATCGAATACAAAGATGCGCGCCTTTGCCGGGAGGGCCGTCAGCCGGTCGAAATAGTCCGCGAGCCGCAGCGTGGCGACCGGGACGTCCGCCTCGCGTTCCACCCGCGCGTCGATGGGCACGAAATAATTCTGCCCGGCAAACTGCAAGCCGCGGCCGGAAAGGTAGACAAAGACAATGGCGTTGGGACCGGCCGCCTCTGTCCTTATGACGAAGTCATGGAGCGCCTTGCGCAGATCGGCGCCGTCGAGATCGGCGCCCTCGGTCACGGCGAAGCCGGCCTCCTTGAGGGTCGCGGCGACGAGGCCGGCATCGTTCAGCGGAGTCGCCAGCGGCGCGACTTTGTAATTCGCCTCGCCAATGACAAGCGCCAGCCGCGCTTCGGGCGCCTCGGCCGCTGCCAGGCGAGGCAGCAGTGCGGCGAGCAGCACGCAGAGAACGGCGCCGAATCTATGCATCCGGAGAACCCCGAACAGAACCCGTGAATAGCCTATCCTTTTATGGCTGAAGCGAGGCCAGCCTTGCCGCCTCGCCCGTTCCACTATGGGCGGCTTCAAAGTCGCGTGCGTCACTTGAATGTCATCGGGCTTGATGACAAGACAGCAGCAGTCGCCCTCAGTCCAAATCTCCAGCGCAATTTCCCATGTCGCGATTTGTCGCCCTCGCCACGCGCAGCCGCAGCGCGTTGCCCAACCTGTTCGACCTGATCGCTTTCGCGCTGATTTTCGGCGCGTTGGTTGCGATCGTCCATGGCTCGCACGGCATGACCCTGCCGCTGCAGGCGCCGCAAGCGACCGCCATATCGCTCGATTACAGCAACCTGCCTTATTATGCCCTGCGCACGACGCTGCGGATGTTCGCGGCGATGTTTGCCTCGCTCGTCTTCACTTTCACCTATGCGACCTGGGCGGCCAAGAGCCGGCGGGCGGAGCGCTTTCTGGTTCCCTTGCTCGATGTGCTGCAATCGGTGCCGATTCTCGGCTTCCTGTCGTTCACGGTGACCTTCTTCCTCGGCCTTTTCCCCGGCTCGATGCTGGGCGCCGAATGCGCCGCGATCTTCGCGATCTTCACCAGCCAGGCCTGGAACATGGCCTTTTCGTTCTACCAGTCGCTGCGGACCGTGCCGAAGGAATTGAACGAGGTCGCCGACAGCTTCCGGCTCTCGCCGTGGCAGAAGTTCTGGCAGCTCGAAACACCCTATGCCATGCCCGGACTCATCTGGAACACGATGGTCTCGATGTCCGGTGGCTGGTTCTTCGTCGTCGCGTCGGAGGCGATCTCGGTCGGCAATACGACGGTCAACCTGCCCGGCGTCGGCTCCTATCTCGCGCGGGCGATCAGCGAGAAGCGTATCGACGCCGTCGTTGCCGCGATCATCACCATGCTCGCGGTCATCATCGCCTATGACCAATTGCTGTTCCGCCCGCTTGTCACGTTCGGTTCGCGCTTCCGGTTTGAGCTGTCCGCCTCGCAGGAGGAAGAGCGCTCCTGGGTCGTCCTGCTTTTCCGCCGCACGAAATGGCTTCGGGCGCTGACCCGCCTGCCGGCGCATGCCTTCGGCGCCATGGCGCTCTGGCGGCTCGATCTACCGATTCGGGGCAAACTGAGCCCCGCGGGAGCGGCGTGGAAGGAGCGGATCCTCGATCTCGTTTCGATCGTCATTGGCCTGGCGGCCGGAATCTATACGCTCTGGCTGTTCAGCCATTTTATCATGACCAGCCTGAAACTCGCCGATATCGAGCAGGCATTGTGGCTCACCTTCCTGACCATGCTGCGCGTTCTGGCGCTGATCCTGCTCGCCTCGCTCGTCTGGGTACCGGTCGGCATTCTCGTCGGTCTCAACACCCGCCTTGCCGAGCGCGTGCAGCCTTTGACCCAATTCCTTGCCGCGTTCCCGGCCAACGTGCTGTTTCCGATCGTGGTCGTGGTGATCGTGCGCTATTCGCTCAACCCGGACATCTGGCTGAGCTTCCTCATCATTTTCGGCACGCAATGGTACATTCTGTTCAATGTCGTCGGTGGCGCGAGCACGTTTCCCAACGATCTGCGCGAGGCAGCGGCGACCTTCCACGTCCGCGGCTGGGACTGGTGGACCAAAGTGATGCTCCCCGCCGTCTTCCCCTATTATGTCACCGGCGCCTTGACCGCCTCGGGAGGGTCATGGAACGCCGCCATCGTCGCGGAATATGTCAAATGGGGTAACGTGACGGTGTCCGCGCATGGCATCGGCGCGTATATTGCCAAGGCGACCGAGGCCGGTGATTACCCGCGTATTGTTCTCGGCGTTGCCACGATGTCGATCTTTGTCATCGTTCTGAACCGCTTTTTCTGGCGGCCACTGTCGCGCTTCGCCGAGCGCCGGCTCCAGCTTTCGTGAGGCTCTGATGCTCGACGCAAGACTCAAGCCCATTCTCGAGGTCAAGAACGTTAGCCAGAGCTACCGCACAGGGGCCGGCGAGGCCGGCGCGCAAGTGCTCGACAATGTCTCGCTGACGCTGACCGAGGGAGAGATCGTTGGCTTGCTCGGCCGCTCCGGCTCGGGCAAGTCCTCGCTTCTGCGCATCATCTCCGGGCTGACGCGGCCGACCGACGGCGAAGTGCTTTTCCGGCAGGAGCCGGTGACCGGACCGTATGATTCGATCTCCATGGTCTTCCAGAGCGCCGCGCTGTTTCCCTGGTTGTCGGTGCTCGCCAATGTGGAACTTGGCCTGCGCGCCAAGAAAGTGCCCGAGGCGGAAGCGCGCCCACGGGCGCTGAAGGCGATCGACGTCATCGGCCTCGACGGCTTTGAATCCGCTTTCCCGAAGGAGCTTTCGGGCGGCATGCGCCAGCGTGTCGGCTTCGCCCGCGCGCTCGTGGTCGATCCGACGATCCTTTTGATGGACGAGCCCTTCTCGGCGCTCGACGTGCTCACGGCGGAAACGCTGCGCACCGACCTGCTCGATCTCTGGGTCGAAGGCCGCGTGCCGATCAAGTCGATCCTGATGGTGACGCACAACATCGAGGAGGCGGTGCTGATGTGCAATCGCATCCTCGTTCTCTCATCGAACCCCGGCCGCATCGCCGAGGAAATCCACGTCACGCTCCCCTATCCGCGCAATCGCCTGGCACCGGAATTCCGCCAATTGGTCGACCGCATTTATGCGCTCATGACGCGCCGTGCCGCCGCGCCGGCGCCCGGCCGCGAAGGCGCGTTCCCCGGCCTCGGCCTCGGCATGTCGCTGCCGGAAGTCTCGACCAATACGATGGCGGGCCTCATGGAGACTCTGGCGGGGGCGCCCTATCACGGCCACGCCGACCTGCCGCCGCTCGCCGACAGCTTGCAAATGGCGATCGACGATCTGTTCCCCGTCGGCGAAACCCTGCAGCTTCTGCGCTTCGCCGAATTCGCCGAAGGCGACATCAAGCTGACGCCGGCCGGCATGCGCTTCGCCGAAATGGATGTCGACGCGCGCAAGAAACTCTTCGGCGATCATCTCGTCGCCTACGTACCACTGGCGACGCGGATCAAGACCGTGCTCGACGAGCGCCCGACGCACTCGGCGCGCGAAACGCGCTTCCTCGAAGAACTTGAGGATTATATGTCGGAGGAATATGCCGAGCGGACCTTGAAGAGCGTCATCACCTGGGGCCGCTATGGCGAGGTCTTCGCCTATGACGAAAGCTCGGAGACGTTCTCGCTCGAAAATCCGACTTAGGCTTTATCTCAGCCCGAACCACAGCGTCGCGAAGGTCAAAAACGAGCCATAGCCGACGCAATCGGTGACCGTCGTGACGAAGGCGCCGGAGGAGACGGCCGGGTCGATCCTCAATCTGTGCAAGGCCAGCGGAATCAAAATCCCGCCCAGCGCGCCGGCGAGGAGGTTCGTCACCATCGCGAAAGCGATAACGATGCCGAGGCCCGGCAAGCCGAACCAGAACAGCGCGCCCACGCCCGTGATAATTCCAAATATAGCGCCGTTCAAGCCGCCGACGAAAACCTCGCGGCCGATGACGCGCCAGGTGTTGAGCTTTGTAAGCTGCCGCGTCGCCAAGGCGCGCACGACGACGGTCATGGTCTGTGTCGCCGCATTGCCGCCCTGGCTCGCGACGATCGGTGCAAGAACCGCGAGCGCCACCATCTTCTGCAATTGATTCTGGAAGATGCCGAGGACCGACGAAGCGATGAAAGCGGTGATGAGATTGACGAAGAGCCAGAGGAAGCGGCTTTTTGCCGTCCACCAGATCGAGTCCGAGAGTTCCTCGCTGGGCGAGACGCCACCGAGCGCCTTGATCTCCTCGTCCGCCTCCTCGCGGATAACATCGACGACATCGTCGATGGTGACGACGCCGACGAGCCGCTCGGCTCTATCGACAACCGGCGCCGAAATCAGATTGTAGCGCTGGAACAGCCGCGCGACATCCTCGCGGTCTTCATCGACATCAATGCGTCGCCGGTCCGTGTCGAGAATGTTGCCGAGTTCCGCCTGAGCGTTGACGCGCAGCAATTGGTCGAGAAACACAGTGCCGAGCAGCCGGTGCGCCGGATCGACGACGAAAATCTCGAAGAAGGATTCGGGCAGATCCTCCTCCGGCGCGTCGCGCAGAAAATCAATCATCTGCCCGGCGGTCCAGAACGGCGGCGCCGTCACCAGCGTCGTCTGCATCAGGCGGCCGGCGGAATTCTCCGGATATTCGAGACTGCGCTGGAGCGCGACGCGCTCGATAGCCGGCATCGCCTCGAGGATTTCGCTTTGTTCTTTCCTGTTGAAATCCTCGAGCAGTACGAGCGCGTCGTCGGGCTCGAGTTCCGACATGCCCTCGGCGACCGTCCGGGTCTGCAATTCCTCAAAAATCTGGTCGCGGATGTTGGAATCGACTTCCGTGAGCGCGGCGAAGTCGAAGTCGCGGCCCATGAGTTCGATGAGCTTCGGGCGCGAGTCGCTGGGCAGATTCTCGATGAGCGTCGCAAGATCGGCCTCGTGCAACTCGCCCGCCAGACGCCGCACTTCGTCCGGGTCTTCGGCCGCAACCGCATCGGCGACATCGGCAACGAATTCCGGCCGGATCACGCCCTCTTCGCCGTCTTCCGGCGCGAGTTCGGCGACATCACCCTGAGACTCGGGGTCGAAATGGGTCATTTGCTAATCCTGACTCACGCTAGAGCGGGATGCGAAAAAGCGATGCCGGCGTCTTATGTAAGTTTCGTTTTAAGTCTTCAGAATCGGCCACGTTCCTGATTTTGGACCAGTTCGGTGCAAAATCATCGTGATCTTGACGGCTTGCCGGTTCATAAGGAGGCCGTTTCAGGAAGGCAAACCCTCAATGCTGCAAATTCTGGCGCGGCGATTTGGCGCCGGCGCCCTGCTTTTTATGTTTCTCACCGGTGCCTGCACCGCAGCGCCGGCCTGCGGCCCGGACAAGCTCGGCACCGAGCGCACGCTCACACTGTCGACGGCCGGCGGTTTCGCGATCGGATTGCAGACTTATCCGCAGACGCTGGCGCTCGCGGATCACGAAGTGGTGCTGACCTTCGACGATGGCCCCTGGCCGGCGACAACGCCGAAGGTGCTCGATGCGCTGGCGCAAGAATGCGTCAAGGCGACATTCTTCCTTATCGGCCGCAATGCCGAGGCGCATCCCGCGCTGGCGCGGCGCGAAGTGGCCGAGGGCCATTCGATCGGCAACCACACCTTCTCGCATCCGGCGCGGACGCTGCGGCTGATGACCAATGCCGCCGCACGCGTGGATATTCTGCGTGGCTTTACCGCCGACGAGACGGCGGCCTACGGCCATTCCAATGGCCAGATCACCTTTTTCCGCTTCCCCGGCTTTGCCGATACCCCGGCGCTCGTCTCCTGGCTCGAGAGCCGCAATGTCGGAGTCTTCGGCTCGGACCTTTGGGCATCGGACTGGCTGCTGCTGACGCCGCAAGCCGAACTCGATCTCGTTCTCAAGCGGCTCGATCGCGCCCGGCGCGGCATTCTGCTGCTGCACGATAGCCGCGTCTCGACGGCGGAGATGCTGCCGCAGCTTCTGCGTGCCCTCAAACAGCGCGGCTACAAGATCGTCCATATCGCGCCCGGTCCGGACAGGCCGCCGCTGCGCCCGGCACCTCCCGGCTGGAAATCCGAGACAGAGGAAATCCTGGCCAAGATCATTCCGCGGCTCGCCGGCCATAAGGCCCCGGCAAACAAAGGACAAAATCTTCCACAGACTTTACCTGAGCCGCAAATGGCGCGGGGCAAGTCAGCTTTCTGAGCGAGCTTTCTGTGTGCAGAACACGGCCCGGTAGCGTAATGGCTTGACCGCAACTGATATGCTTACTCAAATCGGCTAAACTACAGCGCGCGGCCGTCAAAGCTTGATCGCGGCGGCTCGCCAATAGGGAGATTCAGATGTCCGCCATCGGTCTTGTCGTAGAGCTCGTTGCTGGCGCGTTAGGCGGTAACGGCATAGCGTCCACCGTCAAAAACCTCGATCTCGGAACGCTGGGCAATTCGCTTGTCGGCGCCATAGGCGGCGCCGCAGGGACTTCATTCCTCAGTATCGTTATTCCGGCGCTGGAAAACGTCGGCCATGTCGATATCGCCGCGCTCGCCGGACAAGCAGTCGGCGGCGGCGTTTTCGGCGCGGTGCTGACCGCCATTGTCGCAGCGATTCGCAACGTCAGCGCCGGCAAGCCGGCATTATAGGCGGGTCACCTGCCGCGCGCCGAGACGGGGCACGGCAGGTGCGCCTTGAGAACGAAGCACAAAAAGGGCTTGGTGCGGCCAAGAGGACTCGAACCTCCACTGGTCTCCCAACTAGCACCTCAAGCTAGCGCGTCTACCAATTCCGCCATGGCCGCGAAGGTCGTGTCGTCTAACAAAAACCCCCTGCCCTGACAAGGCTCGGGGCCCACGATATGCGCCTCTTTGCCGAAAGAGCCCGGACAATGCGGCTTTACGATTATCCCGTCGCCCCGAATTGCCGCCGCGTCCGCATTTTTCTGGCGGAAAAAGGGATTTCCGTTCCAAGTCAGACAATCGATCTCACCGCGCAGGAGCAGCTCTCCCCCGGCTATCGCGCGGTCAATCCACGCTGCACCGTCCCGGCGCTCCAACTCGATAACGGCACGCTGATCACCGAAGTCCTGGCCATCTGGCGCTATTTCGAGGAGGCCGAACCGCAGCGGCCGCTGCTTGGGCGCGACCCGCAGGGCAAGGCGCTGGTGACGATGTGGGAACGGCGAATGGAGCTTGACGGCTTCCTTCCCGGCATGGAGGCGGTGGGGAATTTCCTCCGGGGTTTGCGGTCGCGGGCGCTCACCGGTCCGCGCGACTACGAACAGATCCCGGCGCTCGTCGAGCGCGGCAAATTGCGGCTCGCCGATTTTTTCTTCGATCTCGACGAGCACCTGTCGCGCTCGCTCTTTGTGGCCGGCGCCGAATTCACCGCCGCCGACATCACTGGCTTCGTGACGCTTGATTTTATCGCCGGGCGGCTCAAATTGCCGGTCATGGACAATCATATCCATTTGCGCCGCTGGTTCGAGAGTGTCGCGGCGCGGCCGAGCGTTCAATTGTGCGCAGCCTGATCCAGCGTGAGCAAATCGCCCGCGCCTTGCACGCGCAGGACGCCGCGCCGGTCGAATGGCGCAGGCTCGACGGACTGACGCCCTACGCCGAAGCGCTGGACCTGATGGAGACTCGCGTCGCCGCGATCGCGGCAGGCGCGGCGGCCGAAGAAGTGCTGCTTCTCGAACATCCAGCGCTCTATACCGCCGGCACATCCGCGGCGGAGTTCGACGCAGGGGCCTTGCGCTTCCCGCTGCACCAGACGGGCCGCGGCGGGCAGATCACCTATCATGGACCCAGCCAAAGGGTCGGCTATGTCATGCTCGATTTGAGCCGGCGCGGGCAGGATGTCCGGGCCTTTGTCGCCGCGCTGGAGGATTGGATCATCGCCACGCTCGCGCAATTTGGCGTGCGTGGCGAGCGCCGCGAAGATCGCGTCGGCGTCTGGGTCGCCCGGCCGGACAAGCCAAGCGGCCCGGACGGCGAACCAGCCGAAGACAAGATCGCCGCCATCGGCATCAGGGTGCGGCGCTGGGTGTCCTTCCACGGCATTTCGCTCAACGTCGCGCCGGACCTGTCGCATTATGCCGGCATCACGCCCTGCGGCATCGCCGCCCCGCATCTCGGCCTCACCAGCCTTGCCGATCTCGGCGGCACGGCGAGCCTGGTGGAGGTCGATCGCGCCCTCCGCCAGACGTTCGAGTCGATCTTCGGCCGAACCGTCTGAGCTAGGCGGCGTTCAGTCCCGCGGTCTGCTGCAAGGCTTTATCGAGCGCGGTCTGGCGCGCGTCCGGCCCGAGCTGCACGCCTTCGGCAATGATGACTTCCGGGTTGGGGATACCGACAAAGGCGAAGACCGAGCGCAGGTAGGTCTCGACATGCTCGAAGGAGGCCGTCGGCTGGCCGGGGCCATAAAAATTGCCGCGCGTAACGGCGATGATGACGCGCTTGCCGGCCGCAAGGCCCTTCAAGCCCTCTGCGCCGTAGGAGAAGGTCTTGCCCGGCACGAGAATGCGGTCGATCCAGGCCTTCAACTGGCTGGGGATGGAAAAATTATACATGGGCGCGCCGATGACGACGATATCGGCGCCGAGAAACTCGTCGAGGATCGCATCGCTCGCGGCGCGGCCTGCGGCAAATTCCGGAGCGTCGCCCGCCGCCGCAGAAATCGGATGGGCCGAGGGGAAATTCGCCGGAGTCACATGCGCGGGCGCCGCCGCAGCAAGGTCGTGATGGATCACCCGAAGGCCTGGATTGGCCTCGCGCAGCTTTTCCACGATGGCGGTTGTGAGCGTCCGGCTCACCGAATTCGGCCCGGTAATGCTGGAATCGATTTGCAGCAGAGTCGTCATAGGTCCACCTTGGTATTGGTTTGTAACCTAGACTAATTACGGCACTGCTGTTAGAAGCCGCAAGAAGGCACATTTTTGGGCGCGACGAACATGGACGTAACTATCGACAAGCCGCGGGTCGAACATGCCGACTGCCGCAAGGTGAGCCAGGTTCTCGCCCGTGTCGGCGACAAGTGGAGCGTGCTTATCGTCATGCAGCTCGCCGAAGGTGAGCTGCGCTTCAGCGAGATCAAGCGGCGCGTCAACGGCATTTCGCAGCGGATGTTGACCTTGACCCTGCGCGGACTCGAGCGCGACGGCTTGGTAACGCGGACGATCTACCCCACCGTTCCGCCGCGCGTCGATTATGCCTTGAGCGAGCTTGGCCATTCGCTCTGCCGTCCGGTGATGGCGCTCGGGCAATGGGCGCTTGCGCATGTCGATCAGATCGATACGGCGCGCGAGCGTTTCGATCGCGCCAGCGCGGCCCGCTAGGATCACAGGCTCGGCAAAAGGACGAAGCCGCGGAGCGGCAATTCAGCCAGCACGGCGGCATCTGGTTCGTACAAGGCAAGATGGGCGACACGCGCGCCCGCCGGGCCGCTGCGGCAAGCCCCGACGAGCGCATCGACGGCTTCGATCGTTCCAGCGAAAAGCGCCTCGACATCGCCATTGATCCGATTGCGCACGAAGCCGTTCACGCCGTGGCGCTCCGCCGTGCGCTGCACGAAGACGCGAAAGCCGACGCCCTGCACCGCGCCGCTGATCCATACAGCAACGATCTTTTCCTTATCCGCCATAGCCGATCCGTCGCGCTTCAAAACGAAACAAAAAACTTAATCCTGATGGCCGCGCGCGCCAGTCTTGCGCCATCAATTTACGGAAAATAGTGGCCGGTATCGCCGCGGACGCAAGATCTCGCCGGGAACAAAGCGCTAATCGCGCCCGATCAGTGATTCGTCACTGCTCCGTTCGTGCTTTCGTCGGGAAGTTAACGGCACACCGACGCCGCGCATCGTAACGTCGTCACGCCGCGATAATCAGAACGACAATCGACGCGGCAATCCTGCCAGGATTGCCACGTCTCACGCGCTTCGATGATCGGTGAAGAAATGCGATGCCGCGACGCGGCGCTCAGTGCCGCTTCTTAAAATCGGACAGATAAAGCGCGGCGATCTGCTTGTCGGTGTCGCTCGCGGCGGCATTCGCCTTTTGGTAAAGATCGGCGATCCACTGATTCTTCTTGTCCTGCCCGGACGATTGCTGGGCGAGCGACAGCCACATCAGGCCGAGACCGCGCTGGCGCGCGACGCCCTCGCGTCCGGTGAATAGCAATTGCCCGAGCAGCGCCTGGGCCTCGGCATGGTTCTTCTCGGCCGCAAGATGCAGCCAGCGCGCCGCCTGCCCCGCGTCCTTGTTGACGCCAACGCCGTCGAGATACATGCGGGCGAGATCATATTGCGCATCGGCATTGCCGAAATTCGTCGCGGCATACTGGAACATCTCAAGCGCGCGCATCGGATCGGCGGCAACCTTGCTGTTCGCTATGCCTGTGAGGCTATAAGCACCGACCGCGACGAAGGCGCTGGACACAACCGCTTCTTCACGCGCGCTGGAATTATCCTCGTCGTAATTGTCGACGATCTGCTCGAAGTAATCGTAGGCCTTTTCGTCGTCCTGGGGAACGCCGTCGCCATCGGCATACATTTTGGCCAGTTTCCAGCGCGCGAGCGACTCGCCGCCCGCCGCCGCGTATTTCAACGCCTGAAGGCCCGAGCGGGAATCGCCGCTCCTGAAATCCTCCAGCCCGGCGCGTAGCGCGGCTTCGGGATTCTTGAAAATCTGCAGCGGGGTCTTGTCGGCGTTTTCGGCCGATTGCGGTGTGCCGTCGAAGGCAATCGTGGGGCCCGGCGCAAGCATTGTGGCGGCCAGCAACGCTGCCGCGCCGATAAGGGCGAGGCGAGGCTGAACTATCTGCATAGCGCCGAATCTCGCCTGCCACCAGGCGGCGTCACGGCGCTCCGCCCCTTCCGTCACATGGCGGCTGGGAAAGTTCTGCTTATCGACGACGCGCGCTTGCAACTCTCATGACCCCGCTTGGTTCGAAAAGTGAGCGACAGCCCCAATGAGGGACACCCAATGCCACGCGGGGGGCGCGGGCGATGACTCCTGATGACGAACTCCGCCTACAACTGTTTCTGCAAATGAGACTGTTGTAGGTGAGGCTCGACACCACTTCGCTTCCTTCGAGTGATTTCAGACTAGCCGTTGGTTTATGGCTGAAAAGCGGCCTTCTTCTTCGGTGCATCGCATCTGTAGAAGATGCTCCCGAGCTGTTGCCCTAATGTCACGACCCTTGAAACGCACTTAAGGGCCTACGTGCAAATGCACGGGCCCCCCGCAATTCAAGACTTATGGTAACTGAACTTCGGCCGATTATTCCGGCTTGCTCCGTCGGCCGCCGGCTCCGCTGCGTTCCAGAAACCGGGCGAAAGCAGCGAGCGCAACATCCGACACATGGTGTTCAATGCCCTCGGCATCAAGCTCCGCGCAGTGCTGTGGCACACCAATCGCGACCAGGAGGTCAACCACGAGCCGGTGCCGGGCCCGCACTTTGGCGGCCAGCGCCGCGCCCTCCGGCGTCAGGAAGACGCCGCGATAGAGTTTGGACGTGGCGAAGCCTTCGCGCTTCAGCCGGGCGATGCTCTTGATGGCCGTGGCGTGCGAGACACCCAGCCGGCGGGCGATGTCGGTCGGCCGGGCTTCGCCTTCGGACTTCAGCAGGTCGTCGATCAATTCGACATAGTCCTCGAGCACGGCCGTCGCCTGAGCCGAGCGCGCCTTGCCAAAGCGCTCGGCCTGATCCGCTTCCGAAGGCAGACCAGCCTGGTCTTGCGGTGCATTAACGGTCTTCGCAGCCATCTCGTCCCTTTTGCGTTGGCCAGACGCGCGCAAGACTGCCTCGTTCGGGCGCGAACATCAATCCAAGTTCGATTTAAAGCTGATTGAGTATTCTGTTGCCGAGGCTACAGTGGCGACCGAGCGCCTGCCCGGCTGGCGCGTCACGGTATCGATCCGTTTCAGCGAGCAGATTAATTCGGCGCGGTATCCGCATGGCATAATTTCGGGAGCGTCGGCGACTGGAACTGGTCCAGCTTGCCGCAAGACGTGCAGCCGCTCGTGGCGAGCGAAAACGCCAGAATTCCGAGCAAACCGATTACACGAAAAAGCACGTTAAATACCCCCGAAGTATCGCAACGTTAGCATAGGCCGGCACCCTTTGCACCTGCGCGAGGCTCTTCAAATCCCCTTGAGGTTACGTGCGTTTCTCCGGCTAAGTTGAGCAAGTATTAACCCAAGACAACTACACTAATTGCAGATTTGATGAGATGCGCGGCAGTGCTAGGAGGCCTCGTATGCAGCACGAGCTGAGATCGACGGAGCGCATACGAAGTTTTCTGCGCGCGCAGATAACATACAACAATCGTATGACCACCATTGATTGTATCATCAAGAATTATTCGGTGGGCGGCGCCAGAATTGCGTTGAGCGACACGCTGGCCGTGCCGTCCGAATTCGATGTGTTCGTTCCGGCCAAGCAGCGCAGCCATCATGCGCGATTGGTGTGGCGGGATAAGGATTCGATCGGCGTCAGCTTTATCGACGCGGCGCAGCAGTCCGCCGAAAAGCCTATTGCATCCCACGCCGGCGCCGAAGCCGCCGCGCGTCTGCGCGACCTTGAAGCCCAGAATGTCGAACTCAAACGGCGCGTTCAGGAACTGAGCAAACGCCTGGAAGACCTCGGTCAGGACCCCACGATCGCGGCCTGAACCCCGTCGGGCACGCAAGCCGGAATACCCGCCTCAACGCTTAGCCCGTCTCCCGTACATTTCCTTCATCAAGGGTCACCCGCCGAGTCATCCGTGCGGCGAGCGCTTGGCTATGCGTTGCAACCAATGTTGCAAGGCCCGTCGCCTCGACCAGCGTTTCCAGCGCCGAGAAGACATGATCGGCGGTATGGGGGTCGAGATTTCCCGTCGGTTCATCGGCGAGCAGAATACCCGGAGCATTGGCGACGGCACGGGCGATGGCGACGCGCTGCTGCTCGCCGCCGGAAAGCTCGGCCGGTCGGTGCTTCGCCCGCGCGGCGAGGCCGAGATAGTCAAGCAATTCGAGCGCCCGCGCCCGAGCCCGCTGGCGCGAAAGCCCGGCGATCATCTGCGGCAGCATGACATTCTCGACCGCCGTGAATTCCGGCAGCAGATGATGGAACTGATAGACGAAGCCGACCGTATTGCGCCGGAGCGCCGTGCGGGCGTCGTCCGAGAGCTGCGACGTCGCCACGCCATTGATGAAGACTTCGCCGCCATCGGGCCGCTCAAGCAGGCCGGCGACATGCAGAAGCGTCGATTTACCGGCGCCCGACGGCGCTACCAACGCCACCGACTGGCCGGGGAACAGGGTGAATTCGGCGTCGTTCAGCACGGCGAGCGCCGCGCCTCCCTGCTTGTAGACGCGCGTGATGCCCTGAAGCTGAAGGACGGGTTCGCTCATGTCACTCGTAGCGCAAGGCTTCGACGGGATCGAGCTTGGCCGCCCGCCAGGACGGATAGAGCGTCGCCAGGATCGACAGAGCAAGCGTCATGATAACGACGGTCGCGACATCGCGCGGATCGACCACCGAGGGGAGCCGCGAAAGGAAGTAAAGCTCCGCCGGAAACAGATTGGCGTGCAGCATCTGGTTGAGAAATTGCCGGATCGTCTCGACATTTTCCGCGATCAGCAGCCCAAGCAGAAAGCCTGCGAGAGTCCCGGCGATGCCGATCGAGGCCCCGGTGATCAGGAAGATGCGCATGACGGCGCCGCGCGTCGCGCCCATCGTGCGCAGGATCGCGACATCGTGGCTCTTGTCCTTCACCAGCATGATCAGGCCGGAGATGATGTTGAGCGCGGCGACCAGCACGATCAGGGTCAGGATGATGAACATGACGTTGCGCTCGACATTGAGCGCATCGAAGAAGGTCTTATTGCGCTCGCGCCAATCGGTCATGATGATCGGCCGCGTTATGATCTGCTCGATCTTTCCGCGCACGGCGTCGATATTTTCCGGATCGTGCAGAAAGAGTTCGACGACGCTCGCCTGCTTGTCGAGATTGAAAAAGGCCTGCGCTTCCGGCAGCGGCATATAGACGAAAATGCCGTCGAATTCGGCCATGCCGATCTCGAAGATCGCCACGACCTTGTAAGCCTTGACGCGTGGCGCGACGCCAAACGGCGTTTGGGCGCCATTGGCGGTCATGACCTTGATCTTGTCGCCGACGCGCAGATTGAGATTTTCGGCGAGACGCTGGCCGATGGCGACGCCGCCCGCCGTATCGAACCCGTCGAGCGTCCCGGCGCGGACATTGTTGGCAATGCCCGGCAGGCGCCGGATGTCGGTCTCCTGGATGCCGCGGACGAGAACGCCGCTGCCGTTCTGGGCGAAGTTCGACGACGCGAAGGCGGAGCCTTCGACCATCGGGATGGCGAGATCGACGCCCTGCACTTTCTCGACCTGCTTGGCCACGGTGTTGTAATCGGTGAGCGGCGTATCCGCCGCTTGCAGGAAAATATGGCCGTTGATGCCGACGATCTTGTTGAGCAGGTCTTTATGAAAGCCGTTCATGACCGACATCACGACGATCAGCGTCGCAACGCCCAGCATGATGCCGAAGAAGGAAAAGCCGGCGATCACCGAGACAAAGCCGCTGGAGCGCCGCGCCCTCAGATAGCGCGTCGCGATCGTCCATTCGAACGGCGCGAATATGGCCATCGCTCACCTCCCGAACGGCTTAGCCGGCGAAACGGTTGACGACCGCATCGAGGGAAATGTTCTCGCGGGCACCGGTGCTGCGGGTCTTCACTTCGACTTGTCCTTCGGCAAGGCCTTTCGGCCCGATGATGATCTGATACGGCAGGCCGATCAGGTCGAGGCGCGCGAATTTAGCCCCCGGCCGCTCGTCCATATCGTCATAAAGAACGTCAATCCCGGCTTTTTGGAGGGCGCCGTAGAGTTTCTCGGACGCCGCGTCGGTCGCGGCGTCGCCGACCTTGAGATTGGCGATCCCGATTCGGAACGGCGCGACGGCCTCCGGCCAGATGATGCCGGCCTCGTCGTGCCCCGCCTCAATCAGCGCGCCGGCGAGGCGCGAGACGCCGACGCCATAGGAGCCGCCGAGGACAGGCCGCTCGACGCCGTCGGGCCCGGTGACGACCGCCTTCATGGGCTTGGAATATTTATCGCCGAAATAGAACACCTGGCCGACTTCGATTCCGCGCTTGTGGAGCTGCTTCTCAGGCGGCGTCTCCTTGGCGAAGCGGGCGGCATCGTGGACATCGTCCGTTGCCGCGTAAAGCGTGGTCCATTGCGCGATGATCGACGACAGGTCCGAGTCGTAGTCGACATCGGCCGGCGGGATCGGCAGGTCGAGCACATCGGAATTGATGTAGACGCCGGATTCGCCGGTATCGGCGAGGATGATGAATTCGTGGCTCTGGTCGCCGCCGATCGGCCCGGTCTCGGCCCGCATCGGAATCGCCTTCAATCCCATGCGGGCGAAGATGCGCAGATAGGCGACGAACATGCGCTGATAGGAGCGCCGCGCCGCCGCCTCGTCGATATCGAAGGAATAGGCATCCTTCATCAGGAATTCACGGCCGCGCATGACGCCAAAACGTGGCCGCTGCTCGTCACGGAACTTCCACTGGATATGGTAGAGGTTCTTCGGCAGGTCGCGATAAGAGCGGACCGAGGCACGGAATATCTCCGTGATCATGTCCTCGTTGGTCGGGCCGTAGAGCAATTCGCGCTCGTGCCGATCCTTGATGCGCAACATCTCTGGACCATAGGCATCGTAACGCCCGGTCTCGCGCCAGAGATCTGCGAGTTGCAGCGTCGGCATCAGCAGTTCGATCGCCCCCGCCCGGTCCATCTCCTCGCGGACGATCTGCGTGATCTTCTGCAGCACGCGGAAGCCGAGCGGCAGCCAGGCGTAGATGCCTGCGGCTTCCTGCCGGATCATGCCGGCACGCAGCATCAGCCGGTGCGAGACGATCTCGGCCTCTTTGGGATTTTCGCGGAGAATAGGCAGGAAATAACGGGAAAGACGCATAAAGGCGGCACATGTGAGCTAGAGAAACTGATGCGCCGCAATAGCTTGCGACGGCGGCCGAAACAATCGCAAAGGGCTGCAAAAGGCAACTTTGCCGGCCGGGCGCGCCTGGCTCAGGAGTGAATGAGGCGCCCAGCCTGTTTTTCCGGTGCCTTGCGCAGCGCCGCCGAGAGCTGGAAGAAGCTGGCGATCATCTCGGCCAGATGATCGACCGCGACACTGCGGGTCTGGCTCCGGCGCAGCACGAATTCAAAGTCCGGCAAGGCCGGAAGCACCTCGGCGCTGCCCAGCGGACGCAGCGTCTCCGGCAGGCTGCTTTCCGGAAAGATGGTGATCGCCAGACCGGCGTCGAGCGCGGCGAGAATGCCAGCGATGCCGGAGCTTTGCGCCACAATCGTCCACGGCCGCCCGGCGCGGTCAAGCTGCTCCAGAACGACCTGGCGCCACCGGCAATTCGCCGGATAGAGGGCAAGCGGCGCTGGCTGGTCGGGGCCGAGGCGCATCGCCCGGCCTGCCGCCCAGATGCGCCGCTCACGCGAAAGCGCGATGCCGTCGCCCTCGCCGATCTCCCGGCTGAGGATCGCAAGGTCGAGGTCACCGGCTTCGAGCATGGCCGCAATGTCGGGGCCGATGCCCAATTCGATCTGCAGGCGCAGAGCCGGATTTTGCGCGGAAAACTGCCGGATCAGGACCGAAAGCTGGTTGAGATCGAAATATTCCGGCGCGCCGATGCGGATAAGCCCGTCGCCCTTGCCGCCGAGACGCCGCTCGGCCTCCTTGTTCAGGGCGAGAATGCGCCGCGCATAGGAGAGCAGAACCTCGCCCTGCTCCGTCGCCCCAACGCCTTCCGCGCCGCGCCGCAGCAGGCGCGCGCCGATCTGCTCTTCGAGCCGCTTGATATGGAGGCTGACCGCGGATTGCGTGAGGTTCACCATCCGCGCGGCCTTGGTGAAGCTGCCGGTATCGCAGACAGCGGCGAAGGTCCGCAGAAGGATCGTATCGTACAGCATCGGTTCTCGCCATTAATACGGCTCATGGCGTGGATAAGACATCTCAATGCCCGTTCCGCGTGGCGGGAGCTTACAATCCCCCGCATGGGCGCGCCATCTCGAACGCGCTTGCGACAAGGGAGGCCCTTTGGATGACGAAAACTGGCGCGCGGTTCTTCGCCTTGCTGGCTCTGTTGATGATCGCGCTCGTCGCGGCGCGCGCGCAGGACGTCAAGCCCGCGGCGACGCCGGAGGACCCCGAGGCAGATTCCGCGGCCGCGATGAAATTCACCGTGCATGAGTCCAGGAAAGGCGGCGATTGGGACATGTGGGACATCGGCCGGCCGCATCCGATGCAGGGCAAGGGCGAATTCGGCGACAATGACGCCATTGGCGTCGCCGCGGGCAAGCGCATCCCGACCGATTGCTCGCTTTACTGGAACGATCCCGACACGCACAAAATCCTCTGCTTCTCGTCGCAAGCCTCGCTGGTCTATTTCCTCGATGCGCCGCAAGCGAACGCCGCGCGCGCGGCAAAACGCTGGCGCGAGATGCAGAAGAAGCCGGCGAGCTGATTTGGAATTCGCCGAGCGCAGCGGAGAAATAGCGTGGCTCTACCGACCCACGCTATATCTCGGTCGCTGCCGTCAGAAGACCAGCCGGCCCTTGAGGAAGAATGTCCGTCCCGCCTCGGGATAGCCATCGGAGAGAGCGTAGTTCTGATCGAGCAGGTTCTTGACGCCGGCTTGCAAGGTGAAATGATTATCGAACTGATAGCTGCCTATGAAGTTTACGAGATGATAGGCGCCGGTCTGATAATAATAATAGGTTGGACCAGTTTCGTTTTCCGTCCAGCGGCTATCGGCGATTTGGACACTGGGAGTCAAATTGAGATTGTGCAATGGCGACCAGGTCACATACAGGAATCCCTCAGCGAAAGGGACGCCCGTAGGCTCGTAGGTCGGGAGCGTCGCGCCAGTTCCCTGCGGATCGTCGACATGGCGGCGGATGAAGGATACATTCCCGCCGATAGAAAGATCGTCACGCAGTTGATAGGAGCCCGAGGCTTCGGCACCAACAAAATAACCGGTCCCGACATTCTGATTCTGAACTAAACTGGGGCTGAGCTCGACCCCTTCGATAAGATTTTGGACGTCGCTGTAGAAAACAGCGGCGCTGACATCACCTGTGCTGCCGAACTTCCTGCTCCAGGTAATCTGATAATTGGTTGCGCGCTCAGGCTGAAGAGTGGGATTTGGAAGCGCATTGCCGAATTCTGCGCTATAGAGTTCCCACATCGTCGGAAATCTCTCTCGTGACGAGATATTTGCGGACAATGTGTCACTATCCGAGTAGCGCCAGATCAAAGCCCCCTGGCCGTCCGGTGCACCAAGCTTGTTCGTCGCATAATAGGCGATATTGCCGGGAGCCGTAGAGCTGTAATATTGCGCCTCGGGCGTGTCTCGCCAGTTGTAGGCCGTCCCCAGAACGAAATCCAACTGCCTGTTTATGTGCACCGTATTTTCGAGCGCAACCGTATAAGTGTCCGTAAGGTCAACGGTCTGCGGTTGGACTCCGGTAGTGGGTGCCCATTCATACGCTTGATGATCATCGCGGCGATACTGAAGCGTTCCCTTGAGCGTGTCGAACTTACCGAAATTGGTGCCGGCTTCGACACTGCCGCCGATGCCGTAATCGTGGTAAAAGCTTTGGAAAGCTCCTTTGAACGTTTGCAGGTCAAACAGACCGTCAGGATTGTAAGCATACAGCGCATTGTCGAACCGGCTGTAATAAAGGCGTGTCTTCACATAAGAAGAATCACCGATCGCGGTATTGGACAGAAAATAGATATTTTGAACGTTCCAATAAGGCCAAGTCCAGTTTTTCTGAGAAGTCACCGGGAGATCGGTCTGGAACGGCGCGTCTTTTTGGCCGACTTGTTTGACGAAGTTGATTGAATACTCATCTGTCGCATTCGGCGTGAATCCGAAATGGGCGCTCCCGCTGGCGTTGAGCGTTTCAGAATGGTCGCGAAGGCCCGGACCTTGGGAATCTGTCGGCGTGAAGGACTCGGACAGCGGGAAACCATTGAGCTGAACCAAATTGGCGCTTCCCGACAGATACCAATTCGGTTGTCGGGTCCCGAGATATAGATTCGTAGAAGCACCGAGAAACTGGCCGTCGCCGAATTCCGTCCCCTCTCGTATTTCGCCCTCGATCGCCTTTTGCGGTTTGCGGCTGACGAGATTGATCGCACCACCAATGGCACCCGGGCCGTCGAGGACCGAGACGTAGCCCTTGGCGATCTGAACCTCGGAAATATCAGCGGTAAGAAATTGTGCGAAATCGAGATTATCATCATAGGGCAGATAGATGCGCACGCCATCGATTGAAAGCGGCACCTGATAACGGTTGAAACCGCGGACAAACAGCACCGACTCGTTACGCGCATTTCCCGAGCTCGATTGGACAACGCTCGGGGCGAGCGTTGCCGCTTGATCGAGCGTATTAAGATCGAATTCGTACATCTGCTGATTGGTGATCGTCGTGGCGCCGAGGGCGGCTCCATTGTCGGTGGTCTGATTTTGGGAATCGTTCGGCGCCGTGACGTCGATCTCGCCGAGATTGAAAACCGCCGGATCCTGGGCCCGTGCCACCGTCGTTGCCAGCGCCAGGGCAATGCCGGCACCGATGCCGTTGCGGCCGAAGCGCAAAATACGCGTATTTATATTGCTCATGATTTAGTACCCCCGTACCCATTCAGTCGTTTGCCGGAGTGAACTCGTTGGCGGCGTGGAGAGCCCGATCAACGCGCCGTTCATCACCCAAAGCTATATATTTTTGTATATTGCACGAAGAAATCCATTAATGTTAAGCTATAACTCTGTCAATACAGCTTGGCCCTTCAATCCCCGGCAATGCCGGGGTTGCTTTAGGACCGTGAGCGCGCTTTGAGGAAAGTTGAATGAAGCAACGGGAAATGCTTGCAAGATGCGCTGTGCTTTCGTTTGTGCTCGCGCTGCCGTGTCCTGCCGCGTTGGCGCAGGAGATGCCCGGCTCCCAGAAACCATGCGCCGCCCTGGATACGTCTTTGCCGCAAGCCTTAAGCGGTTGGACGTCGAAGACGCCGCTGCAAAGCGCGACCAAGGAGGCAGATTCGGCAGCAGCTACGCTCAAATCCGGTCAGGCAGTCCAGGCAACGCTGCATCACACGCGTGAGGTCGCTTACGTCGTCGAGCCTGACAAGCCGGGAGGCTCAGTGGCTTATGGCGGAATTCTGGCGGTGCAGATCAGCAAAGCTGGCACGTATCAATTCAGTCTCGGCTCCGGCGCCTGGATTGATGTCGTCTCGGGGGCAAGCAAGATCGCTTCGACAGCTCACGGCCACGGGCCAGAGTGTTCCAGCATCCGCAAGGCCGTCGCCTTTCCGCTCAAGCCGGGCCACTACATCGTACAGATCTCGGCCAATGCGGCGCCGACGCTCGATATCATGATCTCGCCCAAACTGTGATCGCGCGGCTGACTTTGATAATCGCCTTTGTCTGGGTGGCCTGGCGTGGCGTGCCTGCAGCGGCTTACGACTGGCATTTGCCGGCCGGCGTAACGCCGCCGAAGGTGCCGGCGGACAATCCTATGTCGGCTGCCAAGGTCGCGCTCGGCCGAAGGCTATTCTACGATGCCGATTTGTCGCTCGATGGAACAACAGCCTGCGCCACTTGCCATGAGCAAGGTCGGGGTTTCACGGATGGCAATGCCACCCACCCCGGCATCGGCGACGTACAGGGACTGCGCAATGTGATGGGTCTCGCCAATGTCGCTTATTTCGATCCGCTGACATGGGCCGATTCCACCCGCCACCGCTTGGAGCAACAAGCCGTCATGCCTTTGACCAACACCCATCCGGTGGAGATGGGTATGCATGGCAAAATGACGGTGCTGGTCGGGCGACTGCAATCCGACACCTGCTACCGGCAAATGTTCGCCGCGGCCTTTCCGAAAGACGCGATCACGGTAGCGAACACGGTCAAGGCCATCGCCAGCTTCGAACGCACAATGCTTTCCTTCGATTCGCCCTTTGACCGTTACCAGCGCGGCGATGCCAACGCGATTACACCCTTCGCAAAAGCCGGCATGGTTAGCTTCTTCGGCAAGGCCGGTTGCGCAGCCTGTCACTCCGGTGTCAATTTCACCGACCTCGATTATCACAACATCGGGACAGGCAATCCCCACGACGAAGGTCTAGAGACCGTAACAGGCCGCACTATGGATAAGAATCGCTTCCGCACGCCGAGCCTGCGCAACGTAGCGATCACCGCACCCTATCTGCACAATGGTTCGGCCAAGACTCTGGAAGCGGCGATCCGCGCGCATGTTGGCGGCGACTCGAACATGGCGCAGATCATACCACGTGGCGATGTTGCCGAGCTAATTGCCTTCCTCGAAACGATAACCGATCGGACATTCGTCACGAATCCCTCCTTGTCCTTGCCGCAAACGGCCTGCGGCAAGCCATTCTGATAGGGCCGGGCTCGCTGCGCTTGCGCTTGGCCGCGGAACCAGCTTTCCGTCTCAGTTTACATCTACGAAGATATCAGGCGTCATACCGGCAGAACGCGGCTTTAACGCAGGCAGCACTCGTGTTCGAGCTCCTATTCCACCGTCACGCTCTTGGCGAGATTGCGCGGCTGGTCGGCGTCTTTGCCCATGAAGACAGCCGTGTGATAGGCGAGCAATTGCACCGGCACGGCGTAGACGAGCGCGGAAAAGTCCGGCGCCATCTTCGGCAAAGCGATCACCTCCGCCGGCACGCCAAGCTCATGTGCAGCTTCGGGCTCGGAGATGAGAATGATCCGCCCGTTGCGCGCCGCGACCTCCTGCACGTTCGATAGCGTTTTCTCGAACACGTGGTCGCGCGGCGCGAGGACGATGACGGGCAGATCGGAATCGACCAGCGCAATCGGCCCGTGCTTCAACTCGCCGGCGGCATAGCCCTCGGCATGGATGTAGGAGATTTCCTTCAGCTTCAGCGCGCCTTCGAGCGCCAGCGGATAGGAGGTGCCGCGGCCAAGATAGAGCACGTCGCGCGCCTTGCTGAGATCGCGCGCCAGGAGTTCGACCTGCGGCTCGCGCTTCAGCGCCTCGGCAATGAGGCCGGGTACGGCGGTGAGTTCGGCGACGAGCCGCGCTTCCTCCTTCGCGTCGATCGTGCCGCGCGCCTTGGCGAAGGCGAGCGCCAGACAGGCGAGCAGCGCCAATTGGCAGGTAAAGGCCTTGGTCGAGGCGACGCCGATCTCCGGCCCCGCCAAAGTGAGCGCCGCGACATCGCTCTCGCGCGCCATCGTCGAGGTCGGGACGTTGACGATCGAGAGGATTTTCTGCCCTTGCGCCTTGGCGTAGCGCAGGCTCGCGAGCGTATCGGCCGTCTCGCCCGATTGCGAGATGAGCAGCATCAGCCCGCCCTTCTCCATCGGCGGTTCGCGATAGCGGAATTCCGAGGCGACTTCGATCTCGACCGGCAATCTCGCGATGCGCTCGAACCAATAGGACGCGACGAGCCCGGCCATAAAGGCCGTACCGCAGGCCGAGATCGTCAGCCGCGGCAGCGTCGCCGCATCGACCGGCAATTCGAATGGCAGCGACACGGTGCCTGTGGACAGATCGAGGAAATGCGACAGGGTGCGGCCGACGACCTCGGGCTGCTCATGGATTTCCTTGGCCATGAAGTGCCGGTAATTGCCCTTGTCGAAAAGGAAGGCCGAAACCGGCGCGCTGACCCGCTTACGCTCGACCGGCAGATTGGCGGCATCGAAAATTTTGGCGCCCTGGCGCGTCAGGACGGCATAATCGCCCTCTTCGAGATAGGCGAGCTGATCGGTCAGCGGCGCGAGCGCGATAGCGTCCGAGCCGAGATAGATCTCGCCGTCGCGCGCCCCGATGCCGAAGCCGATGGCGAGCGGTGCGCCGGCCCGCGCGCCGATCAAGAGATCGTCCTCACCCTCGAAGAGAAAGGCGAGCGCGAAGGCGCCTTTCAGCTTCGGCAGGCTTTCGGCCACCGCCTCGAGCGGCGAAAGGCCCTGGGCCAAAGCCTCGCCGACAAGATGCGCGACGACCTCGGTATCCGTCTCTGACTCGAAGGCATGGCCTCTGGCCTTCAACTCCTCACGCAAGGCGCGGAAATTCTCGATGATGCCGTTATGGACGACAGCGACTTTGCCGTTGCGATGCGGATGGGCGTTCTCGGCCGTCGGCTTGCCATGCGTCGCCCAGCGCGTGTGGCCGACGCCGGAATGGCCGTAAAGCGGCTCGGCGGCGAGCAGCGCTTCGAGATTCTTCAGCTTGCCCGCGGCGCGTCGGCGCACGAGCTTGCCGCCCTCCAGCGTAGCGATCCCGGCGGAATCATAACCGCGATATTCAAGCCGGCCCAAGGCTTCAACGAGCAGTCCCGCGACCGGGCCATTTCCAAGAATACCAACGATTCCGCACATTTGATCTTCCCTTTTGCCGTCACTCGGCACTGGGGACTTATGAGCCCCGGGCCTCGTTAGCAAATCAGAGAGCAATAGGCTCCATAAAGTGAACGCTTGCCCAATGCGTCCGCCGGGGAGCCGAATGACCCTTCTCGCCAAAGGCCAATTGGCCCGGACCGGGCCGCCGCTGAGCCGCGGCCTGCCGCTTGTGGCGCTGCGGACGCTCGCCGGCATCTATGCAGCTTTGGCGCTCGGCCTTTGTCTTGTGCCTGCCGCTGGCGGAATGCGCAATGGCGCCGGATCGGTCGTGGGGAATGATTTCCTAACATTCTACGCCGCCTCGATCCTCGTCCACGCAGGCGACGCTATCGCGGTTTTCGATCAGCCGCGCTTTTTTGCGCTTCAGGATTCCATTTCCGGGCTTGCCCAGCACTTTCCCTGGGCCTATCCGCCGACTTTTCTGCTCTTCGTGGCGCCTTTGTCGCGCCTGCCCTATCTAATCGCGCTGACGGCCTGGGTCGGCGCGGGCGCGCTCGGCTTGGGGCTCCTTGTCCGGCGTCTCTCCGGGCTCGCTTTGCCTCTCGTCCTGATCGCGCCGCCGCTCATCCAGAACGCGGCGGACGGACAGAACGGCGCCTTGACCGCGGCGCTGATCGCCGGCGGCCTTCTGGCGCTCGCCGATCGCCGCGCGTGGCTCGCAGGATTTCTCTTCGGCCTGCTGATCTACAAGCCGCAAGTCTTCATCCTGGCGCCGGTCTGCCTGCTGGCCGCGCGGGAGTATCGCGCGCTGCTGGTGCTTGCCGCGACAAGCGCCGCGCTTGTCCTGCTCAGCTTCGCCTGTTTCGGCGCCGACATCTGGTGGAAATTCCTGGCGCATCTGCCGGACCACGCGGCCATGATCCTCGGCAATCCGGTACAGAGCAATCGCGTGCCGACCGTCTTCGCCGCCGTCTACAAGCTGACGCTGAGCCACCGCGCAGCGGAAATCGCCCAGGCGATGGCGACGCTCGGCGCTTTCGCGCTGGTCTTCTGGGTCTGGCGGCGCGCGCAGGGTCTTTTCGCCCGCGCGCTCGCCTTCTGCATCGCGATGCCTTTGGCGACGCCGATCATGCTCGAATATGATCTCGCGATCTGGGCGCTGCCGATGGCGATGCTGGCCGCGCATCTCTGGCGTCAGGGCGGCGACTGGCGGGACTGGGCGGCGCTTCTGCCGCTCGCTTTTCTGCCGTCCCTCATCTGGATCACGGCGAGTGGGGGCTTCGATCCCTGGGCCTTCGTGATTCTCGCGTTCGTGCCCTATGTGATCTTCGCCACGCGCCGCGCGGACGGGACGCTGCCGCAGGCCGCCTGAGCGCTATTTCTTCTGCTTGTCGCGGAATGCCTTCGCCCAGCCGGGCTTTTGAACCTGGTGGCTGCGGGCGAGCGCCAGCGCGTCCGGTTCGACAGTCTCGGTGATGACGGAGCCGGTCCCGATATAGGCGCCATCGCCGATCTTCACCGGCGCGACAAGCGCCGAATTGACGCCGACGAAGACGCCGTCCCCGATCTCGGTGCGGAATTTGGCGAAGCCGTCGTAATTGCAGGTGATGACGCCGGCGCCGACATTCGTCTTCGCGCCGATCGATGCGTCGCCGATATAGGCGAGGTGATTGGCCTTGACGCCCGCGGCGAGCACTGAAGCCTTCACCTCGACGAAATTGCCGATGTGCACATCCTCCGCGAGCACCGTGCCGGGCCGCAGCCGCGCAAACGGCCCGATAATGCAGCGCGGGCCGATCTCCGCCCCCGTGAGATGGGAAAAAGAACGAATCGTCACACCGTCGCCAACTTTCACGCCCGGTCCGAAAAACACATCCGGCTCGATGAGCACGTCGCGACCGAAGGTCGTGTCGTAGGAAAGCTGCACACGGCTCGGATCGACGAAGGTAACGCCCCCGCGCATCGCATAGGCCTTGAGCCGATCCTGCAAGACCGCCTCCGCCACGGCGAGCTGCTGACGATCGTTGATGCCGAGCACTTCTTCCTCCGGCGCATCGATCGCGACGGCGCTCAGGCCGTCACGGCGTGCCGCAGCGACAATATCGGTCAGGTAAAATTCGCCCTGCGCATTGGCGGCGCCGATCGATTCAAGCAGTGGCAACGCCGTCGCGCCGGAGATCGCCATCAGACCGGCATTGCAGAAGAGGATCTCGCCCTCGTCATTGCGCAGATCGCGGTCCTCGCGGATCGCGATCAGCGTATCGCCCTCCTGAATCAGCCGGCCATAGCCGCGCGGATCGCTGGCGAGAAAGCCGAGCGCCGCGACGGCGCGGCCCGGCGCGGAAAGCCCCGTGCGCAGCCGTGCAAAGGTTTCCGGCTGCACCAGCGGCGTATCGCCAAAGGCGACGAGGATATCGTCATAGCCCTCGGCAATCGCCGCTTTGGCCGCGAGCACGGCGTGGGCGGTGCCGAGCGCTGGCGATTGCACGAAGACATCGATATCGGGCGCGATACTCTTGGCTTCTTTGACCACGTCATCGTGGCTCGGGCCGACGACGAGCGCCACACGCTCCGCCCCCGCCGCACCCACCGACGCCAGCACATGCGCGAGCAGCGAGCGGCCCGCGAGTTCGTGCAGAACCTTCGGCCGATCCGAGCGCATGCGCTTGCTTTGGCCAGCCGCGAGGACGATCGCGAGACAGGTTCGTTTTTGCGCGTCTTTAGAAGTCATCTTTTATTTATCCAAGCCCGTCAGGCGGCCATCCCGACTCGGCGGAAATCATTCCACACCCCGCGCTCAGCGCTATACACGAGAGTTTGTCGCCCTTCCAAATCAGGGCGGTGACCGGACCCAACTGCAGATTTCTCGCTTCGGCCAAATAAATCCCAGGCGAATTCACGCTCGTTTTTGAAGCATTCTAAATGCAGGCGCCGATCCTTGCAGTCATGTGCCGCGCTCATATAGTAGAGCGCAAAGCAAGGCTGGCTCAAAAGCCTGCGTTTCTCCCTTCTCGGGCGACCCCTGAAATCGCTGAAAGTGGATCATCGTGATCGCGGCCCTCATCATTGTCTTTCGTGAAGTTGTCGAAGCCGGCCTTGTCGTGGGTGTTGTCCTCGCCGTCACGCAGACCGTGCCGCACCGGTTGCGCTATGTCCTGGGCGGTGTCGCGGCGGGCGTTCTCGGGGCCAGCATTGTCGCGCTATTCACCGGCCTGATCGCCGAGGCTCTCGCCGGCACGGGCCAGGAAGTCCTGAACGCCTCCGTGCTCTCGCTGGCCGTCGTCATGCTCACCTGGCACAATGTCTGGATGGCGCGGCACGGCCGCGAAATGACGCAGGAACTCAGCTCCTTCGGGCGGGAGGTGAGCAGCGGTTCGAAGTCGCTGTTTGCGCTCGCCATCGTCGTCGCCGTCGCAGTGCTGCGCGAAGGCTCGGAAATCGTGCTGTTTCTCTATGGCGTGCTGGCCAACGGCGGCACGACAGTGGCCAATATTTTCATCGGCGGCGTGCTCGGGCTTCTGGGCGGCGTGGCCGTCGCCTATCTCACCTTCCGCGGCCTCATCACCATCCCGATGCGCTATCTCTTCCGCGTGACGACGGCGCTCATCTCCTTCATCGCGGCAGGCATGGCGGCCCAGGCGGTCGGCTTCCTCGATCAGGGCGACATCGTTACCGTGCTCGACCGCACGGTCTGGGACACGTCCTGGCTGCTCGCCGACGATTCCTGGGTCGGCCGCATTGCCCACACCCTGCTCGGCTATACCGACCAGCCGACGCAATTGCAGCTCATCGTTTATGTGGCGGTTCTGGCGACGATCTTCGTCCTGATGCGGATTTTCTCGCCCCGGCAGCAGCCGGCGGCGCGATTGGCAACGAATTAATCATTTTATTCCAGAGATTTGCGCCTCATGCACCGGCGTGAGCTTGTAATCCGTTTGCATCCTGCCGATATCAGCGTTAAAGAGCGGTTCGGACCGGCAGATTCGCCCAAAACTGGGGCGTGTCCGATTTCCCTTAAGGCGCCAAGTTTGCCGCTCGGTCCATTCCGGGTACCGGAAGCGCCTTTGAGCTTTAGCGCGCAATGTCCGTGTCGTAATTCGCAAAGTCGCGATCCGCAGCCGGACCGCATGCGCTGTTTTCAGGACGAATATGACTTTTAGAGAACTTGGTCTCAGCGAGAAGGTTCTACAGGCGGTAGAAGCTTCCGGTTACACCACACCTACTCCCATTCAAGCCCAGGCCATCCCCGAAGTCCTCGCCGGGCGCGACGTGCTCGGGATTGCCCAGACCGGCACCGGCAAGACCGCAGCCTTCACGCTGCCGATGCTCTCGCGCCTCGAACAAGGCCGCGCCCGCGCGCGAATGCCGCGCACCCTCATCCTTGAGCCGACGCGGGAATTGGCAGCCCAGGTCGAGGAAAGCTTTGGCCGCTACGGCATCAATCACAAACTCAACGTCGCTCTCCTGATCGGCGGCGTCTCCTTCGGCGATCAGGAAACCAAGATCATGCGCGGCGCCGACGTGCTGATTGCGACGCCCGGCCGCCTGCTCGATTTCGCCGAGCGCGGCAAGCTGCTCCTGACCGGCATCGAGATCCTAGTGATCGACGAAGCCGACCGGATGCTCGACATGGGTTTCATTCCCGACATCGAACGCATTTGCAAGCTTGTCCCCTTCACTCGGCAGACGCTCTTCTTCTCGGCGACAATGCCGACCGAAATCGTTCGCCTCACCGAGGCTTTCCTCCACAATCCCGTCCGTATCGAAGTCGCCCCGGCTGCCTCTACCTCCGCGACCATCGCCCAGGTGCTCGTCGCCTCCCCGTCCGGCCCGGCCAAGCGCGAGACTTTGCGCCACCTCATCCGCTCGGTCGATAATTTCAAGAACGCCATCATCTTCTGCAATCGCAAGCGCGATGTGGCGATCCTGCACAAATCGCTGCAGAAGCATGGCTTCCGCGCCGGCGCGCTGCATGGCGACATGGACCAGCGCTCGCGCATGGCCTCGCTCGACGCGTTCAAGAACGGCGAAGTCGATCTCATCGTCTGCTCGGATGTCGCGGCGCGCGGCCTCGATATTCCCGATGTCAGCCATGTCTTCAATTTCGACGTGCCCGTCCATGCCGAGGATTATGTCCATCGCATCGGCCGCACCGGCCGCGCCGGCAAACTGGGCACGGCGATCTCGATCGTCACCCGCGCTGACCAGAAGCATCTTGCAGAAATCGAGAAGCTGATCGGCCGCGTTGTCGAATGGCAGCAAGGCGCGACGCTCGACACGCTCACGCAGGACGACGAGGAGGAAGCCTCCCCGCGCCAGCGCGGCGGCCGCCGGACCAGCGGCGAGCGCACCCGTGCCCCGCGCGAACACAGCGCGCGCGAGCCGCGCGAACAGAGCAAACGGACGCGCGAGGCTCCTCACGACGCCCCAAAGAGCAATGGCCCTGCGGCCGCCAAAGCACACGACCCAAGGCCACAAGAGGCAAGGTCACAAGAGCCGAGACAACACGAGCCACGGCAACACGCCCCTAGGGCGCCAGAGCAAAAAGTGCCGGATCACAGGGAGCGCAGCCATCAACGCCCCGATCGCGCCAGATCGCGCGACAATGGCCATGACGATCAACCCGTCGTCGGCATGGGAGATCATGTCCCGAGCTTTTTGCTGCGCCCGGTGAAGCTGAAGCCGAGTGTCGTGGAAGAGGCGGAGGAAGCCTAAAACTCACGGCGGTGGACGTGTTCTCCGCCGCGCGACGTCAAGTTCTTTTCATCGCATCGGATTGATCCGAAAACCGCTTCGCGTACTTTTCGGTCCGATGCTTTAGCCGCGTGCTTCCGCGATCTGGGCTTCGCTGGCTGGCGTGATGGCGACGGATTCGCCGCAACCGCAGGCCCCCGTCTGATTCGGGTTGTTGAAGGTGAACCCCGAGCCGAGCTTGTCCGTACGGAAATCCATCTCGGTGCCGAGAAGGAACATCAGCGCCTTCGGATCGACGATGACCTTCACGTCCTTGTCCTCGACAACCTCATCGTAAGGGCCGATCGCCTCGGCATAATCCAGCGTATAGGACATGCCGGCGCAGCCGCCGTTCTTGACCCCGACGCGCAGCCCGGCGATGGCGCGGTCGGCCATCAGCGTGCGAACGCGATCGGCTGCCGCCTGCGTCAAAGTCATGATCGGGAACTTGGCTTTCGCCATCATCTATCTCCTCGCGTGACCCTTATATAGGTACGCCGGCGTTCGTTCACATCAATAAAAGTCGAGCGCGATCCGCGCCTCGGTCGACATCCGGCTTTGATCCCACGGCGGATCGAAGACCATGTTGACCTCGACCGCCGACACGCCGCCCACGGTGCCGACCGCGTTCTCGACCGATTGGACGATATCCCCGGCGACCGGGCAGCCTGGCGCCGTCAGCGTCATGTCGATCAGCACTTTACGGCTGTCGTCGATGACGACGCAATAGATCAGCCCAAGCTCGTAAATGTCGCAGGGGATTTCCGGATCGAAGACGGTCTTCAGCGCCGCAATCGCCTCCTCGGTCAGCCGCGCGCGTTCGTCCGGCGTGACGCCGGGCGCAAAGAACCATTGCGGCGAATTGGGCGATGCCGGTTCGACGGCCGGTGCGGCCCCGCCCGCTGGTGTCTGCGCCGTCTCGGTGATCATGTCCTCAGCCAAAGAGACCCTCCGCCCGCTGCAAAGCCTCGATGAGCTTATCGACTTCCTCGAACGTATTGTACATCGCGAACGAGGCACGGCATGTCGAGGTCACGCCGAACCGCGCCAGCAACGGCTGGGTGCAATGCGTACCGGCGCGGACTGCCACGCCTTCGCGATCAATGATCGTCGCCACATCGTGGGGGTGTGCGCCCTTGAGATTGAAGGCGAGAATCGCGCCCTTGCCCTTGGCGCGGCCGAAGATGTGCACCGAATTGAGCTGCGACATGCGTTCATGCGCATATTGGCCGAGCGCCGTCTCATGCGCATGGATCTTCGCCCGGCCGACCTCGCGCATATAATCGAGCGCGGCGCCGAGGCCCACGGCCTGGACGATCGGCGGCGTGCCGGCCTCGAAGCGATGCGGCGGATCGTTATAGGTCACGTGGTCCTTCGTGACTTCGTTGATCATCTCGCCGCCACCAAGGAATGGCGGCAGTTTCTCCAGCCATTCCGCCTTGCCATAAAGCGCGCCGACGCCGGTCGGCCCGTAAAGCTTGTGGCCGGTGATCGCGTAGAAATCGACATCGAGGTCTTGCACATCGACATCGAGATGCACGGCGCCCTGCGCCCCATCGACCAGCACCGGGATGCCGCGGGCGTGGGCGATCTTCACGATCTCCTTGATCGGCGTAACCGTGCCGAGGACGTTCGAGAGATGCGTGATGGCGACGATCTTGGTCTTGTCCGTCAGCGCGGCTTCGAAGGCTTCGAGCGAGAAATTGCCCTCGTCATCGACATCCACCCATTTCAGCACCGCGCCTTTGCGCTCGCGCAGGAAATGCCAGGGCACGATATTGGCGTGATGCTCCATGATCGAGAGGACGATCTCATCGCCCTCGTTGATGAAGCGCTGGCCGAACGAGGATGCGACGAGATTGATCGCTTCCGTCGCCGATTTGGTGAAGATGATTTCGTCGATACTGCCGGCGTTGAGAAACCCTCGCACGCTTTCGCGCGCGGCTTCATAGGCTTCGGTCGCGGCATTGGCGAGATAATGCAGCCCACGGTGGACGTTCGAATATTCGTTATAGGTCGCGTGGACCATGCGATCGACGACCTGCCGCGGCTTCTGCGCCGAAGCAGCATTGTCGAGATAAACCAGCGTCTTGCCATAGGGCTTCAACCCCAGGATCGGAAAATCCTGCCGGATCTTGGCCACATCGAGCGGCGCGGCGACATGCTCATTCATGCCTTCGCCCTCCCTGCGAGCCAGGCCGCGATCTCGGCGCGGTAGGCGGCGACGAGCGCGTCATCGCCGATCGCGTCGGCAGGCTCGGCTGCGAAAGCTTCGAGCAACAAGGCTTCCGCCTCCTTCGCCGGCAGGCCGCGCGCCTGGAGATAGAAGAGCTGATCGGCATCGAGGCCGCCGACGGTCGCGCCGTGACCGCAGGCCACGTCATCCGCGAAGATTTCCAACTCCGGCCGGCTGTTCATGGTCGCGTCGTCGTTGAGCACCAGAGCCTTGGCGAGCATCCGCCCATCGGTCTTCTGGGCGAGGCGATCGACGACGATCTTGCCCTGAAAGATACCCGTCGCCTCATCATCGAGGATATAGCGAAAATTCTGGCGGCCCTCGCAGCCCGTCGCCGCATGGCGCACGAAGAGCGTCGTGTCCGCATGTTCGCGCCCGCGCAGCAGGGACACGCCGCGCAGCGCGGCCTTCGCGTCGGCCCCGGCGAAGAGCTTGTAGATTTGCCGGCGCACCAGTCCCGCGCCGGTGATCAGCGCGAAACTGTCGAACTTCGCCTTCGCCCCGAGCTTCACCAGGAAGGTTTCGAGCCGCAGGCTGCCCGGTTCCGTCCCGGTGAGCGAGAGCGTATGCGCCACATCGGCGCCATCGCCGACGTCGAGGATCAGCACATTATTGGTCTGGCCCGTGCGGCCGCCCTGCCCCAGGCTCAATTCGTTGAAGCGGAATGTGGCACCCGCGCCGACGCGCACCAGCGAGCGCGAGAAACGCGCCGCCGGCTCCGACGCCACGGTCGCATAGACGATATGGAGCGGCGCTTCGAGCTTGGCGCCCGGCGCCACATCGATGACGAGGCCATCCTGCATCAAAGCCGCATTGAGCGAGATGATCGCATCGTCGGCTTCCGCCCAGACAGCGCCGAGGGCCTCAGTCAGTGCCGGTTCGCCCTTGGCGAGGGCGGCGGCAAGCGACGTCACCGTCACGCCCGCAGGCACCGGGCTGGACAGTTCCGGCGCGAAGACACCATCGACGAGGACAAGCCGCGGCGACGGCAAGCGCGCCGCCTCCGTGGCGAGCTTTGCAATGTCCCGCGCATTGGGCACCGGCGCGAGCGGCAGCGCCTGGCGCATCAGATTGCGCAGATCGGTATAGTGCCAGGCTTCGAGGCGGCGGTTCGGCAGGCCGGCACGGGCGAAAGCCTCGAAGGCGTGGGCGCGCTGTTCGGCCACCGCGGTATTGCCCGGCAGAGTCGCTTTGGCGGCTCTGAATGTCTCCGCCAGCGCGTTTTCCGCCGCTGTTGCCGTGGGAATGATCTGAATGCTCATGGCCTATGCCACTTCCGCTTCGACGTAATCCTTGTAGCCGCGCTTTTCGAGTTCATGCGCCAGCTCCCTGCCGCCGCTGCGCACGATCCGGCCGCCCGCCATCACATGCACTTTGTCCGGCACGATATATTCGAGCAGGCGCTGATAATGCGTGATGACGAGGAAGCTGCGATCCTTCGTGCGCAAGGCGTTGACGCCATCGGCGACGACCCGCAACGCATCGATATCGAGGCCGGAATCCGTCTCGTCGAGAATGGCGAAGCGCGGTTCCAGAAAGGCCAATTGGAAAATATCCATGCGCTTCTTCTCGCCGCCCGAGAAGCCGACATTGACCGCGCGCTTCAGGAGATCGGGCTTGATGTCGAGCTTGGCTGCCGCCTTGTTCACGCGCTTCACGAAATCCGGGATCGAAAGCTCCGGTTCGCCCCGCTGCCGGCGGATGGCGTTGAGCGTCGCTTTCAGAAAGGTCATCGTCGTGACGCCCGGAATCTCGACCGGATATTGAAAGGCGAGGAACACGCCCTTGGCGGCGCGCTCGTCCGGCGACAATTCGAGAATGTTCTCGCCATCGAGCAGCACTTCGCCCGACGTGACCTCATAGTCCGGCTTGCCGGCGATAACGTAGGAGAGCGTCGATTTGCCGGAGCCGTTCGGCCCCATGATCGCCGCGACCTCGCCGTCCGCGACCTGGAGGTTGAAGTCCTTCAGGATTTCGCGGTCGCCGATCGACACGCTCAGGTTCTTGACTTCCAACATGGCTTTAATCCTTGTGGGCGAAGGCGCGGGCGTCAGCCAACGCTGCCTTCGAGCGAAACGGCGATCAGCTTCTGCGCCTCGACGGCGAATTCCATCGGCAATTGCTGCAACACGTCGCGGACGAAGCCGTTGACGATGAGCGCCGTCGCCTCCTCCGCATTGAGCCCGCGCTGCATACAATAGAAGAGCTGATCCTCTGAAATTTTCGAGGTTGTCGCCTCATGCTCGAATTGCGTCGAGCGGTTATGCGCCTCGATATAGGGCACGGTATGCGCGCCGCAGTCGTTGCCGATGAGCAGCGAGTCGCAATTGGTGAAATTGCGCGCGCCCGTCGCCTTGCGATGCGCGGAGATCTGACCGCGATAGGTGTTCTGCGAATGGCCGGCGGCAATGCCCTTCGAGATCACCCGGCTCGTCGTGTTCTTACCGAGGTGGATCATCTTGGTGCCGGAATCGACCTGCTGATGGCCATTCGAAATCGCGATCGAATAGAATTCGCCGCGCGAATTGTCGCCGCGCAGGATGCAGGACGGATATTTCCAGGTGATGGCCGAGCCGGTCTCGACCTGCGTCCAGGAGATTTTCGAGCGCGCGCCGCGGCAATCGCCGCGCTTGGTGACGAAATTATAGACGCCGCCCTTGCCTTCGGAATCGCCCGGATACCAGTTCTGCACCGTCGAATATTTGATCTCGGCGTCTTCGAGCGCGATCAGCTCGACGACCGCGGCATGGAGCTGGTTCTCGTCGCGCTTCGGCGCCGTGCAGCCTTCGAGATAGGAGACGTAGGCGCCCTTGTCGGCGATGATCAAAGTGCGTTCGAACTGGCCGGTATTCTTCTCGTTGATGCGGAAATAGGTCGAAAGCTCCATCGGGCAGCGCACGCCCGGCGGCACATAAACGAACGAGCCGTCCGAGAACACGGCGCTGTTCAGCGTCGCGAAGAAATTGTCGGTGGGCGGCACAACCGAGCCAAGATATTTGCGCACGAGTTCGGGATGGTTCTTCACCGCCTCTGAGATGGCGCAGAAGATGACGCCGGCCTTGGCAAGCTCTTCCTTGAAGGTCGTGACCACCGAGACGGAATCGAACACCGCATCGACGGCGATGCGGCCGCTTGTTTCGCCCGCGCCTTCGACGCCGGCGAGGATCGCCCGCTCGTTCAACGGGATGCCGAGCTTCTCGTAGACCTTCAGAAGTTCCGGATCGACCTCGTCAAGCGACTTCGGCCCCGCAGCCGTCTTCGGCGCAGCGTAATAATAGAGATCCTGATAATTGATCGGGCCGTAGGAAACGCGCGCCCAGCGCGGTTCCGTCATCGTCAGCCAACGGCGATAGGCTTCAAGCCGCCATTCGGTCAGCCATTCCGGCTCGTTCTTCTTCGCCGAAATAAAACGGACGATATCTTCGTTGAGACCCTTGGGCGCCTTGTCCGACTCGATATCGGTCGAGAACCCGTACTTGTATTCGCTCACGTCGATCGCTTTGACGCGATCGATCGTTTCCTGCACCGCAGCCATTCTTCTCTCCTCACCTCGGCGGTTTCAAGGACCGCTGGTTCAGACTTCAATTCCTACGCGGCGGGCTTCACCCGCTTTGCCTTGAGCGTCTCGACCGCCCTGACGAAGGCGATCCGAAACCGCTCCACATCGTCCTCCTCGCTATTCCAGCCGAGGCTGACCCGGATCGCGCCTTCCGCTAATGCAGGCGGCACGCCCATCGCCTCGAGAACATGCGAGCGCTTGACCTTGCCCGAAGAGCAGGCGGACCCTGACGAGACCGCGACGCCTTCGAGATCGAGCGCCATCAACAAAACCTCCGCCCCCACACCCGGCACGGCGAAATTCGCCGTATTGGGCAAACGTGGCGCTCCCGCGCCAAAAATCACGGCCTCCGGCGCGAGGGCCTTAACCGCCCGCTCCAGCCGGTCACGCAGACCGGCGAGCCGGGCCATTTCGGCCACCCCCGCCTGAGCCAAAGCCTCGGCCGCGGCCGCAAAGCCCACGATCGCGGCGACATTCTGGGTTCCGGCGCGGAGCCCACGCTCCTGACCTCCCCCTCGAATTAGACCATTTAAAATATGATGGCGACTCTTTGCAAAACAAAGGGCCCCCGTCCCCTGTGGACCACCTATTTTATGGGCCGAAAGCACCAGAACATCCGCGTCCAGGGCGGAAAAGTCACTGGGTGCCTTGCCCGCCGCCTGGACACCGTCGCAAACCAAGGCTCCGCCGGCGGCGTGAACCCGGGCCGCGGCCGCGGCAACCGGCTGGATGACGCCCGTCTCGTTATTGGCCGCCTGGAGCGCCAGCAGCACCCGGCGCCCCGCGTGGCGGGCCAGAGCCGCGTCGAGAGCGGCGAGGTCGAGGACGCCGTCTGCCGTCAGCGGCAGTTTCTCCACGGCGGTCGCGGGGAATCTATGCCCTGCGAGAACGCAGGCGTGTTCCCCGGCCGCGACCAAAAGCATCTCGAACGGGGCTTTGTTACCGTCAAGCTCAAGTTCTGGCGTGAGAGCGAGGTTCAGTGCCTCGGTCGCGCCCGAGGTGAAATAAACATTCTTGGGCTGGGTTTTGACGAAGCCAGCCAAAGCCTCGCGCGCCGATTCGAGCCGCGCCCGCGCCGCCCGGCCTTCATGATGCACGGACGAGGCATTGCCCTCCTGCGTCAAGGCTACAAGCATGGCCTCGCGCGCCACGGGCCGCAGCGGCGTCGTCGCATTATGATCGAGATAGGCGCGCGAACGCTGCACTGATCACCCTTCCCTGGCGCAAGGCGAAATGAAAAAGCCCTTCGCCGTGCCAAAATAATTGCAATTCGGATGGCCGGGCGTGTAGAGGAAGACCCCTGATTTGCCGGCATGCCGTTTGGACTGGCGCTATAACGCGCCGAAACGGTTAGAACAATTCTAACGCCAGATTATGTGGGCCAGTGGCCTATGCGTCAAGCAAACCCGCGGGATAGCAGGCCTGCGGCGCGGCATACCGCGGCTAGTGCGGAGCACACCGCAAGCTTTTAGGAGATCGAATGCCCGAGGTCATTTTCAACGGTCCAGCCGGTCGTCTCGAGGGGCGCTTCCACCCCTCGGCGCAGCGTGGGGCGCCGATCGCCATCATCCTGCATCCGCACCCGCAGTTCGGCGGGACGATGAACAACCAAATTGTCTACAATCTCTATTATGCTTTCGCCGAGCGCGGCTTTTCGGTGCTGCGCTTCAATTTCCGCGGTGTCGGTCGCAGTCAGGGCGCGTTCGACCACGGCCAGGGCGAACTCTCGGATGCGGCGGCCGCGCTCGATTGGGCGCAGGCAATCAACCCCGAAGCGCGCGCCTGCTGGATCGCCGGCGTCTCCTTCGGCTCCTGGATCGGCATGCAGCTTCTGATGCGCCGGCCGGAGGTCGAGGGCTTCATTTCGGTCGCGCCGCCGGCCAACCGCTTCGACTTCTCTTTCCTCGCGCCCTGCCCGTCCTCGGGCCTCTTCGTCCACGGCGATCAGGACCGCGTCGCGCCGCTGAAGGAGGTCACCGGATTGATCGAGAAGCTGAAGACGCAGAAGGGCATCGCGATCGAGCACGCGGTCATTCCCGGCGCCAACCATTTCTTCGAAAATTGCGTCGAGCCGCTCATCGAAGAAGTCGGCATTTATCTCGACCGCCGCCTCGGCAATCCGCCGAAGCTGCCGACGCCGACGCGCGCGGAACCCGCCGAGCGGACAAGCTAGGCGTCGAAACGCACGCTCAGCGTCGTGCCCAATGACGACGGCAAAGTTTCAAGTTTGCCGCCGATCTGAACCGCCATCGCCTGCATGATGAGAAAGCCGCTTGTGGCCGGGTCCGCGAGGTCGATGTGCTGCGGCAAGCCGCAACCGTCGTCTTGAACGATCAAGCGGCAAGAAGTCGGGGTGATGCGCTTGAGCGCGACGGAAATCGTTCCGACGTGCTTGTCAGGAAATGCGTGTTTCAACGCATTGCCGATGGCTTCGCCAATCAGCACGGACAAGGCCATCAGCTTTTCCGGGTCCTTGATATCGACATCGTCCGAAACGACGCTGACGATTTCGTGCGAAGCGGCGGCCGATTGAAAATCCGCGCAGAGCAATTGCAGATAGTCCTTGATCTCTAGTCCTTCCACGACCCGCTCGTTCAGCCGGCGGCTGATCCGGCTCATATCGACGACTCTCTGCCGGGCGTCATCGAGGACGCGAACCGCGCCGGGGTCCCATCGCAGCTTCATTTTCTCCAATGTCAGCAAGCTCGCCACGGCCTGCATGTTGCTGGTCATGCGATGCTGGAGCGCGCGCAACTTCCCATCGAGCGAATTGAGCTCTGCCGCCGCCTCGACGTGCTGCCGCCGCATCTCGGCGAACCTCGTCCGGAGCGCGCTGATTATGAATACATATCCAGCTATTACAGTAGCATAAACAATATAAGGCAGGATCAGCGTCCATCCCTGCACGCCGACGTGGGGCCCGGGCCATGCAAAATGGAAAACACCGAGCGCCGACAGGACAGCTGCCAAAGCGCCGGGGCCCGCGCCGCCATAGAGCGTCGCCAGGCCGATGGCGGGCACATAGAACAAAAGCGGGAAAGGGAACGTCGCAGCAGTCAAAGTGTTCTGCAACACGGCTGCCAGCGCCGTAGCAGCCAAGGCGAAGAGATAGCTACGGGCGCCGTGCGCGTCCGTCCGCTCGATACGATCCATAAAATCGAAAATGCGCATCGCACCTCCAGCCGTGCGGTGCGTAGACCCTTCTGGCGTGCGGGTCATTTAACTTTGACATAAGCGAGTCGCCGGGAGGAAGGCTTGCTTGTGATTGATCTCACGGCCTCTTATGAGGCGCAGATTTTTCACAGCATTTATCGGATCTGATTTTATGGCGAGCACAGCAAGTCAGAACATCGCCACGCCTTGTGCGAAGTGTCCCTTGCGCGAGCTTCCCGTCTTTGGCGGGCGGCTTATCGATGTAAACGTCATTCAGGCTTTTAAAATCGGTGAGCTGACCGTCGCGCCGGGTGGAACCATATTGCTTGAGCAAGCCCGTGCGAGCCACCTGTTTACAGTTTTGTCCGGCTGGGCGTTCCGTTATAAGACCCTCGAGGATGGCCGTCGCCAGATCATAAACTATGCGTTGCCTGGCGATTTTCTCGGCTTGCAATCTTCCATGTCGGAAACCTTGGGACATGGCATCGAGGCGCTAACCGATTCCGTGCTCTGCGTTTTCCCACGCGACAAGCTTTGGACGTTCTTCGCGAGCGACACGCAACTCGCCTATGACGTCACTTGGCTCGCGGCGAACCAGGAGCGCAGTCTGGACGAGCAAATCCTCTCACTCGGGCGCAGAACCGCGATCGAGCGCATTGCCTATCTGCTTTGGTATCTTTTCGACAAGGCGCGCGGACTGGGGATGACGAAGCGCAACCAGCTCGATATGCCCATGCGACAAAGCCATCTCGCCGATACGCTCGGACTCTCCCTCGTCCACACCAACAAGACCTTGCAAAGACTGCGCAAGGAACGATCGATCGAGCTCGATGACCGGACCTTGAGGATCATCAATGAAGATGCCTTGAAGAAATTGGCGCGCGTAGACGATGTCGAAAACGCCACGCGCCCGCTCATCTAGGGTCTGTCTGGCCGCCTACACTTCCGGCACCGGAATGTCGAACGTGTTGAGCGTGATCGACACGAGCGCATACAGCCCAACGAGATAGGAAAGCTCCGCCGCGCCATGCGGCGTGAAGAGTTGCACCGCACTCCGGTAGGTCAGCTCCGGCAAGGTGCCGCCGCTGATGAGGGCGCTGGCGAAATCATAGGCGACGGCCTCTTCGCGAGTCAGATCGACAGGCCGCTGACCGGCAACGATCGTTGAAATCTTTTCATCCGAGAGACCGCGCAACTCGCTGACCAACACATGCGCATAAAGCTCATAGGCCGATTTGAAATGCGCGCCGGTGACGAGAATGGCGACCTCGCGCACATTGCGCGGCAACGCAGGCTTGTCGGCGAGTGCACGGACGAGATGCCAGCTCGCTTCCCCGAACTTCGGCTCGGTGAGCCACGCCGTCCAGGGCCCGATCAGCGCACCGTCGCTGCGGATGGCGGTGAAACCCTTAAAATTCGTCTCAATCCCTTCCTTCATGTCGTTATAGAGCACGCGCTGCTCGGGGCTGAGTTCAGCAGGCGGAATGGGCGTCAGGCGGGGCATGGCAGCTCCTTGCGGCTCGCAGCGGAATTGGATCGCCGGCACCCTAGCCCGCAATCCGCATGCTAGTGTGACGATGGTTCCGCGCGTAGGTCAATTCGCGCCAGCGATCAAACCGCCCGGCATAGGCTCCGCGACTCCTGTCGTTGTCGGGAACGTGATCGGCAGATTCTTCAGCCGCCGCACGGCGAGATAAGCGAAGGCTTGCGCCTCCAGCGCGTCACCCGACCAACCGAGAGCCTCGGCCACCACCAGCCCGCAAGGCAGGAGCTGCATCAATTGCCAACGCAACGTCAGATTATGCGCGCCACCGCCGACAAGTACGACGAGCTTGGGCTGCTTCGGCAGGTGGTCGAGCGCGCGGACAATGCTGTGCGCGGTGAAGGCGGTGAGCGTCGCGACGGCATCTTCGAGCGGCAGAGCGGCGACGGCGGCGCTTGAAAATGCATTGCGGTCGAGCGATTTCGGCGGCGGCAGTGCGAAAAAAGGATGCGCCAGCAGTTCGGCGAGCGCGACGGGATTGACCTTGCCGGCTGCGGCGGTCAACCCGCCGCCGTCCATCTTCTCGCCGGCGCGCGAAAACATCGTGTCGTCGATCAGCGCATTGCCCGGCCCGGTATCGAAGGCGACCGGCGCGCCGCCATCGACATAGGTGAGATTGGCGACGCCGCCGATATTGACGACGACGATCGGCTCCGCGAATCCGGCCGCCTCGACCAGTGCGCGGTGATAGATGGGCACGAGCGGCGCGCCCTGCCCGCCTGCCGCCACATCGGCAGCGCGAAAATCATAAGCGACAGGCCGGCCGACCGACCGCGCGAGTTGGACGCCGTCGCCGATCTGCACCGTGAAACGCTCGGCCGGGCGATGAATCACGGTCTGGCCGTGAAAGCCGACGATATCGACGGAAGCCGGATCGATCATTTCCGCGATCAGAAAGTCGCGCACGGCCTCGGCATGGCGGGTTGTGACGCGGCGCTCCGCTTCGGCGAGGACGCCCGGACGCGCCATGCGCGCAGCAGGGTCGGCTGGCAGGTCTTGCGCTGCGGCCAAGGCAGCGCGCAGAAGCGCGCGGTCCTCGTCGTCGTAAGCGAAAGACCGCGCCGGTCCCTGCGTGACGTCCGCAGCGCCATCTGTCTCGATGATGGCGACATCGATACCGTCGAGAGATGTTCCGCTCATCAAGCCAAGCGCGCGCGTCACCGATATTCCCTCCAGAGCAGCGCCTATTATGACAATCCACCGTAAAAAAAGCGATTGCGCGATCAGCCCTCTGGAAAAAACTTGCGCCCGCCTGGCGATGTCCCCTTGTATTTCAGTGCGGCAAGTGACCGCTGGGTTCGGCTCTTACAGAGCAAAGGGTGTGAGGCGCTTGGCATGAAGAAAGAACTCAGCCTCGTTGCCTTCGTCGGGCAGAAGGGCGGCGTCGGCAAAAGCAGCCTCGCGCGCCTTCTCGCCGTCGCGGCGGCGCGCGCGGGCCACAAGGTTCTGCTCGCCGATTTCGACCTTGAGCAATTGACTTGCGTCGAATGGAATGCCGCGCGTCTGCGCCGCAATATTGAGCCCGAAATCGATACGCGCGCGTTCAAAAGCCTGAAAAAGCTGCGCAAGACCGAAGAGAATTTCGATCTCATCGTCGCCGATACACGCGGCCTCGCCGACGATCTGACGAAAGAGGTCGCGGAGGAAAGCTCCGTCGTCTTTCTGCCGACCGGCACGTCGGAGGACGATCTGCGCCCCACCCTCGCCCTTGCCCGCCGCCTCGCCCGTCAGGGCGCCGAGGGCAAGATTGCCCTGATCCTGTCGAAGACCGGCCGCTCCGAACGCCAGATCGCGCAGGCGCAGCAGAAGATCGAGACGGAGGGCTTCCCGCTCCTGCCCGCCGCCTGGGGCCTGCGCGATGGCCTGCAATCCGAATTCGACCACGGCGGCACCGGGCTCGAAGCCGCGAACCATTACCTACGCGAGATTGCCGAGAGCGCCAGCGGCGCCATGCTCAAACGGGTGTTCGGCTAGTTCCGCCGTGCCAGCGAGCGCAGGAAGCCTTCGTACTCCTCGGTCAATTCCATATCGACCGCCGGGGCGAGCCGAAGCAGCGCATTGGCGATGAAGGGCTGGTCGTTGCGGGCATCTTCCAGCACGTCGCGCAGAACGGGCACGCTATCCTCGATATGCGCGAGGAAGGCGACGCCTTTCTCCAAAGTCTCGTTCCAGCGCTCGCGCGTCCATTTCGCGAGCGGATACATGATCTCGTGATTGAAGTTGGACTTGCGCGCCTTTTCGAAGAAACGCAGGCCGTTGCTCCAGTTTTCCTTGGCGCGCAAAGGCGGCGGCGGAATGTCACCGAGAAGCATTTTCTTGCCCGCCTGACCGACGAAATCCTCAAGCGTCACCGGCGCGTCGATCTGGCCGCGGAAATACCAAAGCGCCGACGCGCCGGGAAAATCCTTGCCCATGCTTTCAAGCAGCGCCGCCTCGACCTTGTCGATCGCCGGCTTGTCACCCTTGAGCGCCGCCGTCATGCAGAAGGCAAAGAGGGCATCATTGCCGATCTCATGCACATTGCCCTTGCGCAGGTCTTCGGGCGTCAGCTTCGGCGTCAGTCCATCAGCCGGCACTTGCGCCTCGCCAAGCCGCTGCGCCGAGATGAAATTGGTAATCTCCAGCCAGCCCACGATGTTGGCGATGAAAGAATCGGGATCGACATAGACGATCGCCAGATTGAGCGGTTCCTTGCGTTTCCTCAGTTCCGCCATATCCGTCATCGGCCCGACGCGCTCCTTTGTAACCTTTCGCGCAAAACATGACGCATCTCCGACACAGCAAAGTGTCTGAGAAGGTTCACGCTTCGATCATCGCAAGGTCAGCAATATGGGTGCCAGCCCTCAGATCGCGATAAGGCGCGGAGGATCAGTCCTCCAATGTCTCAACGCCAAGCGCGCGTTCGAGCACGCCGGCGGGATCGCGGTTCTTCATCAATCTGATGCCCATGAGCACGGCCTTGGCGCCGGCCGCGCCCATAGCGGCGATATCCTCGGCTGTGCCGAGATCGCCTTCCGCGACCGCGAGTGCCTTACCTGCCGAGATCTTCGGTAGCAATTCCGCGCAGGTGCCGGGCTTGAGTTCAAAGGTGTGAATGTCGCGGTTCGTCACGGCGATGAGTTTGGCGCCCGCGGCAAGGGCACGATCGAGTTCGTCCACTGTATGGACCTCGACGAAGGCATCGAGCGCCACCGCCGTCGCGCGTTGAATGAATTCCGGCAATTCGTCACCGAGCAGCGCAACGGAGAGAGTGATCGCGTCGGCGCCGACGTGACGCGCCTCAAGCACCTGATAAAGATCGATCACGATGTCGCGCGCCAGGATCGGAATATGCACAGCCTGACTGACGGTCGCCAGATCGGCGATGGACCCGGCAAAGGCTTTTCTCTCGATCGCGACGGAAAGGCATACCGCACCGACAGCTTCGAAATCCTCACCGAAATCGCGGTAATTGACCGGCCGGCGGAAATTCGTTTCGAAAGGCGACGCTCCCTTGATCTCGGCGATGACGCCGGGCTCGCCCTTCGCAACGAAATGCGCCGCCAAGACACTGGCAAAGCCGCGCGTGATCGGCATTTCGCCGATCTTGCCTTGCAACTGGCCGATGGAGCGCTTGGCTTTCGCCTTTTTCAGGTCTTCGAGACGTTGCGCGACGAAGGGCTGCAGCAGGCTCCCTTCAGGAAGATTCATGTTCGCGCTCCGGATTCTGACGCTGTCTGGACGGCATTCTTTTTGCTGAACCGAATGTGCAGAATCCGGGCCAGGAGCGGCCATGTTTACCCGCGTGTGCAAAGCCGACACCGTTGCCGAGGGCGGGATGCGGCTCGTCATCGCCGACAAGCATCTCAGGAAAGCGCGCTCGCCGAATATCCGCTGTGGGTCGAAGAAGGGATTGTCTATATCGATACGCTCGGCATCACACCGCTTTTCGCGCCGCCTTAGGCCGCCCCCGCTGGCAGGAACATGGTTAGGGCGCGCCTGCTCTTGACGCGGCGCCGCCGGGGGTTAGTTTCGCGGCGCATTTCCCAATCGCGCAGGTGCCCGTGTCCGAAGCCTTCCGCCCCACGTCCGATTTTCTTCGCGTGCTCTCAACGCGGGGCTTCCTGCACCAGTGCTCGGACCTTGCGGGGCTCGACGCGAAGGCGAAGAGCGGCGATCTTGTCGCCTATATCGGCTTCGATTGCACAGCGTCCTCGCTGCATGTGGGCTCGCTCGTCCAGATCATGATGCTGCGCTGGTTGCAGAAGACCGGCGGCAAGCCGATCGCATTGATGGGCGGCGGCACGACGCGCGTCGGCGACCCCTCGGGCAAGGACGAGAGCCGCAAACTGCTGACGGACGAGACCATCGAGGCCAATAAAGCCGGGATCAAACAGGTCTTCTCAAAATTCCTGACCTTCGGCGCGGCCAAACACGACGCGATCATGGCCGACAATGCCGATTGGTTGCTCGGGCTCAACTACATCGACTTTTTGCGCGACATCGGCCGGCATTTCTCGGTCAACCGCATGCTGGCGATGGATTCGGTCAAGCTGCGGCTCGATCGCGAGCACGAGCTCTCTTTCCTCGAATTCAATTACATGTGCCTGCAGGCTTATGATTTCGTCGAGCTCAGCCGGCGTCATGGCGTCACGCTGCAGATGGGCGGCTCCGATCAATGGGGCAATATCATCACCGGCATCGACCTTGGCCGCCGGCTCGGCACGCCGCAGCTTTATGCGTTGACGTCGCCGCTGCTCGCGACCGCCTCCGGCGCCAAGATGGGTAAGACGGCGCAGGGCGCGGTCTGGCTCGATGCCGACATGCTCTCCGTCTATGACTATTGGCAATATTGGCGCAATTGCGAGGATGGCGACATCGCGCGCTTCCTGAAGCTTTTCACCGAACTGCCGCTGGACGAAATTGACCGGCTCGCCGCGCTGCGCGACGCCGAGATCAACGAGGCCAAGAAGATCCTCGCGACGGAAGCAACGGCTATGGTGCATGGCCGCACCGCAGCCGAGCAAGCGGCCGAGACGGCGCGGCAGGCCTTTGAAGAAGGTATTGCCGCGGCGAGCCTGCCGAGCGTCGGCATCGCACGGCCAGAGCTTGAGGCCGGCCTTGGCGTTCTCTCGGCTTTCGTCAAAGCGGGACTGGTCGGTTCGACCGGCGAAGCGCGGCGGCAAATCAAGGGCGGCGGCCTGAAGGTCAACGATGCGACGGTGGCGGATGAGCGCGCGAATCTTGGATTGGACGACCTGATCGACGGCGCGATAAAACTCTCGCTGGGCAAGAAGAAGCACGTGCTGCTGAAGCCGGTGAATTAAGTCCCCTCTCCCATGAGCGAACGCGGAATGGGAGATTGGATTCTACTGTCTCCCGTCCGCGCCCGGTGGCGGAGGCGCCTCAGATTCGCTGTCGGGATTGGTCAGATCGATCGAGCCGAAGATTTTGCGCAGGATGCCGGGCGCGATTGAGAAAGGGTTGATGTTCAGCGTCGGTTGCCGCGGCGAACCCACGATATGATAATTGATGGCGAAGAGTCCTTCGTTCGAACCTCCGGCGAGCAAGCCGAAAAACGGAATTTTCGTGAAGAAATTGTTCACGTCATAGGCCGGGACGAATGTGCCCTGAAGATCAACGCGGCTTGCTGCGAAATCGAGCCAGCCATTGGCGGTGACGCCGATTTGCGAGCCGTAAATCACGCCGTCGCTGATATCGAGGCGGCCCTCGGCGCGCTGAAAGTTCACCTGCAATTTGCGGAAGGAAACAGCGTCCGGGTCGAAGGCCGGCTCGCCGGTCCGGGTGTTGCGCGGCACGCCTTCGGAGACGAGGCGGCGCAAGGCCGGCTCGTCCGCAAGAACGAAGTTTTTGACGATCAGCGAGCCTGCCATCGCGTCGTGGCCGAGACGCATCTCGACATTCAAAACCCCGCCCTTCATGTGTTTATAGAGATCGATAAAGGCCAGCAGGCCGCCGGCGTTGTCGGTCGTCAGGTCGAGCTGGGGTGCCGGTGAATCGGCGTGATCGAGATGGCCGACGATCGTCGATTGACGGCCCATGCGGGCGGTGAGCGCGAACTGTTTCAGCGTGTCACTATTTTTGACGAGATGCAGGTCGACATTGCTCATCGCGACCTTGTTGAAGCCGACGAGGCTTTCCGCCTTCATCGCGACATCGATGTTGAGATCCGTCGTCGTCTTTGCGAGCAGCCGCGCGGCCTGTTTGCCTTTCGCCGCGTGAGATGGGGCTTCGTCGGCCCCTTTGTCTTCGGCGTGAGTCAGCGTCAGGGTTTTCAGAAACGGCCGCCCATCGAAGGAGACGGCGTGGATGACGACCTTGACCGTGTCCGCAGCTTTGCTGAGATCCACTCTCGCATCATCACCCGGCGAGAGTTTGACCTGCGTCAGATGCGCGGAAAACTGCGAAGGATCGTCGGGCGTGCCAATCTTGACCGATCCCTTAATCGATGCGCCGCCCGCATCGACGACGAGCTGATCGAGTGTCGTCGTGTGATCGTCGTTGGCGGATAATTCGAAGCTGGCTTTTCCAGGCCGGCCGGCGGGCTTGACGATGCCGAGGCCGTCGATTTCGGCGCGAGCCAGATCGAGATCGATCTGCGCTTTAACGGGGCCGGGCGCGCCGAGCGGCGCGGTAATGCGCATGCCGATGGGGCCGGAAAGGCCGGGCAGCACGGCTAGGCCCTGCTTGGCGCGGGCGGCGTCGTCCATCTCCATGGAGACGACTGCCTTGCCGTAGGGCGCGCCGACCGGCCGGGTGACATCGATGTCGGCGAGGCCGCCAAGGCAATGGCCTTTGCCCCAGGCGTGCAGACCGTCGTTATTGACGCTCACCCTGAGCGTGGCGTCGGTGAGGTCCTGGTTGCCGAGCAGCTTCTGGGCCGAGAATTGCGTCGTTGTGGAATCGACGCTGAGCTTGAAGTCTCTCTTCGGATCGGCGCCGGGACCGAGCCGCAGGAGAATGCCAAGCTGTCCGTCGATCTGGCCGCTGATCTGGGTAGTATCGACCGGCAGCGAGACGAAGGGCTTCAAGGCGTCGAGGTTAAGCAGCGCCCCGACGGCGCGAATATCGCCTGTCACACGGGCGGAAAACTCCGCCGGGGTTGGCCTTATCTCGGCGTGGTCGATGTGGAACCCGCCCTCGGACAAGGTCAGCACACCGACGGAACCGACCTGCATATGCCCGCTCGTCGCGGTGAAGGTCGAGGTGCGGCCGGTGATATGGCCGGAGCCTTCGACGCCGTCGAGCGGCGGCACGCCCTTGAGGAAGGTGAGCGAGCCGTTGGAGACGGCGAAGTCGATCGCGAGGGCCGGATTCGGTGGCGGATATTGATGATGCATGTGATCGATCATCGCCGCGTCGAAATTCATCCGCAGCGTGCCGTGCGTGATGATCCCGCCTTTGACATGCTCCAGGAACCACATGCGAATGTCGGCTGCCATGAAGGCGGGCCAGAGCCGCATCACGATTTTCGCCGGTGTCGGCGAAAGCGAAGCACCCATGCTCATATGCGGCCCGTTCTTCCAATCGACCGCGCCCGCCATGGCGAAACCGTTGTTGGGTCCGCTGAAGGCCAGACGATCGATATGGAACGTCTTGTTGTCGAGGGCGAGACGGCCCTGGAAATCGATATGGTCGAAGAAGATCTGGTCTTCGCCCGGCCGCTCTGCACCATAGACGCCGCGCTTCGAATTGGTGAGGCCGATCAGCCAGTCATCGCCCTCGCGCACTGGCGGCGTGATAGCGCCGTGCAGGGTGAGGTCGGTTCCCCCGGTCCGAACCTGCGCATTGTCGACGACCATCTGGCGGGCCGCACCGTCCCAGTGAAAGGCGGTATCGATTGAATCGATCAGCCGCGGTTCATCGTTGGGATCGTCGAAACGCAAATAGCCGGGATCGAAATGCAGGCTGCCGCTGGCGTCGGTCAGTTGATTCTTCGGATCGATCGCGACGGTCAGGTGGCTCGACACCGGCATATCGAAATCCGCGCCAATATTGCGGGCGCCGCTGACAAGTGAAATCTCGTCGATGGAGATATTCTTGAAATTGAAATCGAGCCGTCTTGCCGCGCCGGGCTTGCCAGCGGCGCGCGCGGAAACCGACCAGGGACCATTCGGGCCCTGCGCCGAAAGATCGAGATTGGTGCCTCCTCCGGTCTTGGCGAGCGAAAGCTGGAGGCCCTCGTAGAGCTTCGTTTCGTTGTTGAGTTCGTCTTCGATGACGAAGCGGCCCTGCGAAATCGCGACGCGATCGATTTTCGCCAGTGGACCCGTCGGCCGCGTCGCAATGTCGATCAAGAGCCGCAGCGCGGCGGCGATGCGCTTCATCGCCAGCGAGCGCGGCCGCGCCGCGCCGGCAAGCGGCGGCAGTTCGGGCGCCACTGGTGCCGAGGCGCCTGGCGTCGCCATCGCCGCCGTCAGCGAGCTGACGAGCAGGCTTTGCTGCTTGCCATTGCCCGCCGAGACGGCCAGCGAGCCATCCGGCCGCAAGGCGAGGCGTACCTCTACGCCGAAGATTTCGAGCCGGGTCGGCACCACCTTGCCATAGATGAGCGAAATGAGATCGACGGAGATCTCGGCATGCGGCGCCGAAAGGATCGTCGCGCCTTCACGGTTTTCAAGGATCAGATTGTCGATCGCGAGCGTCGGGCCGAGCCCATGCGTCGTGACCGACAAGCCGCCGAGTTTGAACGCATAATCGGGGGCGACCTTCTCGTTGAGCGCCTGCGTGATGCGCGGCCCGAGGCCCGCCAGGGCGATCGGGCCCTTGGCCAGATAAAGCCCCAGAAGGGTGGCGGCAATCACGCTGATCAGGACGAGGCTGCCGCGCGAACCGACAAGCCGGCGCGTCAGCCAGATGAGAAGCGTGAATTGCGGTCGCAGGGGGCTGCGCAGTACAGCGGGAGCATGCATTTCGCGCCGGACGAGGGCATCCCTGGTCTCGCGCACGCCGCCAATATCGTCGCTGTGATCGACCAAACCGGAAGTGGCCCTTCGGCAACAGACTGAACTGGAAAGCCGATTCGTACCCGAATATAGGTGGCTTGTCGAAACTCCACGCGCTCGACTGGCCCCGGCTCGCGTAAGCGTTTGCCGTTTAATGAGACGAAAGGAAGGCGGAAATGAGCGGCAGCCCTGGCCCCGGCGACAAGGCCCCGGATTTTAAACTTCCGGACGATTCCGGCACCGTCCGAACGCTCAAATCCTTCGCCGGAAAAAAGCTCGTGCTTTATTTCTATCCGAAGGACAATACGACCGGCTGCACCCGCGAGGCCATCGATTTCAGCGGGCTCAAAAGCGGCTTCGCCAAAGCCGGGGCTACGGTCGTCGGCGTGTCTCCGGACTCGGTCGCGAGCCACGCCAAATTCAAGACCAAGCACGCACTCGATCTTGAACTGATCTCCGATGAATCGAGAGCCATGCTGGAAGCCTACGGCGTCTGGGCGGAGAAGAGTCTCTACGGGCGCAAATACATGGGCGTCGAGCGCACAACCTTTCTGATCGCGGCCGATGGAAAAATCGCCCAGGTCTGGCGCAAGGTGAAAGTACCGGACCACGCAGCGGCCGTGCTCGCGGCGGCGCAGACCCTCGCCTGAGACCAGATATCTTTAAGGAATATTAACCTTAACACAGTCCTATCAGGAGTGTTTTTCCCTCGAAATTGGTTGGGTCTGGTGATGCACGCCCGTCACGCTCAAGCTGGCCATAAGCCTCACCACCGTCTCCTTCTGACATTTGCCTATCGCGCCCATGCCCGCACATTGACGATCCCGCGCTTTGCCGCCTTTGTCGTGTTTCTGCTGATCCCGGTTGCCGCGGTGATTTATCTTGCAGCGACCTGCTATCTGATTTTCCACGACGACGTGCTGGCGGGGCTGATGCAGCATCAGGCCGACATGCAATACGCCTATGAAGACCGCATCGCGGCACTGAAGCGCGACGTCGAGAACATCAATCAGCGATCCGCAAGCGACGCCGCCGATTTCGCCGAGCGCCTGCGCGACTTCTCGCGGCGCCAGGATCAGGTTGAGAGCCGCACCGCTCTGCTGGCCACTTTCGCCGCCGAAGCGAAGCAAATGCACTTTCCCGCCGACGCGGACACGCCTGGTGCGGTCGATCCTGCTCCGACGGCGGCCATTTCGCCCTCCTCCGCGCCACCCGCCACGGCGGCCGGCTTTGCCGCGCCGGACCCGCCGCTTGATGGCAAGCCGCACCCGGCGGGCTTCGACCTGAGGCTCCAGGATGGCGCCCATCCGGCAACTTTGCCCTTCAGCACCAGCGACGCGGCCCCGGCCGACGAGAATGCGACGCAATCACCCAACAGCCTCGCGCATGATCTTGCTGCCCGCTACCAGCGCACGGAGGCGACCGATCTCGCCCTCCTCGCGACGCTTGAGCGTCCGGCCGACCGGCTGAAACGCCGCGTCCACGATACGCTCGCCGCTGTCGGACTCTCCGCCAGCCGCTTCCATGTCGGCGATCACGCGCCATACGGCAATACTGCGGGCGGCGTGGGCGGACCTTTCGTGCCGCTGCCGGTTCTCTCCGACGGCTCCGCTTTTGCGGGCGCCGCAGCGCATCTGCAAAACGCTCTTGCGACGGCGCAAGATCTTGAAGCCGTTCTGCCGCATATTCCGTTGAAAGCACCACTGCCCGGCGAGCTTGAGGTGACTTCACCCTTCGGCCCGCGCATCGATCCCTTCTTCGGCCGCCCGGCTTTGCACACGGGCGTCGATCTGCATGGCGCCTATGGCGATTCGGTTCGCGCCACCGCGCCGGGGCGCGTCAGCTTCGCAGGCTCCATGGGCGGCTACGGCAATCTTGTCGAGATCGACAACGGCAACGGTCTGGCGACGCGCTATGCGCATCTCTCCAGCATCGACGTCACGGTGGGAGAAAGCGTCGCGGCTGGCAGCGTTGTCGGTCATATCGGCGATACCGGCCGCGCCACAGGCCCGCATCTGCATTATGAAGTACGAATCGATGGCGAGCCCGTCGATCCCGAGCGATTCCTGCACGCAGGGCAAACCCTCGCCGCCAACCTCGCGCTTTGAGCGGTGCACATTTCCGGCGCGCCTGAATGCCGGCGCTTGCAGCTCATCGCAACGCTTTGAAAAATCACAGATCATCGCCGCAACGCGGCAATGATTTCGGCGGAACTCCTTTTGTTGCTGGCAATTGTCCCGCGCATCCAACAGAAGGAGATGTGCTATGAAATTCCTTGTGCTTGCAGCAGCTCTCTCGCTTGCATCGCCTGGCTTGTGTTTGGCGCAGACCAGCATGCCGAGCACCAATCCAGACGCGCATTCCAAGCCTTCCACCTCACCGCAACAGCCGGTCGGCTCGAACATGACTGAACAGGGACAGGCAAAGCCCTGCTCCGACCAGGCGAGCGGCACGAGCGATCGCACCGGCGGTAGCGGCCACACTTCGACTGCATCCGGGGGCGCCGACAGCAACCCTAGCGGGAAAGTCGGCTCTGGTAGCTGCTAAAACCGCTATCGCATAAAGAAATATATTTTCCCTTGCCGGGCTCTTTGCCCGGCAAGTACTTATTTGCCCGAACAGTCCCTAAGTATTTATCCTTATGTAAAATAAGGACGTTGACACGCTTAGTCATTATGTACAACTAATGCGTGTATACAGAGCTTACTCAGCTTCCCGGAGCCAATATGTGTAGCGACAGGCCTTCGCGGTTGCGCAGACCCGTGCCGAAAGTGCGTCAAAAGAAAACAGAGGGTTCTTCAGTTTCCGGCCAGCATTCACCCGAAACCGTTGCGGGCGTCGCTGACTACATTGCTAACATGTCCGCGGAGCTTGCGACCCTCGCCGGCGGCGCGGACCTCGAGACCTTGTCCTATCTCCTGAACCTGGCGCGGCTCGAAGCCGAATCGCATGTGCCCAAGCTCAACGAACCGTCAAACTGAGCCCGTCAGACTGACCAGATCGCCGCCGCTGCGGACGAGTTTTCCTGACAATTCCAGTTCAAGAAGAATCGCACGTGTTTCGCCCGTCGATAGATTTGCGCTGCGCGCGAGTTCGTCGACCGAGACCGGCGATGGGCCGAGCAAAGTAACGAGTCGCGCCTGTGGCGACTGTCCGCCGGCTGTATCAGTCGCGTCGCCTTCCGGCGGCGAATCAAGCGACTGGGCGCCCTCGCCCTGAGCGCGCGGCATGGCCACACCCTCCAGCAGATCAAGTTCATCCCATAAAAGCGCGTCGAACGGTCCGCCGCTCACGCCTTCTGACAAACCAGGGGTTGGCACCTCAACAATTTGCCGCGCCAGCCCCTCAATCACGTCCACGACCGATGTGCAGAGCGTTGCTCCGTCGCGAATCAATTGATTTGTGCCTTCGGCGCGCGGATCGAGCGGCGACCCCGGAACGGCGAAGACCTCGCGCCCCTGCTCGCTGGCGAATCGCGCGGTGATGAGCGAACCGGAGCGGTGCGCCGCCTCGACAATCACGACTCCATCCGCAAGCCCCGAAATGATGCGGTTGCGGCGCGGGAAATCGCGGCCGCGCGCCTCCCAGCCGAACGGCATTTCGCTGATCGCCGCGCCATGCTCCAGCAGCGATTCAAGCAGCGGCGCGTGTTCGGCCGGATAGATTTTATCGAGGCCGCCGGCCAGAACCGCGATCGAGCCGTTCGCGCAACTCGTCCTGTGCGCGCGCTGATCGATGCCGCGGGCGAGACCAGAGACGATGACAAAGCCAGCCTCGGCCAGCCCGCGCACCAGTCGCTCGGTGAAGGCGAGCCCCGCCGCCGAGGCATTGCGCGAACCGACGACCGCGACCGCCGGACGCTGAAACGCCGGCAGATGGCCGCGCAGGGCGACGAGGGGCGGCGCCGCGTCGATCCTGAAGAGGCGTGCAGGATAATCGGCTTCGCCGAAAGCCGCGAAGGTCGTGCCATAGCGGGCGGCGGCGTCAAATTCGCGCGCGATATCCTCGACTTTTGCAATCTTCACCGCGCGGCCACGCGGCATCAGCCGGGGTAGCGCCTCCAGCGCCCCGCGCGCGCCGCCATAGCGATGGACGAGCGCATGAAAAGTGCGCGGGCCGATGTTCTCGCTCCGCCAGAGCCGCAGCCAATCGAAACGCTGCGCGTCAGAAAGTTTGACACTCCCCGCCGCGCCGCCGCTCATGCCTCTTCCGCCGCCGCCTTCGCGCCGATCTTCGATTCCGTCCCGGCAAGCAGCCGCGCGATATTGGCGCGATGCAGCCACCACACCAGCGCGGTCAGCAGGCCATAGAGAATGGCAATGTCGCGACGCCCGTCAACGACCAGCGCGAGCGGCGTCGCCGCGCTCGCGACCAGCGCAGCGGCCGAGGAATAGCGTGTCACCGCCGCCACCGCGAGCCAGACAACGACAAAGACCAGCGCCACGTGCCAATCGAGCCCGAAGAGACAGCCGAGAAAAACCGCGACCCCCTTGCCGCCGCGAAAGCCAAGCCAGACCGGAAAAACGTGGCCGAGAAAGGCCCCCGCCGCAGCGAAGAGCGGCGGCACGCCGGGCGCGAGCGCTGCGACGATCAGTACCGCCGCGAGGCCCTTGAGCGCGTCAAGGAGCAGCGTCGCCGCCGCGAGATCCTTGCGACCCGTACGCAACACATTGGTCGCGCCGATATTGCCGGAGCCGATGCTGCGCAGATCGGCCGTGCCGGCAAAACGCGTCAACACGAGGCCAAAGGGAATTGACCCGCACAAATATCCGAAGACAAGCGCCAACAAAGAATTCAGCACGGCCGCGCCCCCAAAAACGGCGCCAAACTAGCCGGACGATGATGTCGCGGCAACCGGCGCGGCGACAATCGCAGGCTCACACATATTCGACGTTGAGGATGCCCGGAATCGTCTTCAGCGACGAGGCGACATTGGCGTTGGCGGGATATCTGCCAGGCAATTTCACCTCGACTTCGCCGCCGCCCGTCATCAGGACGAGCGAAACCTCGCCATCGCCCCGCCCGGCGAGGCCGCGGACGATCGAGGGCAGCGGCGCGGGATCACGGAGGAAGACACGCAGCCCCTTTTGCCGGCGGCTCGCCGCCTGATCGAGCGGCTCAACGGAGATGATGCGCGCGCGCACATCCTCGCCTTCGACACTTGCCTGCAACGCGACGAGAACCGCCGCACCTTTCTCCAAAAACTCGCGGTATTGATTGAGCCCTTCCTGAAACAGGATAGCTTCATATTGGCCGGATTGATCCGACAATTGCACGATGCCCATCTTGCTGCCGGAACGGGTGCGCCGCTCCTGCCGGTCGAGAACGACGGCGGCGAGACGATCGGCGGAAGCCCCCTGCTTCACCGCCCGGGCAAAATCGCTCCAGCGCCGCACGCGCAGCCGTTGAAGCACGGCGCCGTAAGCATCGAGCGGATGGCCGGAGAGGAAGAAGCCGACGGATTCGAACTCGTGCTGCAGCCGCTCCGCCAACGACCAGCTCTCAACCTTGACGCCGGCGAGCGGGTTGACGCGCTCGGCATCAAAAAGCCCGGATTGGCCGGCGCAACGCTCGTCCTCGCGCCGATGCGCCAAAGCCAGGATCGCCTCGATCGCGCCGGCGGCGCGCGCCCGATCGGCCTCGAGCGCGTCGAAGGCGCCCGCCGCGGCGAGACATTCCAGCATGCGCTTGTTGACATCGCGGGCCGAAATCCGCTCGGCGAAATCGCCAAGATCGGCAAACGGGCGCCCGCCCCGCGCCGCGACCAGCGCAGCGGACTGGCCTTCGCCGACACCCTTGATCGCCGAGAGCGCATAAACGACGGACAAGTCGCCATCGGCATTGGCGGCGACTTCGAAATCGGCGCCGGAGCGGTTGACCGACGGCGGCTCGATCTTGACTCCGAGGCGGCGCGCCTCGTTGGCGAATTCCGATAATTTATCGGTGGCGCCTTTGTCGAGCGTCATCGACGCGGCGAGGAATTCGACGGGATAATTGGCCTTCAAATAGGCGGTCTGATAGGTCAACAGCGCATAAGGCGCCGAATGCGATTTGTTGAATCCATATTCGGCGAATTTCGCGCAGGCATCGAAGATCTTGTCCGCTTCCGCCTTTGAAAGACCGCGCTCAACCGCCCCGGAGACGAAGCGGCCGCGCTGCGCATCCATCTCGGCCTTGATCTTCTTACCCATCGCACGGCGCAGAATGTCGGCCTGCCCGAGGCTATAGCCGGCGAGGTCGCGGGCGATCTGCTGCACCTGCTCCTGATAGGTGATAACGCCGAATGTTTCCTTCAGGATCGGCTCAAGCCCGGGGTGCAGATATTCCACCGGTTCGTCACCCAGCTTGCGGGCGCAATAGACCGGAATATTCGCCATCGGCCCGGGCCGGTAGAGCGCGACAAGCGCGATCAAATCCTCGAAACGGTCGGCGCGCATATCGACAAGCGCCTTGCGCATGCCCGCGCTTTCCACCTGGAACACGCCGACCACCTCGCCGCGCCCCATCATCTCGTAGGTCTTGCGGTCGTCGAGCGGAATTTCGGCGAGATCGACGACAATGCCGCGCTGCGCCAGGAGCCGCACCGTCTTGTCGAGCACCGTCAGCGTCTTCAGGCCGAGGAAGTCGAATTTGACGAGCCCCGCGGGCTCGACCCATTTCATGTTGAACTGGGTCGCCGGCATATCCGACTTCGGATCGCGATAGAGCGGCACAAGCTCTTCGAGCGGCCGGTCGCCGATGACGATACCCGCCGCATGGGTCGAGGCATTGGAATAAAGCCCTTCGAGCGTCTCGGCGATTTTCAACATGCGCGCGACGCGCGGCTCGGCCTCCGCCGCCTCGCGCAGCCGCGGCTCGGATTCGATCGCCTGTTTCAGCGAGACCGGCGCTGCCGGATTTTGCGGCACCAGCTTGGCGAGCTTGTCGACCTGGCCGAGCGGCATTTCGAGGACGCGGCCCACGTTGCGCATGACGCCGCGCGCGAGAAAAGAGCCGAAGGTGATGATCTGCGCGACGCGATCCGCGCCGTAACGCTCGCGCACATAACGAATAACCTCGTCGCGACGGTCCTGACAGAAGTCGATGTCGAAGTCCGGCATCGATACGCGCTCGGGATTGAGGAAGCGCTCGAACAGAAGGCCGAACCGTAGCGGATCGAGATCGGTGATCGTCAACGCATAAGCCACGAGCGAACCCGCGCCGGAACCGCGTCCCGGCCCGACCGGAATGCCGTTGCGTTTGGCGTATTTGATAAAATCCGCGACGATGAGGAAATAACCGGGGAATTTCATCTTGACGATAACGTCGAGCTCGAAGGCGAGCCGCGCGCTATAGTCCGCTTCGGCGAGGCCCGGCGCCAAACCGCGCTTGGCAAGCCGGGCGGCAAGCCCCGCCTCCGCCTGACGCACGAGTTCGGCCGCCTCGGCCGCCTCATCATCCCCCGTGGCGCGGGAAAAGCGCGGCAGGATCGGTTTGCGGGTCAACGGGCGATAGGCGCAACGCAAGGCCGCTTCGACGCTATTGGCCAGGGCCTCTGGCAGATCGGCGAAAATCTCGCGCATCTCTGCCCGCGTCTTGAAACGATGTTCGGGGGTGAGCTGCCGGCGTGTCTGATCGCCAACGACAGTTCCGTCGGCGATACACAGCAAAGCATCATGCGCTTCATAATCTTCAGCGCTGGCGAAGAAGGGCTCGTTGCTGGCGATCAGCGGCAGCGAATGGCGGTAAGCGAGATCGATCAGATGCGGCTCGACGTCCCGCTCTTGCGTCAGACCGTGCCGCTGCAGCTCGACATAGAGAGTGCCGCCAAAACAGCCTTGCAGGAATTCGAGCCGCCGCGCCGCAACCTCCGGCCGCGCCAGCGCAAAACAACGGTCGAGCGGACCCTTCGGGCCGCCGGTAAGCGCAATGAGGCCGCTGCTCCGCGCCGCGAGCCGGGCAAGATGCAGATGCGGCGGGTCTCCGGGCTCCGGGTCGAGCCAGGCGCAGGAGGCCAGATGCATGAGGTTGCGATAGCCCTCATCGTCCTTCGCCAGAAGAACGACCGTGGCCCGGCCGGCCTCCGTCTCAGCCCCGCGCGGCGCAAGCTGTCCGCCATCGCCAAAATCGAGCGTGAGTGCCGCGCCGATGATCGGCTGGATGCCTTCCTTGGCGAGCTTTTCGGAAAATTCCAGCGCGCCGAAAAGATTGTTGCTGTCGGTGATCGCCAGCGCCGGCATCGCGTCGGCCATCGCCAGCTTCACCAGCCTGCCGATCGAAAGCGCGCCCTCACGCAAGGAAAACGAGCTATGGACATGGAGATGGACAAAACCGACCGCCGCCGTCACGGCGACGCCGGGCCCGGCAAGTGCGGGATCGAACCCGCCCAGGCTAGCGCCAGCACCATTTTCGGCAATCGGAAGGTCCATTACGCGCCCCGCAGCGACATGATCGGCGCGACGTTCTCGCGCGCCCACAACTTATCATCCGGGGGACGGCTCGCGCGGCGGATCGCAACCTCTCAACAGAATTCCGAACCCCGGGGAATCCGGCCGAAAAGTTTCACGCCAGGCCGCTGCCACGGGCGACGATGGCAATAAGGGCGAGAAAACAACTCAACGATGCCAGCTCCGCCGCATCTTCCAGAAAGGATAGCATCCCGCACCTCCCAAACACATGTAATGTTCTTTCTTTATTCCGTATTTGTTCCTTCGTCAAGTGATCAAAAAAACCTTCAGTCCCGCCTGATACGCAATATTGCTGCGAGATCATCGGCTTGTGCGCCTAACGAGACTCTGTTCCTGTTCTATCCCCTTGTTAATTATGGGGAAATCATGAAAACTTTAAGGAACTTTTCACAAAGTGTCATTTCTTATGGGCATAGGTTCAGGTCCGCCGTCCGGTCGAACGGCCCCGCAAGCCAGCCCGTTCCTATCATCGTCAGCGCAAGATCTGGCTCAGGAATAGCTTCGTGCGCGCATGTTGCGGCGCACTGAAAAACGCTTCCGGCGCGTTGATTTCGACGATTTCGCCCCCGGCCATAAAGATCACCCGGTCGGCCACCTGGCGCGCAAAGCCCATTTCGTGCGTCACGCAGAGCATGGTCATCTTTTCCTCGACCGTGAGCGCCATGATGAGGTCGAGTACGTCTTTCACCGCCTCGGGATCGAGCGCCGATGTCGGCTCGTCGAACAGCATGATCCTGGGGCTCATGCAGAGCGCGCGGGCGATAGCGACGCGCTGCTGCTCCCCGCCCGAGAGCTGCGCCGGATATTTGTCGGCGTGATCGGCAATTTTCACGCGCGTCAGATAATGCCGGGCGAGATCTTCCGCGGCGCGCCGGTCCATCTTGCGCACCTCGATCGGCGCCAGCGTGCAATTCTGCAATACAGTGAGATGACCGAAGAGATTGAAGTGCTGGAAGACCATGCCGACATCGCGCCGCACGGCGGCGATTGAGGCGGGTGTCAGTTCAATCCCGTCGACGGCGAGCCTGCCCTCCTGGAAGCCTTCGAGTCCATTAACGCAGCGGATCAGCGTCGATTTTCCCGAGCCTGAGGGCCCGCAGATGACGATGCGCTCGCCCTGCGCGACCGTCAGATTGATGTCGCGCAAGGCATGAAAGCGGCCATACCATTTGTTGAGATGCTCGATCTCGACGGCGGGCGTCTGGGTCATCCTGTCTCTCAACCTGCCTAGAGCGGGATGCGAAAAAGTGTTTAGCGGTTTTTCGCACAAATCCCGCTCTAATTTATTGGAATCGATCGCGGCCGTAGCCCGCCGCGAGCCGCCGCTCAAGTCCTTGCGCATAGCGCGACAGGCTGAAGCAGCAGACGAAATAGACGAGCGCCGCGAAAGCATAGGCCGTCGGCGTGATCGTCGGGCCGGACCAATTGGGATCGAGCCGCGCCGAATCTACGGTCCGCAGAAAATCGAAAATGCCGACGGTGGCGACGAGCGTCGTGTCCTTGAAGAGGCCGATGAAAGTATTGGTGATCGCCGGGATCGTCAGCCGCAGCACCTGCGGCAGGATGACGAGACGCTGGATCGCCCAGAATCGCAAGCCGAGCGCCTGCCCGGCCTCGTTCTGTCCTCTGGCGATAGCCTGAAGGCCGCCGCGCACGACTTCCGCCATATAGGCCGACGCAAAGAGCGCGACGCCGACGAGCGGCCGCACCAGCCTGTCGGGCTCGACGCCCTCGGGCAGGAACAAAGGCAGCATCGTATTGGCCATGAACAGCACCGCGATCATCGGTACGCCGCGCATGAATTCGATGAAGGCAACCGAGGTCAGCCGCACGGCCAGGGGGCCGAAGCGCCGCCCGAACGCGAGCAGAATCCCGAGCGGCAGCGAGACGACGATGCCGACGGCGGAGACGATCAAGGTGACGAGCATCCCGCCCCAGAGATCGCTGGCAACGCGCGGCAGGCCGAGTGCCGGCCAGCCGTAGAGCAGTACGAAGGCGAGGACGGGATAGACGAGAAAGGCGAGCCACAGGCCGAGTCGCCGCGCCGGCGCACGCGGCGCCAACAGCCAAACGATTAAAAGCCCGCCAACGGCGAAGACAAGATCGACCCGCCAGCGCTGATCGAGCGGATAGGAGCCATAGACGAAATAAGGCAGCTTCTCGGCGATGAACGGCCAGCACGCGCCATCCGTGGCGCGGCAAGTGACGGCATCGCCATGCCAGACGGCGCCGAAGATAAAATAGCGCAGGAGATCGGGCACCGCCCATATGACGAGCACCAAAGCGCCGAACGTGAGTGCGAGCGATTTCGGCGAACCGAGGAGATTGCGCGACAATGCCGCCACGCGCCCATCGGCCTGCTTCGGCGGCGGCAGTTGGGGCGCGGGCGCGGCGCGGACGAAAGCCTGTGTCAATGCACGGCTCCCGCAATCCGGCGGTTGAAGAGATTCATCGCCAGCGAGCCGAGCAGCGAAACGAAGAGGTAGACGGCCATGGTCACGGTGATGACGGGCACAGCCGCACCGGTCTGATTGAGGACCGTCCCAGCGAAGACCTGCACGAGGTCCGGATAGCCGATGAACACGGCCAGCGACGAATTCTTGAAGAGATTCAGATATTGGCTCGTCAGCGGGGGCACGATGAGCCGCAGGGCTTGCGGCACGATGACGAATTTGCGCGCTTGTACGGCGTTGAGACCGAGCGCGGCGGCGGCCTCGCCCTGCCCTTTCGGCACGCCGGCGATGCCGGCACGGACGATCTCAGCGATGAAGGTCGCGGTATAAAGAACGAGCGAGAGCGTCAGCGCGACGAATTCCGGTGAGAGCTTCATGCCGCCGATGAAATTGAAGCCGTGAAACACCGGCAGCGAAAGGCCCAGCGGCGACAACGTCGGCGCCGGCATGAACAGGCCGCGATCGTTGAGAAAAATATGGCCGGGAAAGGCCAGTGACGCGCGCGGTGCCGGCAAGGCTTTCAGCACGCCATTGTACCAGAACAGGATCTGCAGCAGCAGCGGCACATTGCGGAACGCTTCGATATAGAAGCCTGCAAATTTTGCGATGACGAGATTGGTCGAGAGGCGCGCCGCGCCGATCGCGAAGCCGAGAAGGCTCGCAAAAACAACGCCGACCGCACTGACGACGAGCGTGTTGATGAGCCCGACGAAAAACGCGCGCCCATAGGTCGAGGTGAAGGAATAGGCGATCAGATGCGGATCGATGTCGAATCCGGCGCGCTCGTTCCAGAAGCCGAAATCGGTCGGGATATGATGCTCGCGCATATGCGCGAGCGCGAGCGTGGCGGCTTCATAGACGAGGAAGCCAAGGCCAAGGACGAAAGCGATTTGTACGAGCGCACTATGCGCCGCGTTGCCGCGCCGGAACGCGCCGCTCAGCGTCGCCACTGCGGGTCAGCGCACCGGCGGCGCATATTGGATGCCGCCGTGTGTCCACAGCGCATTGATGCCGCGCTTTATGCCAAGTTTGGAATCGACGCCGAGGTTGCGGTCGAAGCTCTCGCCGTAATTGCCGACCGCCTTGATGAAGCGATAGGCCCAATCCTTCGTCAGCCCCAGCGATTGACCGAAATCGCCCTCGACACCGAGCAGGCGCCGCGCGGTCGGATCATCGGAATTTATCTTTTCGTCGACGTTCTTCGAGGTGATGCCCGCCTCTTCGGCGTCGAACATGGCGAAGCCCACCCATTTGACGATATTGAACCATTGGTCATCGCCCTGGCGTACCGCCGGGCTGAACGGTTCCTTCGAGATGATCTCGGGCAGGATGATATTCTGGCTGGGATTGGCGAGTTTCAGCCGCTCGATGTAGAGCGCCGAAGAATCGGTGGTAAAGGCATCGCAGCGGCCCGTGTCGTAGGCTTTCAGCGCCTCATCGGACGTAGCGAAGGCGACCGATTCATACTGCATCTGATGCGAATGGAAGAAATCGGCGAGATTCAATTCGCTGGTCGTGCCCTGCTGCACACAGATCGATGCGCCGGACAGCTCGAGCGCCGAGGATATGTTCAGCCTGTTGTGAATCATGAAGCCCTGGCCGTCGTAATAGTTGATGCCAGTAAACAGCAGGCCCTGCCCCGCCTCGCGCGAAACCGTCCAGGTCGTGTTATGCGCGAGCACATCGACCTCGCCCGATTGCAGGGCAGTGAAGCGATCCTTGGCCGTCAACGGAATGAATTTCACTTTGTTTGGATCATCAAAGATCGCCGAGGCGATGGCGCGGCAGAAATCGACGTCCAGCCCGGTCCAATTGCCGTTGGAATCGGGCAGACCGAAACCGGCGAGGCCCGGATTGGAACCGCAATTGAGATAACCGCGCTGCTTGACCTGGTCGAGCGTACCGGCCGAAGCCGCCCCGGCTGCAAAGACGGCGGCAAGGCCGAGCGAAAGGAGAAAGGCCAGTCTAAGCAATGCGGTTTTCATTTCGTCTCTCGGCTGAAGCGCAACGTGGCGCCGCGACGGGCGCGACTATCAGAACTTTATCGCACCGCGGTCAAGCGCCGCGACAAATTGCCAAAAGCCCAAAATTGCAGCGAATCTGCGATTTGCCGTAAAGCCTCGGGCATAATGGCGACGATTCAGCGCCGCGGACGGAAATTCCGTCCCGGTCCGCGCATCCAGGACAGGACGATGACGAAATCGGACGAGAGCAGGCCTTTGAAGGACCGCACCAAACTGGTGCATGCGGGCCGCCACCCGTTCGAGCAGCATGGTTTCATCAATACGCCGGTCTATCGCGGCTCGACCGTGCTTTACCGCTCCTATGCCGATCTCGTCGCCCGCAATGCCAAATATACTTACGGCACGCACGGCACGCCGACGACCGACGCGCTGGAAACGGCGTGGACCGAGATCACCGGCGCCGCTGGCACTGTGCTCGCCCCCTCGGGCCTTTCCGCCGTCGCGCTCGCGCTGCTCACTGTGGTGAAAGCAGGCGATCACATCCTCGTCAGCGATTCCGTCTATCAGCCGACGCGCAGTTTCTGCGAGCGATTCCTAACCCGGATCGGCGTCGAAACGACCTTCTACGATCCCTGGCTGGGCGAAGACATCGCGTCTCTCATCCGGCCCAATACCAGCGTCATTTTTCTTGAAACGCCCGGCTCGCAGACATTCGAGATTCAGGACGTGCCGGCGATCGTCGCGGTCGCCGCCGCGAAGGGACTCTGCACCATTCTCGATAATACCTGGGCGACACCGCTGTTCTTCCAGGCGCATGGCTTCGGCGTCGATCTCGTCGTCGAGGCGGGCACCAAATATCTTTCCGGCCACGCCGATCTCCTGCTCGGGCTCGTCTCGGCCAATGCGCGCTGGTTCCCGCGTCTGCATGCGACTTTCGATCTCTTCGCCAATTGCCCCGGTCCCGAAGATGTCTTCCTCGCCTTGCGCGGGCTGCGCAGCCTTGAGTTGCGCCTGCGCGAGGCGGAGCGACAGGGTTTGGCCCTCGCCACTTGGCTCGTCGAACGGCCGGAGGTCGCCCGCGTCCTGCATCCGGCTTTGCCCGATTGCCCCGGACATGCGATCTGGAAGCGCGATTTCCGCGGCTCATCGGGGCTGTTTTCGGCGTTCCTCAAACCTACGTCGCAAAAAGCGCTCGCCGCCTTTCTCGACGGGTTGAAGCTCTTCGGCATGGGCTATTCCTGGGGCGGCTATGAGAGCCTCGTCATTCCCTTCGACTGCAGCTCCTACCGGTCGGCGACCAAATTCGCGCCTGAGGGGCCGGCGCTGCGCTTTTCCATCGGCCTCGAAGATCCCGACGACCTCAAGGCCGATCTCGCGGCCGGTTTTGAGCGGCTCAAGGCGGCAGGCTGACGAAACTGCGCGCCGCGCCCTAGTCAGCGTCATGCGATCATGCTCTAAATCAAAGCCTTAGTAGACGACACCGGCGTGTGCTGCCGGGCTGGAGTAACCCTGAATTGTCCGACGCGTATCACGGCGAAGAAGGTCCAGTTCTCGCGCGCGGGCCCGCTGGCCAGGACGTTCTGCGTCTGGCGCTTCTAAGCTTTGCGGCGGTGATCGCTGTCGCGCTGGCGGTCGCGTTTTTCCTCGATGCCGGACGCCAGGCAGCGGAAACGCAGAGCGCCGAGGCGCCGAACGTCACCGCGCCCGAGCCGCCCGCTGCCGAGCCTCTCGCTCTCGCCCGCGGGACCATCGAAAAAGAGATCGCCCACGACGCGCCGGATTACGCCGTCTTTTTCGCCCGGCTCCAATCGGCGCTGCCGAGCCAGTACGACGCGATCCTCGACGATTTCGCCAAGGAATCGCTCGACGGCAAGGATGTGCGGAACGTCGATTCCCTGCTCTCGCAGGCCGTGCGCGAAGTGCGTGTCTCGAACGGCATTCTCGCCGCCAAGGCCGACGGGCCGGCGCTCGCCCGCATTTTCGATGTCCAGCTCGCGATGATGCAGGCGCTGGCAGCGACCGACGCCAAGCTCTGCGTCGATTTCCTTTACGGCGGCGCAAGCGAAGCCTTCTTCACTTTCTCCGCCACGCACCGTCCGCTTGTCGCGGACATGGCCATCGCCGGTCTCGATGCGATCGTCAGCGGCCGCACCAACGGCATCCAGCGCGACCCGCCGGGCGACGCCGACTTCAGCCAGCTTTCGAGCGCGATGAAGGCTCAGGGCGTGAACGATGCCGAAGTCGCCGCAATCCTCGACGGCAAGCAGCCCAATCCGCCGATCCCCGACGCGCGCATGTGCGCCGTTGGCCAGATCTATCTCAAGACGCTCGCAAGCCTGCCGGAGCAAGCACGGCTACGTATCTACGCGCTGGCCGTGTCGCTGATGGCAAGGTCGTAAATTCGCCTACTGCGCCGCCCTGGTTTCATGGTATCAAACGCGGGCACACGTCATGGGGAGTGACCGATGCCAAACGTCTATATCGAGCCTCGCCCGAAGGGCCACCGCGAAGGAAGCCCGATCGAGGATTACGTGATCGAAGATCACGCCGGCCATGCGCTGCATAAGACCAAGACGCAGCACGAAGCGATCGAATGGGCGAAGGCCCAAGGCCATCACCCGCTCGTCGCGCGCGTCCGCCACGAGAACGATAAGAAAACGCCGGGTCATTGGCGCTCCGCGTAGCGATCATGATCGGCGGGGAACGCGAGAGGGCCGCGCTGCGTCCCCCTCGTTGATGCCCGTTGGATCGGTCACGCGGATCAGGCGGCGCTGACGCGATGTGTTTCCACCTCGTAGCGCGGTGCGGGTTTGGCGTTGCCAAACTGTGTTGAAAGTTCGCGGCGGCCCGCTTCCCACCGTGTCCACGCGTCGCCGTCGTAAAGCCCCGGAATGGTGACCAATTCTCCGGCATCGAGTCCAGCGAGCGCTGCATCGACGCAATCTTCCGCGGACATGGTGATCGACGCCGCCTTCTGCGCCGCATAGCCGGCAACGTCCCAGAACTCGGTCGCCGTCGAACCAGGCAGGACGGTCTGTATCCGAATCCCCTTATCCGCCAAGTCCTTTTGCAACGAGTGACCGAAGCTGAGGACATAGGATTTCGACGCGCTATAGACGCCGTTCAACATCTCGACCGCGATACCGACGATAGAGGCGATGTTGATGATCGTGCCGCTGCCGCGCGCCACGAAGGCCGGCGCCACAGCGTAGGTAAGACGTGTCAGCGCGGTGACGTTGAGCTCGATCATCGCCTCCATGTCATCGACATCCGCCTGGAGAATCGACGTAACGGCCCCAAAGCCCGCGTTGTTGACGAGCACACTGATGCTCGGATCGTCCCGCAGCACCGCCTCGACTTTCGCGAGGCCGGCCTTATCGGCGAGATCGGCCGGAAAGACTTTGACCGCGCGGCCAGTCTCCGCCCGCAGCCTGTTTGCGACGGCGTTCAGCCGCTCCGCGTTGCGGGCCACCAAAATCAAGTCATACCCGCGCTTGGCAAGCCGGTCCGCATAGACGGCACCGATGCCCGAAGACGCGCCTGTAACGAGGGCCGTGCCCTTGGCATTGCTCATGGGTTCTATTCCTTTCCGTAATCGCTCAGATTCTGAGCCGCGGGCGGAAAGACAATAGGGTTGCGCGCCGAAGTCTCAAATGTCATATATACGGCTATTTAGGACATAAGGTGTAAGTCATGCGGGACGTCGCATTCCTGGTTTATCCCGGCTATTCGGTGATGGCGCTGGCCGTCGTGACGGTCTTCGAAATTGCCAATCTGCTGGCGGAAGAGCCTGCCTATGAGCTTCATTTTATTTCGGAAACCGGCGGCGCGGTCAAAACCTCTTCTGGCGTGAAACTCGATAGCGAAGCTTTCAGCGATGCCAGGTTCGATACGCTGATCATTGGCGGCGCGACGATCCCCGAGGCGCCGACGCCAGGGTTGATCGCCTTCGTCAAAGCCTCCCCCCAACGTTACAGACGTATCGCTGCGACGTGCACGGGCGCGTTCGTGCTCGCCGAGGCTGGTCTGCTCGATGGCCGCCGCGTCACCACCCACTGGCTTCATGCCCGCGAATTGCAGAAGAAATTTCTCAAGGTGAAAGTCGACGAGGACCGGATTTTCATCAATGACGGCCCGATCTGGACGTCAGCGGGGATGACCGCCGGGATCGACCTCGGCCTCGCATTGATCGAAAGCGATCTCGGGCCGGAAATTGCGAAGTCGGTCGCGCGCAAGCTTGTCATCTACCATCGGCGCGCCGGCGGCCAATCGCAATTCTCCACGCTCCTTGAACTGGAACCCAAATCCGACCGGATTCAGACCGCCCTCGCCTACGCCCGCGAACATCTTCATAAGCCGCTGACCGTGCCCGAGCTTGCTGAGGTGGCGCATCTTAGCCCGCGGCAATTCAGCCGTGCTTTTCATGCCGAGACTGGCCAGTCGCCCGCCAAAGCGATCGAGAACATGCGAACGGAAGCTGCGCGCGCGCTCATGGAGCATACCCGCCATCCGATCGACGTCGTTGCGCGTCAGACCGGGTTTAGCGACCGGGATCATATGCGCCGCGCTTTTTTGCGAGCCTTCGGGCAGCCGCCTCAGACCCTTCGGCGCAACGCCCGCCTTGAAGCCATCGATTGGCAGCTTGAGGTGGGTTCGGACGCAGCGGCGTGAAAGCGGCAAGCGCGAGAAGGGATTTTTATCCCCTCTTCTCCCACCCGCCGCGCTCGTTCTGCTGCCAATAGGTGAGCGGAAAGCCGCTCGACTTCAGCGCTTTCCACTGCGAACGCGCACCGTCGAGCTGGTCGGGATCGTTGCCGTCGAACAGCAGGATTGCGCGCTCATAGGCGGCATCGGCGGCGAGATTTCCGGCGACATCGGCGCCGTCGACGAAGAGCCGCAGCCGCGCCGCGTTGGGATTTTCGCCGCCGCAGGTCAGATAGACCGGCTGCATCTCCGCATCGCCATCGCGGGCGCGTCCGTGCGCGAGAAAGCTGGCATCGGCGTAGGTCCAGAGAACCTCGTCAAGCGCGTCGAGACGTTCCTCGCTCGCGGCCTGGACGACGGCGCGCCAGCCTTGTGCAAGCGCGCGCTCGAGCAGCGCCGGCAAGGCGCGCTCAAGCGGCTGACTTTGCAGATGATAGAACCAGATCTCCATGCGGCCTCGCCGGTCAGGGCGGGGACTTACCCTTCATAATGATCGCTGACGAGCCGCTCCAGAAGCCGCACGCCGAATCCCGAGCCCCAGCTCTGGTTGATATCGTTCGCCGGCGCATTCATGCCGGTGCCGGCAATGTCGAGATGCGCCCAGGGCGTGCCATTGACGAAGCGCTGGATGAATTGCGCCGCGGTGATCGAACCGCCGTGGCGTCCGCCCGTGTTCTTCATATCGGCGAATTTGGAATCGATGAGCTTGTCATAGCTCGGCCCGAGCGGCAGCCGCCAGAGCTTCTCGTTCGTCTCCTTGCCGGCCTCGGTCAACCGCTCGCTCAGCGTATCGTCGTTGGAGAACAGGCCCGCATATTCCTGGCCGAGCGCGACCATCACCGCGCCGGTCAGCGTTGCGAGATCGACCATGAACTGCGGCTTGTACTTGTCCTGCACGTACCAGAGCACATCGGCCAGCACGAGGCGGCCTTCGGCATCGGTATTGATGACCTCGATCGTCTGGCCGGAGAGCGATTTGACGATGTCGCCCGGCCGCTGCGCATTGGAGCCTGGCATGTTCTCGACAATGCCGATGGCGCCGATCGCATCGACTTTGGCTTTACGCGCGGCGAGCGCATGGATGAGCCCGACGACACACGCGGCGCCCGCCATATCGCCCTTCATGTCTTCCATGCCGGCGGCGCCCTTGATCGAAATACCGCCGGTATCGAAGGTCACGCCCTTGCCGATGAAGGCGACTGGCTTCGACTTGTCTTTGCCCTTGTCGCCGCGCCAACGCATGATGACGACGCGGCTTTCGCGCGCCGACCCCTGGCCGACGCCGAGGAGCGCCCCCATGCCGATCTTGGCCAGCGCCGCCTTGTCGAGAATCTCGACCTCGACGCCGAGCTTTTCGAGTTCCTTGGCGCGATTGGCGAATTCTTCCGGATAGAGGATGTTGGCCGGCTCGTTGACGAGGCTGCGGGCGAGGATGACGCCCTCGGCCACCGCCTCGCGGCCTTTGGCGGCGCGCTTGGCCGCGGCGGGATCTTCCACAGCGACAGAAATCGCCGCGGCCTCGCCCGCGTCATCATCCTTTTTCTTCGTCTTGTAGAGATCGAACTTGTAGCTGCGCAGCGTGATGCCTTCGGCGAATTCCGCCGCCGCGGCAGCCGCATCCTTGGGATTGTGCGGCAAGTCGAAAACAACGGTCACTGCCGAAGCGTGGCCAGCCTTGCTGGCGACGATTCCGCCGAGGCTCAGAAAATCCTGTGGCCGCTTGCCCTTGCCGTGATCCTTCCCATGATCCTTGCCCTTGGCGGATTTTTCGCTCTCGTCGCCGCCAACGCCGATGACGAGCAGGCGCTCGGCCGTGAGCCCGGCCGGGGCGAGAATGTCGAGCGTCGAAGACGTTTTGCCCTTGAACTTGGCGGCTCCGGCTGCCTTTTTGACGAGCGCGACGCCATCCTCGCCGATCAGGCCGCGCGTTGCCTTGCCCAGGTTCAAATCTTCGCCAGCGAAGATGATGAGCGTCGATACTTGCTTGACTTTGCCGCTGGCCTTCGCCGGGGGCGTGGCAACCGACAGGGACGCGAGCGGAACGAAATCAACTTTTGCGGCGTGGGGCATCTGGCTCTCTTCTCGTTGCATGGCCTCGAAAACGCGGGACGATTCGAGAGACCGTGCTGCAAAACAGAAACTTAGGGCTCGCCCGGCGTCCGCTGACGGAGGGCGACGGGTGCGGACGCCAAGCCCTAGCACTGCTCGGCATTTCCTCGCCAGTTTTTTCGCCAGAGTCGCCGGCGCCCCGGCGGCCGTGGCCCCGGCGCAACGGGGTTTGCGCATCGCAACGCAATTGCCCTCAAAATGCCCCGAGCAGCTTGCACCAATGGCATCGACTATGTAGCCAAAGAGAGTGAGTTTTCACGGGTCTATCCGCGATTCCGGCGGCCGGACAGGCCGGGCGTCGCGGGAAGCGACCCGGCCGCTGATAGGGAGACGATGCGCGAAGATCTGGGCCCTTTTGGGCGGCCCGTCTGATGTTAGCCATTCTCGCAGTTCCGAACCTGCTTTGGTGGCCGGTCGGCCTATTCTCCACGGAAGCGCCCGCGTTATGTCGTTCGTTGCCAGTTTGACCCGCTCAGCCGACCTGACCGCTGCGCCTGAAGGCGCGGTGCCTCGGGCTGGGGTGGTTTTGGCCGCAGGCGGCGCCGCAAACAAGCGGGCGGCGCTATGAACATCCTCGGAACGACCCTCGGCCGCTACCTGACCTGGCGCTTCCTCAAGACGATCGCGGCGGTCTTCGCCGCCATCGTCGGCACCGTGTACGTCTTCGACCTCGTTGAATTGCTGCGCCGCTCCAACGGCATGGAGGGGGCCAGTCCCGGCTATATCGCCTATCTGGCGCTCCTGCGGACGCCGACTGTGGCGGAGCAGATCCTGCCGTTCTGCGTCCTGTTCGGCACGATGGCGGCCTTCATCGACCTGACCCGCAAGCTGGAGCTGATCGTCGCCCGCTCCGCCGGCATATCGGTCTGGCAATTCCTGCTGCCGCCCGTCGCCATCGCCCTGACGGTCGGCATCCTGTCGGTCACGGCGTTCAACCCGCTCTCGGCGGCGATGAAGCAGCGCGCCGACGTGATCGAGGCGAAGCTTTTCGGCCGAGCCGGCAGCGCGCTTGGCGACGGCAGCCTGTGGATCCGCGAGAGCGGCATCGACGGCGAAGCCATTCTGCGCGCCGAAAGCGCGCTCGATGCCGGCACCCACCTCAAATCGGTTATCGCCTATGTCTACGAGCCGGACGGCAAGTTCGAGGAGCGGATACAGGCGGCCAGCGCGACGTTGCTGCAAGGTGTGTGGAAGCTGCAGGATGCCGAGGTCAGCGCGCCCGGCGAGGACCCGCACAAGGTCGGCATCTACCTGCTGGCGACGGATATTTCTTCGAGCGACCTGTCCGAGAGCTTTCTGACTCCGGATTCCGTCCCGTTCTGGGCGTTGCGGCGGATGCGCGACGAGGCCGCCGTGGCAGGGCTCGATCCGAACGGTCTCGACCTTCAATTCCAGACACTTCTGGCGCGGCCGCTGATGCTCGTGGCGATGGTTTTGATCGCCGCAGCCTTTTCATTAAGATTTTTCCGATTTGGTGGCATCGGCAGGATGGTCGGAGGTGGCATCGCCGCAGGCTTCGTGCTTTATCTCCTGACCAAGATGGTGTCCGATTTCGGCGAAGCCGGCATTTTGAGCGCGTCCGTTGCGGCATGGTCACCGGCGGTGGTCGGCAGCATGCTCGGAGGCCTGGCTCTCCTCAACCAGGAGGATGGTTAATGGGGCGGCGTATTTGCCCCACTGACTTTGGCCCGGGCCGGTCCCCGCTTCGGCCGGCGCTGCGCATGCGCGGCGTCGTGCTCGCGCTTTGCGCGCTATTCCTGTTCGGCTTCGTTCCGGCTAGGCCCGCCCTGGCGCAGACCAGCGGCGGCGCGACGCAGGCCGCCACGCAGCCCGATAAAATGTTCGTCGAGGCCGACCAACTTGTCTACGACAGGGACAAGAACACGGTTTCCGCCGTCGGCAACGCCCGGATCTATTATCAGGGCCGCACGCTTCAGGCTGACCGGGTCATCTACAACCGCAATACCGGTCGCGTCTTTGCCGAGGGCCACGCCAAGCTGATCAACAAGGACGGCAACATCGTCTATGGCGACAGCTTCGACATGACGAAGGATTTCCGCGAGGGTTTTGTCGAAAGCCTGCGCTCGACCTCGACGGAAAAGACCTATTTCAGCGCCCCGCACGCCGAGATCACGCAGGGCGCGATCTCGGTTTACGACAAAGGCACCTATACCGCCTGCGCGACCTGCGCCGACAATCCGACGAAGCCGCCGTTGTGGCGGGTGCGCGCCAAGCGCATCGTCCACAACAACGACGAGCACATGATCTATTACACCGACGCCTGGCTGGAGTTCCTGGGCGTCCCGGTTGCCTATGTGCCGGTCTTCTCCTCGCCGGACCCAACCGTGAAGCGCAAATCGGGCATCCTGTCGCCACAGACGATCAGCAGTTCGATCCTCGGTTTCGGCGTGCAGGTGCCGGTCTTCTGGGCCATCGCGCCGAACTATGATCTGACCTGGACGCCGACCTATTTTGTGAACGAAGGCTTCTACAACGATTTCGAATGGCGCCACCGCCTCGCCAGCGGCAGTTACTTCATTCGCGCCAACGGCATCTTTCAGACCAATCCGAACCTGTTTCCGGAATCGCCCTGGGGCGCGGCAGGCCATTCGTTCCGCGGTTCGCTCGAGACCCGCGGCGAGTTCCTGATCGACAAGTATTGGAAATACGGCTGGAACATCACCGCGCTCAGCGACAAATGGTATTTCTGGGATTACGCCTTCGCCAACCAGTCGAGCGCCTCGCAGTACTATACGGAAACGGTGTCCGACGCCTACCTGACCGGTCAGGGCAATGACAGCTATTTCGATCTGCGCGGCTTTCACTTCGAGGGGCTGACCTCGCGCGACATCCAGCAAACGCAGCCCAACGCGCTGGTGCTCGACTACAACCATCTTTTCGGGCTTGATCCGAAAAAGACCGCCGGCATCGGCGGCGAGGTCGTGGCCGATTTCAATCTCACCTCGGTCTCCCAGCAAATCGCGAGCTATTCGCCCGTCGCCGGAGAGGGGTTTGACCCGGCGACGCAATTGTTCGATCCGGCGGTCGGGCTCTATGAAGCCTGCACGCTGAACAATATGCCCCATTATGTCCCGGGCACGAAGGCAGGCGACTGCCTCCTGCGCGGCATCGGCGGCACGCAGACGCGCACCACGGCCGACCTTTCCTGGCAGCGCAAATTCGTCGATCCGATCGGCGAAGTCTGGACGCCGTTCGTCTTCGCGCGCCTCAATGGCGAATGGCTCGACCTCAATACGAACGACAATTATGAGGTCAGCAATCCGGGCAATGGCGCGAACTATACGTATTTCAACAGCGACCAGACGAATTTCGTCGGCCAGGTCAGCGGCGTCCAGGGTTATGTCATGCCCGGCGCCGGCCTCGAATATCGCTATCCGATCTTCGTCAATACGAGCTTCGGCTCCGCCGTGGTCGAGCCGATCGGGCAGATCATCGTCCGGCCGAACAATCTGGTCGGATCGAATTCGCTTGTGAACATGGACTCCCAGAGTCTCGTGTTCGATGAAACCAATCTGTTCGCCTGGAACAAATATTCCGGTTACGACCAGTTCGAGACCGGCACACGCGCCAATTACGGCGGCCAGGCGACGTTCAATTTGAAGAACGGCGGCTATGTCAATTTCATCGCCGGCCAGTCTTACCAGGTCGCCGGCACGAACGGCTTCGATCAGCCAAGCGCGGTCAACAACGGTCTCGCCTCAGGGCTCGAGACGCGCGCCTCGGACTATGTCGGCGCTCTGACCGTCGCGCCGCTTCCGTTCATGGATTTCACCGCCAAGGGGCTCTTCAATACCCAGACCTTCCAGCCCGACCGGCTCGATATCGCCTCGGACTTCAACCTCGGCGCGTGGACGGGCGGCGTCGACTTCGCCAATTACGCCGTTCAGCCGGTCCTCGGCTATTACGTGCCGCGCGAGGGGCTGAGCCTCAATTCACGCTATCAGATCACGCCGCACTATTTCGTCCAGGGCAATATCACCTTCGACATGAGCCGGCAGTATTATCCCCCTTCGTTGACGGGCAACAACAATGTCGGGCCCTGGGCCGTGGCCTCCGAAGGCATCGGCGCCGGCTACCACGACGAATGTACCTCCCTGCTCGTCAACTACAGCTCGGTCTATCAAGACATCGGCACCGGAACGATCGTCCATAACCAGACCTTCCTGGTCCAGTTGCAATTGCGCTCGCTTGGCGATGCGCGCTACAGCCAGACCTCCTACGCCAATGGTGCCCAGTCGCTCGACAGATAATTGCCGTTTTGCATTGCTCTAGATACGATTCGTGGAATTTTCGACGGGGATCGAAGAATTGGGAGAAAGGCCCCGATGTTGGGTTGCTTCAGCTTGAACAAACATGGACTGAACGTATCGCTCACCGCAGCCGCCGCTTTTTGGCTGCTTGTCGCGGGAACGTTTCTCTTCGCGCCGCAGCGCGCGCATGCGCAGGAAATCATCGCAACGGTCAATGGCGCGCCGATCACCAGTTGGGATGTCGCGGAACGCGAGAAGCTGCTGCGCGTAATGCACAAGCCCGCAACTTACGACGACGCTCTCAACAGCATGATCGACGATGCGCTCAAGCTTGGAGAGACCTCGAAATTCAAGATCTCGGTCTCGGATTCCGAAATCGGCCAGCAGATCGCCGTGGAAGCCAATCAACTCGGAACCTCGGCCGCAGCGCTGCTGGGCGCAACGCAGCGGGCCGGCATTTCGGAACAGCATATCAAGGATCATTTCAGCGCCGACTTCGAGTTCAACCTGCTTGTGCAGGCCTATAACAAGGGCGTCGACGCGAGCGAGGGCGCCATCCGCGCCGAACTCGCCAAGGACGGCGGCAAATCCGCGGCCGGGATCGATTACAAGCTGCGGCAGGTCATCTTCACCCTGCATGGCGGCAATATCTTCGCCGAGACGCAAGCCCGCGTCAAAGCCGCCGAACAATTGCGCACGCGCTTTACCAACTGCGCCGACGGCGTGCCACTGGCACGCGGGATGGACGATGTCGCGGTGAAGGACGAAATGACGCGCAATTCGCTCCAAATCGGCGATGCGCTCAAACAATTGCTGGACAAGACCCCGACCGGACATCTCACGCCGCCCGAACGCACCGCCGAAGGCATCGAGATGATCGCCGTCTGCAGCAAGGGCATATCGACCGACGACACCGCCGTGCGCAAGGCGATTTCCGAACGGCTGCTGGGCGCGCAAATGCGCGCGGACGCCGACCGCCGGCTTGCCGAACTGCGCTCCTACGCCGTCATCGTCAAGCACTGATGTCGGCGCCGCGCGGCCTTGTGGCGCTGACGCGCGGCGATCCGTCCGGCATCGGCCCGGAACTGGCGCTGAAGGCCTGGGCGGCCTTGCACGCGGACGCCACGGCGCCCGCCTTTTTCATCATCGCTGAGGCCGATCATCTCGCGGACGTTGCGCGGCGCTTCGGCTTGAATGTCCCCGTCGAGGTGGCAGACCCCGCCGAGGCGCTGGCGCTTTTTCCACGCGCCCTGCCTGTTATCGGGCTGCGGGGCAAAGTCGCAGGAGCCCTCGGCGCGCCCGATACCGCCGATGCCGCGGCGACCGTCGCATCGATCGAAATGGCAGTCGAGCTGGTCCACAGCGGCGCGGCCGACGCGCTCGTCACCAATCCCATCGCCAAGGAAGTCTTGCAGCGGGCGGGCTTCGCCCACCCCGGCCACACCGAATTCCTCGGCGAATTGGCGGCGCGCTTCTATGGCCAAAAGGCGCGGCCGGTGATGCTGCTCTGGTCGCCGACGCTGGCAGTCGTGCCGGCGACGATCCATGTGCCGCTGGCGCAAGTCCCGCGCCTCATCACCCGCGAACTGCTGATCGCGACCGGCGAAATCGTCAATGCCGATTTCAAGCGCCGCTTCGGCCTCGCGGCGCCGCGGATCGTCTTCAGCGGGCTCAATCCGCACGCGGGCGAAGCCGGGCATATGGGACGCGAGGAAATCGAGATCATCGCTCCGGCGGTCGCGGCGCTGCGCGAGGCCGGCATCGACGCGCGCGGCCCCTACCCGGCCGACACCTTGTTCCATGCCTCCGCGCGCGAAAAATACGATGTCGCGATCTGCATGTACCACGATCAGGCGCTGATCCCGATCAAGACGCTCGCCTTCGACAGTGCGGTCAATGTGACGCTCGGCCTGCCGTTCGTGCGCACCTCGCCCGATCACGGCACGGCCTTCGACATTGCCGCCGCGGGCACGGCCGATCCGGCGAGTCTCATCGCCGCGCTGCGCCTTTCCGCCAAACTCGCGAAGGCGCAAGCGTGAAAGACGCTCTGCCGCCGCTGCGCGAGGTGGTCACCGCGCACGGGCTCGCTGCCCAGAAAAGCCTCGGCCAGAACTTTCTCTTCGATCTCAATCTTACCGCGCGCATCGCCCGCGCGGCGGGGCCATTGGAAGAAGCCACGATCGTCGAGATCGGCCCCGGCCCCGGCGGCCTCACGCGGGCGCTGCTGGCGGAAGGCGCGCGCCGCGTCATCGCCGTCGAGCGCGACCCGCGCTGCCTGCCGGCGCTCGCCGAAATCGCCGCGTATTATCCGGACCGTCTTGAGGTTATCGAAGCCGACGCGCTCGCGACCGATCTCGCCGCGCTCGTCGGCGCGAACCGCCCGGCGCGCATTTGCGCCAACCTGCCCTATAATATCGCGACGGCGCTGCTGACGGGCTGGCTCGAAGCTCCAGCCTGGCCGCCGGTCTTCGACCGCTTCGTGCTGATGTTCCAGAAGGAAGTCGCCGAGCGTATCGTCGCGACGCCGAAGGAGCGCGCCGATTACGGCCGGCTTGCCGTGCTCGCCAATTGGCGCTGCACGACGCGCATCCTCTTCGACGTTTCTCCTGCCGCCTTCACGCCGCCGCCGAAAGTGACATCCTCCGTCATCGAGCTTGTGCCGCGCGCCGCGCCGCTTGCCTGCGATGTCCGATTGCTCGCGGCGGTGACGCAGGCCGCCTTCGGCCAGAGGCGCAAGATGTTGCGGCAGAGCCTGAAGAGCCTTGGCGTCGATCCGCTCGCTTTGCTTGCAGCCACCGGAATCGAACCGACCCGGCGCGCGGAGGAAATCGAGGTTGCAGGGTTCGTGGCGCTTGCGAATGCGCTGAAGGCCGAGCGGAGCGGCGGCGTTATTTCTCGCTGAGCAGCGTCTCGACGAAGGCCTCGATCCCCGGCGTCTGCCGCACGGCACGGCTACGCTCGGCGGTCAGGATCGCGACAAGTTCCCTGAATGTCTTCTGCAGATCGTCATTGATGAGCACGTAATCATAGAGCCTCCAGCGGCGGATTTCATTGGCGGCATTGGCAAGCCGCGACGCGATGGCCTCGCCGGAATCCTCGGCGCGGCGTTCGAGCCGCGACTTCAGCTCCTTCATCGAGGGCGGCAGGATGAAGATGGTGACGACATCCTCGCCCGCTTTGGCCTTCACCTGCTGCGTGCCCTGATAATCGATGTCGAAGAGAACGTCGCGGCCTTGCGCTAGAGCGCGCTCGACCGGCTCGCGCGGCGTGCCGTAGCAATTGCCGTGGACCTCCGCCCATTCCAGCAACTCGCCCTCGTCGCGCAGCTGCTCGAACCTTTTGTGGGTGATGAACTCGTAATGGATGCCCTCGACCTCGCTCGACCGGCGCGGACGCGTCGTGACCGAGATCGACAGAGTCAGATCAAGCTCGGGTCTTTGCAGCAGCATCCGCGTCAAGCTCGTCTTGCCCGCGCCGGAGGGCGACGACAGGATAAGCATGAGGCCGCGCCGCTTCAGGCCGCCGCCGTCCGTATCATTATGCGCTGCAAGGGCCACGCAAACCCCTATTCGATGTTTTGAACCTGCTCGCGGAATTGCTCGATCTCGACGCGCAATTCAAGTCCGATCGCCGTCAGGCTCGCATCATTCGATTTCGCGCAGAGCGTATTTGCCTCGCGCCCCAGCTCCTGGGCGAGAAAATCGAGCCGCCGGCCGATCGGGCCGCCCTTCTGCAAAAGCTCATTGGCCGCCGCGATATGGGTTTCGAGCCGGTCGAGTTCTTCGCGCACGTCGGCTTTGGCGGCAAGCAGCAGCGCCTCCTGATAGAGCCGCGTCTCGTCAAATTTATTCTGCCCGGCCAGCAGCGCGACCGATTCGGCGAGCTTGGCACGAACCGCCTCGGGCTTGCGCGCTGGACAATCCTCCGCTGCCTGGCGCAGCGTCGTGAGCCGGTCGAGGCGCTGCGTCAGGATCAGCGCCAGGGCGGCGCCCTCCTGCTCGCGCATCGCGGCGAGCGCGGTAACCGTCTCACCGAGACCTTCGAGCGCAGCCCGCTGTACCGCCAGCAAATCGGATTCCTCATCGCCCGCGTCGCGGATTTCGATGACGCCCCGCACGCCGAGCAGGCCGTCAATAGAGGCCGGGCGCAAGGTGTCGTTAGTGCCGACATGCGAGATCGCTTCGGCCAGCCGGCGCAGCAGCCCCTCGTTGAGATAGACCTCGGGAGTCACGGCTTCGCGCTGTGCCGACAAGGTCGCGTAGCAGGTGCCGCGCGTAAGCTTCTTGCCCAGGCTAGCGCGCGCCTCCGCTTCGATCGCATCAAACCCTGACGGGAGCCGCAGGCGCAGGTCGAGCCCTTTGGCGTTGACCGATTTCACTTCCCAGGCCCAGCGGAAATTCGCCGTGGCGCCGGAGACCCGCGCGAAGCCGGTCATGCTGGCGATAGTCAATTGAGCCTTATTGTCCCGAGATCACTTGAAGTCCGAAGGCGGCGGCACCGTCTTCGCGTAATTCAGATCGTAAGTCGTATTACGCAAAGGGTCGAGCGGCGTGCCCTCCGAAGCATCGATGATCTTCGGATGCGCCGGAGGTTGGCGCCCGTTCGGCGCCGCGGCGCCAAGCGCAGCGGCGGCGGCGAAAGCCTTCGGATCGGCGGGCGCGACGGAGGCCGAGCTATCGACCGGCCCGTCCAGCAGCTTGCGGGTCGAGGTCGGCTGATCGATGCCGCGGACGGTTATGCCGAGATCGTCGAGGCTGGGGCCCCCGTAGGACGATGCGGCGGTTTGGACGCGGGCGCCAGCTGGCGCGGATTGTGCCGGCGCGGGCGGAGCAGATGCATCGGCGATCTCGGCCGCGGGGTCCGTCACGGCCGGTTGGGCCCGAACCACCTGCGGCATGGCCGGCTCGACCTGCGCGATCGCCGCCGCTGCTGCGCCGACCCCGAGGCTCGGCGCGTAGGAGCTTACGCCGCCACCCGCCGCGCTGAAGCTCGCCGGCAAAGCGCCGAAGACCGAGGAATCATTGTCGCTGTGCTGATCATGCCCGGCGGGTCCCTGCGGGACATATTTGTCGATCTCCGAACCCGCCTTGTCCTTGGCGTCTTTCTCGATTTGGCGCCAGTGCGCGACATTGCGCTGATGCTCTTCAAGCGTCCCGGAAAAGACATGCCCGCCCGTGCCATCGGCAACGAAATAAAGATCGGACGTGCGCGACGGATTGGCGACGGCTTCGAGAGCGGCGCGGCCCGGATTGGCGATCGGCCCCGGCGGCAGGCCCTCGATGACATAGGTGTTATAGGGCGAAGGCTTCTCGACATCGGCGCGGGTCAACGGCCGGCCGAGTGAGCCCCTGCCCTCCATGATGCCGTAGACGATCGTGGGATCGGATTGCAGGCGCATATGCTTGCGCAGCCGGTTGAGGAAGACCGAAGCGACATGCGGCCGCTCATCCGCCTTGCCGGTTTCTTTCTCGACGATCGAGGCGAGCGTCACGAGTTCATAGGGCGAGTTCAGCAGAAGATCGGGCGCGCGATGCGCCCAGATCTGCGCGACCAAGCGGTGGTCGTCCTCCTGCATCCGGCGAATGAGATCGGCGCGCGGCATGCCGCGTGGAACCTTGTAAGTCTCGGGCAGAAGGCTTCCCTCGGGCGGCGTTTCGCGAATGTCACCCATCAGGACATCATTGCCGCGCAGACGGCTGACAACCTGATCGCTGGTCAGCCCCTCCGGAATCGTCACCGAATGAAGAATCTGACGGCCGGAGACGAGCGTGTCCATGACTTCGCTCATGCTGGCGTTTTGATGGATCAGATATTCGCCGGCCTTCACCCGCGAGCGATCGCCTTCGACAAGCAGCGCGATATTGAAGATCAGCGGACTGTCGATGATCCCTTCGTCCTGGAGCTGGCCGACGATATCGGCGACCTCCGTGCCCGGCGCGATGTAGAATATTTTGTCGGCCTGCAGCGGCCCCGGCTGCTGGAGACGGTGTGCACCCCAAACGACGCCGAAAAGGCCGGCAAAAGCGACGAGCAGGAGGAACGACAGGAAACCCGACAGCGCGGACAGAGTCGGCCGGCGCTTGTGCGGAGTCGGCGGCGGCGGCGGCATATCCGGCTGTAAAGCCTCGTTCGGGCTCTGCAACTTCGGGCGGCGGCCAAAGAAACGCGCCGGCTGCCCGCCGTCATCGGCGCGCTGCCGCGCCAAAACGCTTTCATCCTTTGGTGGCGAGCTTGCCATGTACCTGTCCATCCAGCCGACAGACGTGTCTTACACGAAATCCGCGCACCGCACCAAACCGGCGCCGCCGCAGCCAAGGTCACGAGAATGTTACAAATAAGAGCAGCTATTTGCGGAGGAAATACGGCTTGGCCTTAGCGCGTTTTCCAGCCGGATAAAGCCGTCGCGCCTAGGCGACGGCCTTGAGAATCAGGCTCGCGTTGGTGCCACCGAAGCCGAAGGAATTCGACAAGGCGAATTCGACCTCGCGCTTGCGTGCCTTGTGCGGCACGAGATCGATCGTCGTCGTCACCGACGGATTGTCGAGGTTCAACGTCGGCGGAACGATCTGGTCGCGAATCGCCAGGACGCAGAAAATCGCCTCGACCGCGCCCGCCGCGCCGAGCAGATGCCCGATCGCTGATTTGGTCGATGACATCGACAGGGCGTTGGTGCCGTTGGTCGTATCCAGCAAGCCATGAACGGCGGTGAGTTCCGCTTCGTCGCCCAGCGGCGTCGAGGTGCCGTGCGCGTTGATGTAATCGATGTCATGCGCTGTGATCCCCGCGCGCTTCACCGCGGCGCGCATTGAGCGCAGCGCGCCGTTGCCGGTCGGATCTGGCGCGGTGATATGATAGGCGTCGCCGGAAAGACCATAGCCAACGACCTCGGCGTAGATTTTGGCGCCGCGCGCCTTGGCGCCATCGTAGCTTTCGAGCACGACGCAGCCGGCGCCGTCGCCCATGACGAAGCCGTCGCGATCGCGGTCATAGGGGCGCGAGGCCTGCTTCGGCCGGTCGTTGAAATTCGTCGAGAGCGCCTTGCATGCGGCAAAGCCGGCGATGCCGATCCGATTGATCGCCGATTCCGCGCCGCCCGCGACCATGACGTCGGCATCGCCAAGCGCGATGAGCCGTGCCGCATCGCCAATTGCATGTGCGCCCGTCGAACAGGCGGTCACGACTGCATGGTTCGGCCCCTTCAGGCCGTGCATGATCGAGACATAGCCACTGACGAGATTGATCAGACGGCCGGAGATGAAGAACGGGGAGACGCGGCGCGGGCCCTTCTGAAGCAGGGTGATGGCCGTCTCGGCGATACCGCCGAGGCCGCCGATACCGGAGCCGATGAGCACGCCGGTGCGCTCACGATCTTCCTCGGTCTCCGGCTTCCAGCCCGCGTCCGCCAGCGCCTGCGTGGCGGCGGCGACGCCGTAGATGATGTAATCGTCGACCTTGCGCTGATCCTTCGGGTCCATCCACTGGTCGGGATTGAAGGTCGCATCGCTGCCATCGCCGCGCGGCACCTGCATGGCGATCTTGCAGGCGAGATCGGAGGTTTCAAACCCCTGGATCAGGCCGGCGCCACTCTGGCTGGCGATAAGACGCTGCCACGTCGCCTCGACACCGCAGGCAAGCGGCGAAACCACGCCGAGACCGGTAATCACCACCCTGCGCATCGCAGATCGTCCACTCCTGACGGGCTTCGCAACCCGCGTGGTTTCTATTTCATTGCCGCGCCGTGTTTGCAAACCGCAAAATCGACGCGAGAAAACTGGGGAAAGTTGATGCTGTATGAAGGCGCCGGGCGGCAGCGCGAAAATCCGCCGCAGCCGGCACCGGAGAGCGGATCAGCTTGCCGCCGTGGCCTTGTCCAGGAAGCGGACCGCATCGCCCACAGTGACGATCGACTCGGCCGCATCGTCCGGGATCTCGACGCCAAACTCTTCTTCGAAGGCCATCACGAGTTCAACCGTATCGAGCGAGTCAGCCCCGAGGTCTTCGATAAAGTTCGCGTCGTCAGTGACCTTGTCGGCGTCGACGCCGAGATGCTCGATAACAATTTTCTTCACGCGCTCGGCGACATCACTCATGTTTGATCCTTCGTCCTTATTTTTAAAACTGGTGCCAGCCGTTATCAAAAGTACGTCCGAAATCAAGCCCCCCGAAAGCTAATGCCTTCGTCGCCTGACTACATTCCTTGGGAAATCCCCCGGCGGACTCCACGCATTCAAACGCGAATGAGCTCTCCGGGGTCCGGCGCAGGAAGCGGCTTAACGACCTGCGAGTAAGAAGTTGGTAACATACTTCATCTGGGTTGGCGAGAGCCGTCCGGCAAAGCCATCCGAGCGCTTTAACACCCTCAATTCATTGCCATTCCGCCGTTCACATGAAGGGTTTCTCCGGTGACATAGGCGGCCTCGGAACTGGCCAGATAGACGACCGCCGCGGCGATTTCCGAGGCCGCGCCGAGACGGCCCATTGGCACGCCGGACAGAATCGCGGCCTTCTGCGCCTCGGTCAGCACATCGGTCATCGGGCTTTCGATAAACCCCGGCGCGACACAGTTGACGGTGATATTGCGGGCCGCGACCTCGCGGGCGAGGCTCTTCGAGAGGCCGATGATCCCGGCCTTCGAGGCGGCATAATTCGACTGGCCGGGATTGCCCGTCACGCCGACGACCGACGTGATGCTGATGACGCGGCCGAAACGGCGCTTCACCATCGATTTCAGCGCGGCGCGGGCAAGGCGGAACGATGCGGTGAGATTGACCGCCAGAACAAGGTCCCAATCGGCGTCCTTCATGCGCAAGATCAGCCCGTCGCGGGTCAGACCGGCATTGTTGATGAGAATGTCCAGATGCCCCATCGCCGCCTCGGCTGCCGGCACCAGTTTCTCGACGGCTTCGGGATCGGAAAGGTCGCTCGACTCGACGTGAACGCGCTCCTTGAGTTCGGCGGCCAGGGCATCGAGCGCCTCCTTGCGGGTGCCGGAAAGCGTCACGGTTGCGCCCTGCTGGTGCAGCGCACGCGCGATCGCCGAGCCGAGGCCGCCGCTGGCGCCGGTCACGAGAGCCGTGCGGCCGGAAAGATCAAACATGGGCGGTCCTCAAACTTTCTGCGCCAAAATGGATTGGTAGGCGGAAATCTCGTCCGGCGTACCGACGGCAATTCCTTCCGCCTCGGCGACAATGCGCTTCAGCAGCCCGGTCAACACCTTGCCGGACCCGAGTTCGACGAAGATCGTCGCCCCATGCTGCGCCATATAGATGACGCTCTCGCGCCAGCGCACGGTGCCCGTCACCTGTTCGACAAGCCGGCAGCGGATCTCCTGCGGCTCCACGACCGGCGCGGCAAGCACATTGGCGACAAGCGGCACTTTCGGCCGCTTGATCTCAACCTCCGCCAGCGCCGCCGCCATCGCCTCCGCGGCGGGCTGCATCAAAGGGCAATGAAACGGCGCGGAGACGGCGAGCGGCACAGCCCGGCGCACGCCTTTGGTCTTGGCGATCTCGATCGCCGCATCGACCGCGGCTTTCGCGCCGGAAATCACGACCTGGCCGCCGCCATTGTCATTGGCGACGGCGCAAACCTCGCCCGATTGGCGCTGCGCCTCATCCGCCACGGCGCGGGCGCCTTCGAGATCGAGCCCGATCAGCGCCGCCATCGCCCCGGCTCCGACCGGCACAGCCTGCTGCATCGCCGTGCCGCGTTTGCGCAGCAGCCTGGCTGCATCCGCAATCGAGAAGGCTCCGGCCGCAGCGAGCGCCGAATATTCGCCGAGCGAATGACCGGCAACGAAGGCCGCATCCCGGGAAAGATCAAGACCCGCTTCCGCTTCCAGCACCCGGACGACTGCGAGGCTCGTCGCCATGAGTGCCGGCTGCGCATTGGCGGTCAAAGTCAGTTCCGCTTCCGGCCCCTCGAACATCAGCGTCGAGAGCTTCTGGTGCAGCGCGTCGTCGACTTCGGCAAAGACCGCGCGAGCCGGCGCGAAAGCCTCGGCCAGAGCTTTGCCCATGCCGACGGCCTGAGACCCCTGCCCCGGAAATACAAATGCTTTCGCCATGCTACCTGTCCGCGCCTTATCCGGCGTGCGACTGGCACCGACGCTCCGCCGTGTCAAGTTTTCCTGGTGATGGCGGCCTTCCGCGCGGAATTTCATTTGCCTCGCCGCTGCGGCGCGGCAAGATGCGAAAGCTTGCAAATCCCGCGGCAAGCGGAGCAAAAACTGAATATGGACATACCCGGTAAAGCCTGCGGCGCCTGCAATATGTGCTGCAAAGTGCTCGATATAGAAGAACTGAATAAACCGGCTGGACCTTTGTGCCCGAACTGCGTCGCCGGTTCCGGCTGTGCCATCTACAATTCGCGGCCGGATGTCTGCCGCGATTACATCTGCTTGTGGAAGAGCGACCGCGGCCTGAGCCCGCAATTGCGGCCGGACCGCGTCGGGACGATTCTCATGGAAGATGACGACACCGACGAATATCGCGCCGTCTGCGATCCGGATAAGCCCTTCGCCTGGCGCAATCCGCTCGTCTTCAAGCATCTCGTCGCTATCGCCAAGACCGGACGCACGGTCGTCGCCAAGGCAGGATTGAAATCCTGGCGCATTCGCGAAACCGGCGAATGGGGGCCGTGCCTTTGAGCACAGGCGTTGCGGCCTCCTGAAAGTATTGCCGCGCAGGGGTGGAAATTTCACCAGACGTTCATCTGGCGGGGAAGAATGTCCGCCTCCTGGTTTCGTGGCGGGAATTCGCCACTCTTTGAGGAGGTCTTGATGAAAAAACTTTCGACGTTCGCGCTTGTCGCTGCCCTCGCCGGCTTCGGCGTGTCGCCGGTTCTGGCGCAGAGCACCACGACGGCGCCCGCAGCCAAGCCTGCCGTCACCCATTCGGCCAAGTCGATCGAATGTTCCAAGGAAGCCGATGCCAAGGGTCTGCACGGCAAGGCGCGCAAGAAATTCCGCTCGGCCTGCAAGCACAACAAAGCCAGCGCCATGTAAGAATCGGCGCTTTGGGCAGGCGGCGCCCGCGCCGTCTGCTACCGCCCGATTCGGCTATTGACAAAAGCGCCGCCGAACATGTGCAGGCTGACGATCGGGGCGCTGCCCGGCGGCGGTTTATCCCGGGAAGCGGCGGTCGCGGCGGAACTCGGTGCTTTGGACGCTTGCGCGGGCGCGTCCAGCGTCCCGGCGTACGGCTTGAGATCGTTCAAGCCATAGCCATTCTGGCTCTGCGCCCATGCCGGGCCTCCCGTCAGGCTGCCAAAGGCGACGACCATCGCCAGGCCCGGGAGCGCGCCGCGGATTCGGTCAATCGAAATTGCCATGCGCTGATGATACCGCCGGCGCGGGTGAGAACCTAGGCTCCCGGGGCAACAGGGGCGCAACTTTCCTTGATTTCGCCGCCGATATGCGTATAAAGCGCCCTTCCCGCGAGCCGAGGGCTCGCGGCCAGCGGCTTCGGCCGGGGGCTGTACGGAAGGCGTATCGCGCATCGTCCCAGAAAGCTGCAAGGCTTTTTGGACCAAGAAGATGCGAAAAAACGATACGCGGAATTTTCCAAAATTCATCTTCCCGTGTCTCCGCCTTCGTTCATTCGAGCCTTTCCGGGGCTCGAAGGGCTCTGCGCCGGCCGCGCAAACAGGAAAGGCAAGATCATGGCTCTCTACGAGCATGTTTTTCTTGCTCGCCAGGACGTCTCCGCCCAGCAGGTGGAGGCTCTCGCCGAGCAATTCAAAGGCGTCATCGAGACGCTGGGCGGCAAGGTCGAGAAGACCGAATATTGGGGCGTCAAGTCCGTCGCCTATCGCATCAAGAAGAACCGCAAGGCGCATTTCACCCTGCTCAACATCGATGCGCCTTCCGCCGCGCTGAACGAGCTTGAGCGGCAGGAAGGTCTCAATGAGGACATCCTGCGCTTCCTGACCGTCCGCGTCGAGGAACTGGAAGCTGGCCCCTCGGCCATGCTGCGCAAGCGCGACGACGATGATCGTGGCGATCGTGGTGACCGCGGCGGCCGTGGCGGCCCCCGTCCCGACCGTGGCCCGCGCCGCCCGCGCGATGACGCCGCCGTCGAAGAAGGAGGTTTGTGATGTCGACAACCGCTGCAACGCCCGCCCGGCGCCCCTTCTTCCGCCGCCGCAAGACCTGCCCTTTCTCCGGCCCGAACGCGCCGAAGATCGATTACAAGGATACGCGGCTGCTCTCGCGCTACATTTCCGAGCGCGGCAAGATCGTGCCCTCGCGCATCACCGCCGTCTCGGCCAAAAAGCAGCGTGAGCTGGCGAAGGCGATCAAGCGGTCCCGCTTCCTTGGATTGCTGCCTTACGTGATCCGCTAGGATCTTCATTTTGACGTGTTTTCTTCGCTCGAAAACACTCTGATACTCGACGCATAAAGCCGCCGGCCCAGCCCGGCGGCTCGGCTGGGACGAAAATCCCTAACCGCGCAAGGCGGGACAGCTCGACGATGGCAAAGAAGCAGGCACAGACCTCCGACAATCGCGGTGCGGTCGCTTTCGGTAGCGGCCTCGCCGCGACGTTGCTTTTGCTGGCGGCCTTCCAGGGGTCGGTGCCGGCGCTGATGCTTGCCTATCTTTCGCCGCTGCCGCTGATGATCGCGACCATCGGCTTCGGCCATATCACCGGGCTCGGCGCGGTGCTCGCGGCGTTCATTACGCTCGTGGCTTTGCTGGTCGCCGCCAGCCCGCAGGATTTGAGCCCCGCCGCCTTCCTGAACGCCGCCTTCAACGGCGGCGTCTTCGTGCTCTGCGAGGGCCTGCCCTCCTGGTGGCTGGCGCGGCTTGCGAGCCTCTCACCCAGCGTGCCGATTCTGCCCTTTGCCGCTTTCGCGCCGGCCAAAAGCGACAAGGACGGCTCGCGCCTCAGCCTTGTCATCGTCACCACCGCCATCTTCGCCTTTCTCATCGTCGCGGGCGTGCTTGCGACGCTCGTACTCGAGCATGAGAATTTTGCCGCGCTGATCGACAAGATCGCCACCAACATCACGCCGGTGATGAAACAGGAGGCCGGCGCCGATCTGCTGCGCCGCAACGAGATCGACGCCATCGCGCGCTTCATGGCCAAGGCGTTGCCCGCCGTTGCCGCCGGCGTCATCTTTGTCGTCTTTCTCATCGACCTGTGGCTGGCCGGGCGCATCGTCCAGATTTCGCAGCGCCTGCAAGTGCCCTGGCCGAACATCGCCCGCGAGTTCCGCGTGCCGCGCCTGCTCGCGCTGGTCTTTTTCGCCGCCGTCGGCCTCATCTTCCTTGGCGGCCCGGCCGGTCTTCTCGCCAGCCTGGCGGCGAGCGTGCTCGGCGCCGCTTTCGCGCTGCAAGGGCTCGCCGTCATCCATGTCGTGACGCAGGGCCTGCGGCTGCGCAACAATCTGCTTTTCGTCGTCTATCTCGTCATGGTGCCGCTGCTGCCCTGGTCGCTGGCGCCCTTCACCCTGCTCGGCTTGATCGAAGCTGGCTTTTCCCTGCGCGACCGCAAAGAAGCGGCCGCCGTTCCCCGCAATGAACTGAACTGAAGGAACGATCTCATGGACGTCATTCTCCTCCAACGCGTCGTCAAGCTCGGCCAGATGGGCGACACGGTTCGTGTCAAGAACGGCTACGCGCGCAATTTCCTGCTGCCGACTGGCAAAGCCCTGCGCGCGACCGAAGCCAACAAGAAGCGCTTCCAGGACCAGAAGGTCGAGCTCGAAGCCCACAACCTGCAGCTCAAGAGCGAGGCGAGCGCCGTCGCCGAGAAGCTCGAGGGTCAGAGCTTCGTCATCATCCGGCAGGCGGGCGAAACCGGCCAGCTCTACGGCTCGGTCTCGGCGCGTGACATTGCCGAGGCGGTGAGCGCCGGCGGCTTCAAGGTCGCCCGCGACCAGATCGTGCTCCTGGCGCCGATCAAGACGCTCGGCCTGCACGACATTGCAGTGCACCTGCATCCGGAAATCGAGACGAAGATCGTGATCAACGTCGCGCGTTCGCCCCAGGAGGCCGAGCGTCAGGCCAAGGGCGAGGCGGTCAACGTCGTCGAGGAGGCCACGATCCAGGAACTCGGCCTCGAAGTCGGCGCGGCGCTTGCCGAGGCCAACGGCGAAGAAGGCTAAGCCCCCTATCATTGCGAGCCGCGTCGCGGCTCGCAATGTCGCCTAACCGACGGCCGCCCGGAGGGCGGATCGACAAGATTGCGACTGTCCAGAGCTAGGCAGCACACAGCGCAAAAATCTTTTCGCTTTGTGGATTGCGGTACGGGTCCGGCGCCCCGGCGAATTTGATTCCAATCCGACGAAACCGCGTGCGAGAACGAGCGTCCTCCGGTTTTCTCGGGCAAGTGATTCGCCGCAGACGTCATGGCCGCCACGACCTTTCCAGTCACCGTTCGCACCGCGCAGCCCAGCGAGCCCGCCTATCGCGTGCCGCCGCACAATATCGAGGCGGAGCAGGCGCTGCTCGGCGCGATCCTGGTCAACAACGACGCCTTCGACCGGGTGTCGGACTTCCTCAAGGTCGAGGATTTTTCCGACGAATTGCACCGGCGCATCTACGATGTCGCCAGCCGCCTCATCCGCGAGGGCAAGCTGGCGACGCCGATCACGCTGAAGACCTTCCTCGGCGAGCACAGTCTCGGCGAAATCACCATCTCGCAATATCTGGCGCGGCTCGCGGCCGAGGCGACGACGATCATCAACGCCGCCGATTACGGCCGGATGATCCACGATCTCGCAGTGCGGCGCGAGCTCATCGTCATCGGCGAGGATATGGTCAATGGCGCCTTCGACGCGCCGGTCAGCAGTTCGCCACGCACGCAGATCGAGGACGCCGAACGCAAGCTCTATTCGATCGCCGAGGCCGGCCGCTACGACGGCGGCTTCCAGCGGTTTTCCGACACTTTGGCGATCGCCGTGGATATGGCCGCCAAAGCCTGGGAGCGCGACGGGCGGCTCTCGGGCCTCGCCAGCGGCTTCTACGAGCTCGACAACAAGCTTGGCGGCCTGCAGGCCTCGGACCTCGTGATTATCGCCGGTCGTCCGGGCATGGGCAAAACCGCCTTCGCCACCAATATCGGCTTCAATGTCGCGAAAGCCTATGAATTCGAGGTGCGGCCGGACGGCACGCATGCGGCGAAGAACGGCGGCATCGTCGGCTTCTTCTCGCTCGAAATGTCGGCCGAGCAATTGGCGACACGTATCATCGCCGAGCAGGCGGCCGTGCCCTCGCACAAGATCCGCCGCGGCGACATTTCCGAGTCCGAGTTCCACCGCGTCGCGCAGGCCGCACGCGATATGCAGTCCGTGCCCTTCTTCATCGATCAGACCGGCGGCATTTCCATCGCGCAGCTCGCCGCCCGCGCGCGGCGGCTGAAGCGCCAGCGTGGACTCGACCTGCTCATCGTCGACTATATCCAATTGCTCTCGGCCTCGAAGACGCGCAGCGACAGCCGGGTGCAGGAGGTGACCGAGATCACGACGGGGCTCAAGGCGCTCGCCAAGGAATTGAACGTGCCGATCCTGGCTTTGTCGCAGCTTTCGCGTCAGGTCGAGTCGCGCGACGACAAGCGGCCGCAACTCTCGGACCTGCGCGAATCGGGTTCGATCGAACAAGACGCCGACGTGGTGATGTTCGTCTATCGCGAGGAATATTATCTCAAGAATAAACAGCCGCGCGAAGGCACGGAAGAATTCTTGACTTGGCAGGCGCAGATGGAGGAAGCCTTCGGCAAGGCCGAGATCATCATCGGCAAGCAGCGCCACGGGCCGACCGGCACCGTCGAACTCGCCTTCGAGGCGGAGATGACGCGCTTCGGCAACCTCGCGCACGAAGAGGATTTGCCGGCGCGGATTTGAGTTCGCTGACATCAAGTGCCGGCGTCATCGGAGCAAAATTGGCAAAAGCAAAAACCAATTTCGTCTGTCAAAGCTGCGGCGCCATTGCGCCGCGCTGGCAGGGCCGCTGCGATTCCTGCGGCGCCTGGAATTCGATGATCGAGGAAGCACCGAACGCCGGCGCGCCGCCCGCGCTCACCGGCGGCAAGGGCCGCGTCTTCGCCCTCCTCCCCCTCGGCGGGGCGAGCGAACCGGCGCCCCGCGTCGCGACCGGCATCAGCGAATTCGATCGCGTGACCGGCGGTGGCTTCGTCCCCGGCTCCGTGCTGCTGCTGGGCGGCGAGCCGGGCATCGGCAAATCGACCCTGCTCATCCAGGTCTGCGGCGCGCTGGCGCAGCAGGGCCTGGGCGTCGTCTACATCTCCGGCGAGGAGGCTCTCGATCAGGTGCGGCTACGCGCCGAGCGGCTCGGCCTCGCGCAGGCGCCGATCGCCTTCGCCGCCGAAACGAAAGTCGAGGACATTGTCGTCACGCTGCGTCACAGCCGCCCGCCCGCTCTGCTCGTCATCGATTCGATTCAGACCATGTGGACCGATGTCGTCGATTCCGTCCCCGGCACGGTGACGCAGGTCCGCGGCGCGGCGCAGGCGCTGATCCGCTACGCCAAGACGACAGGCGCCGCCGTCATTCTCGTCGGCCATGTCACCAAGGACGGGCAGATCGCCGGGCCTCGCGTCGTCGAGCATATGGTCGACGCGGTCATCTCCTTCGAGGGCGAAGGCGCACGCGATTTCCGCATCCTGCGCGCGCTCAAGAACAGATTCGGCGCGGCGCATGAGATCGGCGTCTTCGAGATGACCGGACGCGGTCTCGCCGAAGTCATCAATCCTTCGGCCTTGTTTATTTCGGGCCACGCCGAGGCTTCGCCGGGCAATGCCGTCTTCGCCGGGCTCGAAGGCACGCGGCCGTTGCTCACCGAGATTCAGGCGCTGGTCGCACCGAGTCCCTTGGGCATGCCGCGCCGCGCCGTCGTCGGCTGGGATCCAAACCGGCTCGCCATGATTATCGCCGTGCTCGAAGCCCGCGCGGGGCTTCGGCTCAGCCAGCACGATGTCTATCTCAATGTCGCCGGCGGCCTGCGCATCGCCGAACCCGCAGCCGACCTCGCCGCCGCGGCGGCGCTTGTTTCCTCGCTCACCGGGCAGAGCCTGCCGCCGCATTGCGTCTTCTTCGGCGAGATTGGCCTCTCAGGCGCGATTCGCCCGGTCGCTCACGTTGCGACGCGCCTGAAGGAGGCGGCGAAGCTTGGCTTTACCCATGCCGTGGTGCCGCCCGCACAAGAGACCGGCGCGATCGACAATATGCTGTTGAAAACCTGCGCCGATGTCGCCGACCTCGTCGCCTTGATCGCAGCGCCAAAAGCGCAAAATGCGCGGCGCAAGGAACCGACCGCAGGGTGACTGGGGACCAGCGCTTCGCTATAAGCGGGGCCAACCCGACGCGCATGAGGCCATAATGCCCTCCTATCTCGATCTCGGCGTCATCGCCATTGTTCTGATCTCAGCGGCTCTCGCCATGGTCCGAGGGTTCACGCGCGAGGTTCTGGCGATCGCCTCCTGGGGCGCGGCGGCCGTCGCGGCGATCTATTTTCATCCCTTGGTGCTGCCTTTCGTAAAGCCCTACATCAGCAAGGACACGGTGGCGCTCGCGGCAGCGGCGGCAATCGTCTTCTTCGCTACGCTGATCGTCGTCTCGATCATCACCGTCAAAGTCTCCGACGCCATTCTCGATTCGAAAGTCGGGCCGCTCGACCGCTCGCTCGGCTTCGTTTTCGGCGCGGCGCGCGGGCTTTTGCTTTGTGTCATCGCCTTCGCCTTCTTCAACTGGCTGGTGCCGGAGAAGGCGCAACCGGGCTGGGTGCGGGACGCCAAGACGAAGCCGCTGCTGGTTTCGACCGGCGACCAGCTCATGGCGCTTCTGCCCGACGATCCGGAAGGCCTGCTGAACAAGCTCAAGAAAGCCAAGCCGACCGCCGGCGATGAAGCCGTGCCGGACAGCGATTCGGACGGGAAACTGACGCCAACCGCGCCCACCGCCGCTCCGGCAGCCCCCGGCGCGGCGCCAGCGCCCGCACCCAATACAACGCCGCCGGCTCCGGCCCCTGCTGCCCCGGCTCCGGCGCAAGCGCCCAATTGATCGCAACGGCCGCGTTAAGGCTTGTTCCGGCAAGCCTTTCGGTCCAGTTCAGGATCGGATGGCCGTTTCTAAACTATTGAGGATATCCGGGGTTAGCCGAAATCTGTTGATCAAAGTCGTTGGTATTTGGCGCTGCACATATTATGTGACTGCCATGACGGTCCGATGAATCGTCTGCGACGGACTGGCGGCTGCGAAGGCGGGACAGATCCCATGGATGCGGCAAACGATGTTCTGACCGAGTCGGGTGAGGTCGAAACGGATTGTTTCCCACTCGATCTCGAAGCCGACCGACTGCGCGAGGAATGCGGCGTCTTCGGCATATTCGGTCACCCGGCCGCCGCCGCGATTACAGCCCTCGGCCTCCACGCCCTGCAACATCGCGGACAAGAAGCGGCAGGCATCGTCAGCTTCGACGGCCACAGGTTCAATTCCGAACGCCGACTCGGCCTCGTCGGCGAACATTTCTCCAAAGCCTCGACCATAGAACGCCTGCCCGGCCGCCGCGCCATCGGCCATGTGCGCTATTCGACCACCGGCGAAACCATTTTGCGGAACGTCCAGCCGCTGTTCAGCGAAATCAGCTCCGGCGGCTTCGCCGTCGCCCACAACGGCAATCTGACCAACGGCCTCACGCTGCGCCATAATCTCGTCAGCGACGGCGCGATCTTTCAATCGACCTCCGACACCGAAGCCATCCTGCACCTCGTCTCGCGCAGCCGCCGCCCGCGCATCATCGAGCGCTTCATCGAAGCGTTGCGGCAGATCGAGGGCGCCTATTCGCTGGTCTGCCTCACCAACAAGAAGCTGATCGGCGCGCGCGATCCTCTGGGCATCCGCCCGCTCGTCCTTGGCGAACTCGACGGCTGCTACATCCTCGCATCCGAAACCTGCGCGCTCGATATCATCGGCGCACGTTTCATTCGCGACATCGAGAATGGCGAGGTCGTGGTGATCTCGGAAAGCGGGATCGAAAGCCTGCATCCCTTCCCCAAACGGCCGGCGCGCCCCTGCATCTTCGAATATATCTATTTCGCCCGGCCGGATTCGGTCGTCCACGGCCGTTCTGTTTACGAAGTGCGCAAGGCGATGGGCAAACAGCTCGCACGCGAGACGGCGCTTGAGGCCGATGTCATCGTCCCGGTGCCGGATTCGGGCGTTCCGGCCGCGCTCGGCTTCTCGCAGGAATCGGGCATCCCCTTCGAGCTCGGCATCATCCGCAATCACTACATCGGCCGCACCTTCATTCAGCCGACGCAATCGATCCGTGAGCATGGCGTACGCCTGAAGCACAGCGCCAACCGGGCGGCAGTCGCCGGCAAAAGGATCGTGCTGATCGACGATTCCATCGTTCGCGGCACGACATCGGTGAAGATCGTCCAGATGATGCGCGAGGCCGGGGCGCGCGAAGTCCACTTCCGCATCTCCTCGCCGCCGATCACGCATCCCGATTATTACGGCATCGACACGCCGGAACGTGACAAGCTGCTCGCCGCCACCCATTCGCTCGCCGAGATGCGCGATTATATCGGTTGCGATTCGCTCGCCTTCCTCTCGGTCGACGGTCTCTACCGCGCGATGGGCGAGCCGGGCCGCGACGCGGCGCGGCCGCAATTCACCGACCATTGCTTCACCGGCGATTATCCCACCAATCTCACCGACGTTGCGGGCGAGACGAAATCGCAGCTCTCGCTGCTTGCCGAAGCCGGCTAGCCTTCAATCACGGGACTCCTCATGAGCGAGCAGGATCACGCGCGGCCCTTGCTCGGCCGCGTCGCGCTGGTTACGGGCGCTTCGCGCGGCATCGGCCGTGCCGTCGCACTGGAACTCGCCCGCGCCGGCGCACATGTCATCGCGCTCGCGCGCACGCAGGGCGCCCTCGAAGAGCTTGACGACGCCATTCGCGCCGAAGGCAACGAGGCGACGCTCGTGCCGTGCGATGTAACCGATTTCGAGGCGCTCGACCGGCTCGGCGCGACCGTCTACGAGCGCTGGAAGCGGCTCGATATTTTTATCGGAAACGCCGGCGAACTCGGCGCCATCACGCCGCTGCCGCATATCGACCCCGCCACCTGGGAGAAGGTTCTCGCCGTCAATCTCACCGCGAACTGGCGGCTTCTGCGCGCGCTCGACCTGCCGCTGCGTGTGGCGGATGCCGGCCGCGTCGTGCTGATCACATCGGGCGTCGCGCATCACGCCGAATTCAAACCCTATTGGGGCGCCTATGCCGTCTCGAAGGCGGCGCTCGACGCGCTGGCGCGCACCTATGCAGCCGAAACCGCGACGACTTCCAATGTGAAGGTGATGCTTGCCAATCCGGGGCCGCTGCGCACGGTGATGCTGGCCAAGGCCATGCCCGGCATCGATCCGGCAACACTGAAGACGCCGGAAGATTTCGCGCCGAAACTGCTGCCCCTCGTGCTGCCGTCCTGGACGCAGACCGGCAAGCTCTACGATTTTCCGACCGACAGGGTTTTGCGCTTTGGCGTGCCGGAAGCTGCCTGAATTAACGGGCGCTGACGGTCTTGGTCTTGGCGGGGGGCGCGGGCTTTTTCTTTGCCGCTGATACCGCCTGGAAATGCCGCGTCCGGACGCCCGCGGCGGTCTCGTTGCGGACGCCGGCGTTCTCGAGTTCGTCCTCCATCTGCTGGAGCTGGGCGGAACTGCGCAGCGGCGGCCGTTTCGGTTCGGTGCCTATGGCGGTCGGAATGTAATCGAGGGATTTCTCGGGAGGCCGCGCGGCCTTCACGAAATCACGCATTTCCGGCACGTCGGTCCAGAGCTTGGTATGCATGACCACATCGAGCGGCGTGCCGCCGCCATAGGGGTGCTTGGGCGCAGGCTGAGCCTGCTGTGCCGCGGCGGGGGCAAGCGTCAACGTCGCGGAGCATGCTATTCCGCAAAGTATTTGAAATGTCGCACGCGAAGTCCACATATCTCTATCGATCCGACCTAAGATGCAGTTGCTCCCCCTGCCCGACTCAGACCTATTCCCTAACCGTGGAATAAAGCTCTATCATGGCGTGGTGCGGGCGTGGTTAAAGCAGCGGCGGCCAAAGGGCAGCGGGTACGCAACCCGAGCCGGAAACGAGCCCGGGCCGCAGGTACGGTGCAGCCGGCCGCCGGGAGGCAAGCGTCGTTGAGTGAGGCAGTGTTACCGCCGGAACCACCCAAGCCGGACCTTGAGCCCGCCCTTGAGGCGGCCCCCAAGCCGCGCCTCAAGGTAGTCCCTGCCCCCGCGGCGGCGGCTCAAAAGCCGCCGGAGGGCGCCGCGCCGCAGACCAATGGCGCCGGTATCGACTTCGCCCGGCTTTCCAAGAATCTTGCCGCCCTGATCGAGCAAGGCGGATTGGCGCTGGGCGCCATCCTGCAGCCGCAGACGGACCAATCCCCCTCCAGCTTTTCGGCGAGCGTCGTCGATGCGGTGCAGTCCTTCGGTCGTATCGCCGAATATTGGCTCGCCGATCCGCTGCGCACATTCGAGGCGCGCAACGCTCTCTCGGAAGACTTCCTCGCCTTGTGGGCGCAGACGCTGCGCCGCATGTCCGGCGAAACCGTCGCGCCGATCGTGCCGGTCGCGGCCGGGGACAAGCGTTTCGCCGCGCCGCAATGGCACGAAAGCCCGCTCTTCGATTTCCTTCGTCAGGCCCACGCCATCGCCACGCGCTGGGTCGAGGATCTCGTCGCACGCGCCGAAACCGATCCGACGACGCAGCTCAAGGCGCAATTCTATCTGCGCCAGATCGCCAGCGCTTTGTCGCCGGCAAATTTCGTCCCCACCAATCCCGAATTGCTACACGAGACTCTCGCCTCCAGCGGCGACAATCTCGTCCGCGGCATCGCCAATCTCACAGCCGACATCAAGGCTGGCAACGGATCGCTCAGGATCAGCCAAAGCGATTCCTCGAAATTCGTGCTCGGCGTCAACATGGCCACGACGCCGGGCAAGGTGATCATCCGCAACGATCTGATGGAATTGATCCAGTACGCGCCGGCGACCGAGACCGTGTTCAAGCGACCGCTGCTGATCGTCCCGCCGTGGATCAATAAATATTACATCCTCGATCTCAATCAGCAGAAGAGTTTTGTCCGCTACGCGGTCGAGCAAGGCCACACGGTCTTTCTGATCTCCTGGGTCAACCCGGACGCGCGCCATCGCGACAAGGATTTCGAGGCCTATATCGACGAAAGCATCATGACCGTTCTCGACGTCATCGCCGAAGTGACAGGCGAGAGAGAAGTGAACGCGCTCGGCTATTGCGTCGGCGGCACGCTGCTCTCGATCGCCCTCGCCTATATGGCGCGCCGCAAGGACACCCGCATCGCCAGCGCGACTTTCCTGACGACGCAGACGGATTTCGCCGATGCCGGCGATCTGCGTGTCTTCATCGACGAGTCGCAGATCAGCGCGCTCGAAGAGAGCATGGCCGAGAAAGGCTATCTCGACGGCGCGAAAATGGCGAATGTGTTCAATATGCTGCGGCCGAACGACCTGATCTGGTCCTTCGTTGTCAACAATTACATCCGCGGCCAGTCGCCGATGCCGTTCGATCTCCTGACCTGGAATTCCGACGCGACGCGGATGACACCCGCCTGCCATTCCTTCTATCTGCGCAATTGCTATCTCGAAAACAAATTGAGCCGCGGCAAGATGAAAATCCGCGGCGCACCGGTCTATTTGTGGGATATCAAAGTCCCCGTCTACAGCCTCGCGACGCGCGAGGACCATATCGCGCCGGCAAGCTCCGTCTTCACCGGCATGAAGCTGTTCGGCAGCGACGTGCGCTTCGTCGTCGCCGGCTCCGGCCATATCGCCGGCGTCATCAACCCGCCGGCGAAACCGAAATATCAATATTGGACGGGCGGCTCGCTCTCGGAAACCTATACCGACTGGCTGAAGGCCGCGACCGAGACACCGGGAAGCTGGTGGCCCGATTGGGCCGCATGGATCGCCGCGCAAGCACCTGAAAAAGTCGCCGCACGCGAGCCCGGCGGCGACAAGCTGATGCCGCTTTGCGATGCGCCCGGTACTTATGTGCGGGCGAAGGCCTGACGCCCGCTCGCACTTCCAGGCTTTCTCGCGGACGTGTTGCTACGCCTTCAGGAAGGCCAGCAGATCGGCGTTGATCGTCGCCGCTTCCGTGGTCGGCATTCCGTGCGGAAAATCCTTGTAGGTCTTCAACGTCCCGTTTTTCAGTAATTTCGCGGACAGCGGACCGGCGTCGGCATAGGGGACGATCTGGTCGTCTTCACTGTGCATCACCAGAACTGGCACCGTGATCTTCTTGAGGTCTTCGGTGAAATCGGTCTGCGAGAAGGCGACGATGCCGTCGTAATGCGCCTTGGCTCCGCCCATCATGCCCTGGCGCCACCAGTTCGCGATGACGGCCTCCGAAGATTTGGCGCCGGGCCGGTTATAGCCGTAGAACGGCCCTTCCGGGAGATCGCGGTAGAATTTCGAACGGTTCGCCGCGAGCTGCGCCTGCAATCCGTCGAAGACCTCTTTCGGAAGACCGCCGGGATTGGCCGCCGTCTTCACCATCAGCGGCGGCACTGCGCTGATCAGCGCGGCTTTCGCGACCCGGCTCTCGCCATGACGCGCGAGATAGCGCGTCACCTCCCCGCCGCCCGTGGAATGGCCGACGTGAATCGCGTTTTCCAGATCGAGATAATGGGTCAGCGCCGCGAGATCGTCGGCATAATGGTCCATATCGTGGCCGTCGCCGGTTTGCGTCGAACGGCCGTGGCCGCGACGATCATGCGCGATGACCCGGTAACCGTGGTCGAGAAAAAACAGCAATTGCGCATCCCAATCATCGGACGACAGCGGCCAGCCATGACTGAACACGATCGGCTGGCCTTTTCCCCAATCCTTGTAGAAAATTCCGACGCCGTCCCTGGTCGTTATGGTGCCCATGTGACGTACTCCAGCTTTGCCGTACAAATTTGGCCTCTGACGGTGACTATCGCCGCGGTTCTTGTCGAATGAAAGAACGGCCGGCAGACCGCCGAAGCCGATGAATCCGCGATTGACGCGACGCGAGCGCTCGACGGCCACGCAACATCGGTCTATGGGAGATTTGACATTCATCGATCGGGGGTAAGGACATGAAACTCGTACGTTACGGACAGCCGGGCAAGGAAAAGCCGGGGCTCATCGATGCCGAGGGCAAGATCCGTGACGTCAGCGCCATCGTCCCCGATTTCGCCGGCGAATATCTCGGCGACAAGTTTCTGCAAAAGCTCGCCCGGACGCGCCTCTCGCGCCTGCCGCTTGTGCGCGGCCGCCCCCGCCTCGGCGCACCGATCGCCCAGCCGGTGAATTACATCGGCATCGGGCTCAACTATGCCGACCACGCCGCCGAAGCCGGCGCGGCGATTCCAAGCGAGCCGATCGTCTTCTTCAAGGCGGCGAATTCGATCAGCGGCCCGCACGATCCGATCATCCAGCCGAAGGGTAGCGAAAAGCTCGACTGGGAGGTTGAGCTGGCGATCATCATCGGCGCGCGCGCGCATTACATCAGTGAGCGCGTCGCGCTCGATCATGTGGCGGGCTATGCGCTCGCCAATGACGTTTCGGAGCGCGGCTTCCAGATCGATCGCGGCGGCGGCCAATGGGGCAAGGGCAAGGGCGCACCGACCTTCGGCCCTCTCGGCCCCTGGCTGGCGACGCGCGACGAAATTCCCAATCCGCAGCGCATCGGCCTCTGGCTCGACGTCAACGGCGAGCGCCGCCAGACGGGCAATACGAAGACGATGATCTTCAACGTGCGCAAGATCGTCTCTTACCTTTCGCATTTCCTTGTGCTGGAGCCCGGCGATGTCATCGTCACCGGCACGCCCCCCGGGGTCGGCATGGGCATGAAGCCGCAGGTCTGGCTGAAGCCCGGCGATGTCGTCACCCTCGGTGGTGAGGGCCTCGGCGAGCAGCGCGCCGAAATCATCGCCTGGCGGCGGGGGCTCTAGCTGTCATCGCGCGTCGCGCCGTGAGGATTCAAGCCCGCTCATAGGTCCCGATCAGAACGCCGCGCGCCAGAATCGTTTCAGCGATTCCGGCAAGCACCAGATCGAGCTTCGGCTGCGGCGGCAGCACCAGCTTTCGCGACAGCGCGAAAATCTGGAACACATACCGATGCCGGCCGTGGCCAAGCACCGGCCGCGGCCCGGAATAGCCAATGCGCCCGAAGCTGCCGCGCGCGAACGCCAGCGGCGGCCCCGCATTCGGTGCCAGCGCGCCCTCCGCGAGTCCTGCCCAGCCGATCGGAATACCGGTCACCGCGACATGCGTCACCGGCCGCGGCAGCGGCGCATCGGGATCCTGCACGATGAGTGCGAGTTCGCGCGTCGTGGCGGGCAGATCGCCCCAGCCGAGCGGCGGCGAGATATTGTCGCCGACCCCCGGCCCGGCATAGCGCTTGGGAATCGCACCACCGTTGACGAAAGCCGAACTCGTCAGGCTGAGGCTGGGCGGCGCGACAGCGAAGCGCGGATCGTTGAAGGCGAGATATTTTTCGTCGGCGCGCACTCCGCGCAGCAAGGTTCCGAGCGCGTGCTCAACCTTTGGATTCATGGCCCGCCTCCGTGAATCTGCTCAGCCCGGCAACAAACCGCGCCAGGCGCGGCCCGATCAGCAGAACGATAACGAAGCGCGCCATCTGAAGTGCCATCACAAACGGGACATCGACTTTGGTCGATGCAGCGATAATCGCGACCGAATCCGCTCCGCCCGGGCTTGTCGCGAGGTAAGCGGTCAACATGTCGACATGCGCCAGCTTCGCCAGCACGACGCCGAACAGGGCGCAGGTCGCGATGAGCGCTGAAATGGCAAGGATGAGACGCGGCAGCGCCCGCATCGCATAGACGAGGATCGGCCGGGTGAAGCGCAGGCCGATGCTCCAGCCGACCAAAGCATAGCTCGCGGCAAGCAGCCAGGGCGGCAGCTCGATCGTCATCACGCCAAAGTCGCTCAGCGTTGCGCCGATCACGAGCGGCACCAGCAGCGAACCGGCGGGAATACGCAGCTTCGGCGCGATCAACGCGCCGCCGAAGGCCAGCAGCAGGGTTTCGGCGAAGGGCAGCGGCGCGACTGGCGCAAGCCAATCGACTGGCGGCGGCGCGTGGGCGCCCGGAGCCCATATTGCCGCGATGATCGATGCCGTCGTCGCGACGAGAACGACGCGCAGATATTGCATGATCGCAACAAGACGGATGTCGGCGCCATAGGCCTCGGCCATCAGCGCCATCACCGTCGCCGCGCCGGGGAACGATCCCCAGAGCGCGGTCGAGCCCGGCAGAACGCGCCAGCGCGCCAGCAGCCAGCCGAGAAAGGTCGCGGCAAAAAGGACCGACGCGACCGCGACGATGAACAGCGGCCAGTCGGCGCGGATCTCGGCGAAGATCGACGGCTTCAGCGCGCGGGCGACAAGGCAGCCGACAAGACCCTGCGCGAGAATGAAGGCGAGGTTCGGCACGCGGATGCGAGCATCCTGCGCGGCGACGAAAATCGCCCCGACCATCGACCCGAGCAGCAGCGCTGCGGGCAGATGGAAATGCGACAAAGCCGCGACGATGACGGCCGTCGCGCTCGCAAGCACGACCCATTGAACTGGCAGCGGCCAGGTGCTGAGGGCGACGCCGCGGGCGAGGTCAGGTTCAACGCGTTTTTCCATCATGCGCCGAGCCTAGCATCTATGAAGGTAAACTGTAAAGTTTATCTTCATAGATGGATATCTTTCGTCTTGACGAACACATAGCTCAACAGTTATGGATTATTCATAACTATCAGGTTATCGATTTAAAGTGTCAAACGCGCACGACCTGCTCTTCAGAACGCTCGCGGATCCCACACGTCGGGCTCTCTTCGAACGGCTTTGCCGCGAAGGGGAACAAACCGTAGCGGCGCTGACGGCGCAGTCAGGAGTCTCTCAGCCAGCCGTTTCAAAGCATTTGGGCATTCTGAAGCAAGCCGGCTTCGTAAGCGACCGCCATGTCGGACGCCAGACACATTATAGCGCGCAACTCGGCGCTTTAGCCCCACTGATCGATTGGACAAACCAAATGGCCGGCTTCTGGGAGAGCCGGTTCGACGATCTTGAGAACCTGCTGAAAAGGATGGACCAATGAACGAAACACTCGCCGTTGTCGTCGAACGGGAAATGCCTTTTCCGCCGGAAAAAATCTGGCGCGCCCTCACGCAGCCGCGCTTGATCGAAGAATGGCTTATGAAAAACGATTTCAAGCCTGCCGTGGACCATCGTTTCGTCCTGCGCGGCGATTGGGGCTCGGTCGATTGCAAGGTATTGGAAATCGAGCCGAACAAAACGTTGTCTTATACGTGGGCGGCGATGGGGCTTGAGAGTGTCGTGACATGGACTCTCTCACCGACAAACACCGGCACGAATCTGCGCATGGAACAAATTGGCTTCCGGCCCGATCAGCAGCAAGCTTATCAAGGCGCAAAATTCGGATGGCAGAAGTTTTTTGCGAACCTGGAGCAAATCCTGGCGCGGCCAGATTAAAGCCGCCGATCCATGATCGAAACGTCCCGCCTAATCGACCAGGCCGAGCATCAGCCGCAGGTTCTGCACCGCGGCGCCGGAGGCGCCTTTGCCGAGATTGTCGAGTTTGGCCACAAGCACAGCCTGACGCTGATCCGGACTGGCGAAGACGCGCAATTCGAGATCGTTGCTGTCGTTGAGCGATTCCGGCTCGATCCGGGTTTCGTTATCCGGCCGCAGCACGCGGATATAGGCGGTCTCGGCATAATGCGCGGCGAGTGCCGCGTGCAGCGCCGCCGCCTGCGGCTTTTCCGGCAGGTCGTCGAGGAAGAGCGGGATCGAAACAAGCATGCCTTGCGCGAAATTGCCGACGCTCGGCACGAAGATCGGCCGCCGCGTCAGCCCGCCGTAGGCCACGATCTCGGGAATGTGCTTGTGTTCGAGATCGAGCGCATAAAGCTCGAAATTCGGCCCGTGCCCCGACTCGAAATCCACGATCATCGTCTTGCCGCCGCCGGAATAGCCGGAGACGGCATTGATCGTGATCGGGAAATCCGGGGGAATCAGCCGCGCGTCGACGAGCGGGCGCAGCAGCGCCACGGCGCCGGTCGCATAGCAGCCGGGGTTGGCGACGCGCGGCGCCGTCCTGATCTCGTCTTCCTGCCCGGCCGCAAGCTCCGGAAAGCCATAGACCCAGCCGGGCGCAACGCGATGCGCGGTCGAGGCATCGAGAACCCGCGGCGCGGCGTCACCGAGGCTGGCGATCAGCGCGACGCTCTCCTCCGCCGCCGCGTTCGGCAGGCAGAGAATGGCGAGATCGACGCTGCGCAGGATTTCGGCCTTGGCGGCCGGGTTCTTGCGCTCGGCCGGCGGCAATTCGGCAAGAGTGATCTGCGGAATCGCTTCGAGACGGGCCTGGATACCCAGCCCCGTCGTTCCCGATTGTCCGTCGATGAAGACGCGTGCCGTCATGCTGGCAGCCTCGAAAGATATCCCACAACATCGTCATGCGGCTGCCAGATGAAACGCCGATGGCAACCGCATGAAGCCGTAAGATAATCAGCGCTTCGAGAACTGGAAGCTGCGGCGGGCTTTCTTCTTGCCGTATTTCTTGCGCTCGACGACGCGGGAGTCGCGCGTCAGGAAGCCATCGTGCTTGAGCACCGGCCGCAGATCCGGCTCGTAATGACTCAACGCCTTGGCAAGGCCGTGGCGCACCGCGCCCGCCTGGCCGGAGAGACCACCGCCGGCGACGGTGACCGTGATGTCATACTGGCCCGTGCGCTTGGCGACGCCGAGCGGCTGCTGCAGAATCATCCGCAGCACCGGCCGGGCGAAATAGACTTCGAGCGCACGATCATTGACCGTCACCTTGCCGGAGCCGGGCTTGATCCAGACGCGGGCGACCGCGTCCTTCCGCTTGCCGGTGGCATAGGCGCGGCCGAGCTTGTCGAGCTTCTGCACATAGACGGGAGCCGCCGGCTGCGCCTCAACATTCGCCGCCTTCAAATCCTGCAGCGAGGATAGAGATTCCGCCATATTCAGGCGCTCCTTGCATTCTTGCGATTGAGGCTGGCGACGTCGAGCGTCACCGGGGTCTGCGCCACATGCGGATGGTCCGCACCCTTGTAGACGCGCAGATTACCGAGCTGCTTGCGGCCGAGCGGCCCGCGCGGCAGCATGCGCTCCACGGCCTTTTCGATGATCCGCTCCGGGAAGCGGCCCTCGAGAATGAACCGTGCCGTGCGCTCTTTGATGCCGCCCTGATAGCCGGAATAATGATAATAGACCTTGTCGTCGTACTTGCGGCCGGTGAGAACCACCTGATCCGCGTTGATGACGATGATGTTATCGCCGTCGTCGATATGCGGCGTGAAGGTCGCCTTGTGCTTGCCGCGCAGACGCAGCGCGATGAGCGAGGCGAGCCGGCCGACGACGAGGCCCTTGGCGTCGATCAATATCCAGTTTTTCTGGACATCGGCCGTCTTGGTCGAATGTGTCTTGCCGTACATAGGAAACTCGTGGAAATGGGCTTGCGCCGAAGGCCGTGCTTCTACGCGGCCATGTGCGGTTCGTCAACCGCATATCCGGAAAATACGCGGAAAAACAGTCAGGTTTGCGGTATGGTATTATGATACCTCAAAATATCTCCCCCTCGAACGACAAGCTGCGGGAAATCCTGCAAAGTGTGCGCACGATCGCCCTTGTCGGCCTTTCCGCCAATCCCCTGCGCCCCTCCAACGGCGTCTTCGGCTTCCTGCTGCGGCACGGCTATCGCGCGGTCGGCGTTAATCCGGGTCTCGCGGGGCAGATGATCCATGGCGCGCCGATCTATGGACGCCTCGCCGATGTGCCCTTCCCCATCGACATGGTCGACATCTTCCGCAATTCGGAGGCGGCGGCCGATGTCGTCGATAAAGCGCTGTCGCTTTCGCCGCTGCCGAAAGTCATCTGGATGCAGCTCGACGTCATCAATGAAGCCGCGGCGGCGAAAGCCCGCGCCCGTGGCCTCGATGTGGTGATGGACCATTGCCCGGCGATCGAGATCGGACGGCTTGCGATTCCGCAGGTTTAAGGCCGCGCCAGCGCATTCTGCTTGCCCGCCTCCAGCCCCTGCAGATAGCGCACGCTCGCAAGCAGCACGAGCATGGCGAACGCCTGATGCACGAGCCCGGCCCAGAGCGGCACGGCGAGCACCAGCGTGACGATGCCGAGCACGGCTTGCAGAGTCACAAGCCCGGCGAAATGCAGCGAACGGCGCGCCGCGCGGCTTCCGGGCACCGCACGCCACGTCGCGATCGCCTGAGCGATGGCGAGCGCGAGCAGCGTATAGGCGACCATCCGGTGCTGGAACTGGACCGTGGCGATATTGTCGACGAAATTGCGCCACCAGGGCTGAAGCAGTAGCAACACATCCGGCACGAAATGCCCGTCCATCAGCGGCCAGGTGTTATAGGCGCGGCCGGCGCGCAGGCCCGCTACGAGCGCACCGAGAAAAATCTGCAGCAGCGTCGCGAGCACGATCACCCCGGCGAAGAGCCGCTGCCAGCGCTCCGAGCGCACCGCATTGCCCGGCGAGAGCGAGGAGGCGATCCAGACCGTTACGGCAAAGGTGATCGAGGCGAGGAGCAGATGGATCGCAAGCCGTTCCTGGGCGACCTCGATCCGATTGACGAGGCCGGAGGACACCATCCACCAGCCCACAAAGCCCTGTAGTCCGCCCAGCGCCAGAAGGCCGACGAGCTTGAACTTCAAGTCCTGCGTGAGCGCGCCGCGCGCCCAGAAGAAGACCAGCGGCAGCGCGACCACGAGGCCAATAACGCGGCCAAGCAGCCGATGGCTCCATTCCCAGAAGAAAATGAACTTGAAGCCGTTTAAATCCAAGTCTGAGAAAATAGCCTTATATTGCGGAATTTGCTTGAACTTATCGAATTCCGCGGCCCAGGATTCCTGGCTCAGCGGCGGAATGACGCCGGAGATGGGATGCCATTCGGTAATCGACAGGCCGGATTCGGTCAGCCGCGTCGCACCGCCGACGACGACCATGGCGAAGATCAGCGCCGCGACGATCCAAAGCCAGATTTGAATGGCGCGGCGATAAGACGGGACAGCTTTCGCTGCGGCGGGATTTATGGAAGTGAGTACGCTCATCGGACTTCGAACTCGCTCGCGGAGGTGTCCTTGCGCAAGAGCCAGCGCAAATTTCTTGGCAGCGTCGTAATGCTGGCCTTCGTGCTTGTCTATGCGCTAATTGCCATGGTCATCGCGCAGGCGCCGGCCATCCAGCACGCGCCGGGCTTCGCGCAATTCATTGCCTATGCCGTGCTCGGCCTTGCCTGGGTACTGCCGCTGATGCCGCTCATCAAATGGATGGAGCGCGATTAGGCGACCAGACGGCCCTTGTTCCACAACGCGAACGGCGCGCCGGAAAGAAGGATTTCGACAAAATCGAGCGATTGCCAATTGCCGTTGATCGAGAGCCGCGGCAACGCCGTGCGGCGCGTATCATGTGCGGGAAAGATCATGCCCGGCCGTGTCGTGACTGCACTCTTGAAGCCGAGTTCGCGCGCCGCCTGAAACTCGCGCTCTCCCGCTGCGACGGGATTTCCAACCGGGTAAGCGAGATGCGGTGCCGGCCTGCCGATATGCGCCTCGATGATCGCGCGGCTTGCGGCGAGTTCCTCGCGCATCGCGCACTCGTCCAGCTTGCCGAGCCGCGGATGCGTCAGCGTATGAACGCCGATAGTGCAAAGCGGATTTCTCGCCATCGCCTCGATCCCCGCCCAATCGAGGCAAAGCTCGCGCGGAATTGATTGCGGATCGACGCCCGCCTCGCGCGCAAGACCCGCGATCACGGCGAGCAAATCCGACTCCGAGCCCGCATTCAGAATTTGATAGAGGGTCGCGAAAGCGGCGCTCTTCTCCGCCGCGCTCGACGCCGGCAGATTGAGATCGCGTCCCGCTATCGAAACCTTGACGCGCGGCAAGCGCGCAATCGCCTCTTCAAGCTCAACCCACCACAGGCGCGCGGTGCGTTCGGCAAAGCCGGTCGTGACATACATGGTAAACGGCGCGGCGTGCTTCTCGAGGATCGGCAATGCAAAGTCGCGCGTATCCTTATAGCCATCGTCGAATGTCAGCACGGCGAAGGGTTGCTCGGCACGGTTTGCGATCATGGTTAACGCACGGTCGAGATCGACGACGGCAAAGCCCAACTCCTTGAGCCGCGTGAGAACCGCATCGAGAAAATCGGGTGTGATTTCCAACAGCCGGTTGGGCGCGAAATCACGCGCAACCCACGGCCGCACCTGATGAAACATCAGGATCGCGCCTGATCCGCGCGTGAAGGCGGCGGCGAGCTGATGCAATCGCGTCCGGCGAAAGAAACCAAACCCGGAAGAAATTATGCGATTTCTTTTTGCCATCACATGCGGCCTCGGATAAGTTTTGCTATCATTACAAGATGTCGTTGACCTTTCGTTGCTAGGTGTTGGTAACAGCTTAACGTTCGGGGCAGCGTATTTGTCTAGCGTAATCGAGTATATTCCATCCTCGCGTCTTGCGCGCCTTTCGGCGGCGGAGGAAGCGCCGGGTCGGGCCTTTGCCAAGGTCGAAGTCCATCGCGCTTCTGCCGCGATCGAGTCCGACTGGGCAGAGCTGGAGGCGCTTGCGCCAGTTTCCGTCTACCAGACTCGCGCATTCTTGCTGCCCTGGATCGAAACGCTCGGCGTGGTCCGCAAGATCACACCGTTCTTCATCGCCGCCAGGGACCGGCAGGACCGGACGGTCGCCCTGCTCTGTCTCGGCCTTCAACGCTATCGCGGGTTTCGTGTCGCATCCTTTCTCGGCGGCAAGGAAACGAATTTCAATTTCGGCCTGTTTCGTCCCGGCACTCATTTTTCTGTCGCGGATGTGCGCGCGCTGCTCAACGACGCCGCGGCGGCGCTGGGACCTGAGGCGCCGGATATTTTCGTTCTCAAGAACCAGCCCTTTGAATGGGCCGGAATTCTCAATCCGCTCGCACTGCTGCCGCATCGCGCGAGCCCGAGTTTTGCCTATGCCACCAAGCTGGCAGCCGATGGCGATGCCTTCCTCGCCACGAAGCTCTCCAAGGATACGCGCAAGAAATTGCGCAAGAAAGAGAGCCGCCTCGCCGAGATGGATCAGCTCGCTCTGATCTCAGGCGAGGAGCCTCGGTTCGCACGCAAAATTCTCGATGCCTTCTTCGCCGAAAAGATTCGGCGCTGCGCCGAAAAGTCCATTGCCACGGATTTTGCCGCCGCCACGATGCGCGCCTTTTTTGACCGCTTGAGCCGCGAGCGCGCGGCCTCCGGCAAGCCCTGGCTCGAACTCTACGGCTTGAGCCTCGGCGATCGCATCATCGCGACCTACGTTGGCGCGACGCACCACGGCCGTTTCAGCGCCATGGTCAATTCGTTCGATAGCGACCCTTCAATCGCCAAGTCCAGCCCCGGCGATCTTCTGCTCATGAAGCTCGTCGCCGCGCAATGCGCCAAGGGCCGAGCGAGTTTCGATCTCGGCATCGGCGAAGCACGCTACAAGGAGACCTATTGCGACACGGCTGTGCCGCTCTTCGACATCGTGCTGCCGCTCAATGCCAAGGGACGGATTCTTGCGGTGAAGCAGGCGCTGGGCTGGCGGATCAAAACGACGCTCAAGAAACATCCGCGCGCCTTCGCCATGCTGCGCCGGATCAGGCATTTCGTCGAGCATAAGGAAAGCAACGCCTTCGTGCCGCCGGCGCCAAAAGTCAGCCCGGTTGCCTCGCGCTAGATCGCGAGCGTTATCGCGCGATCGACTGCGCAGACCAAGGCTCAATCGGGTGCGGCACGGCACACGCCGCAAGCTGCGCCAATTGACCGGCAAAGCCGGCGGCGCATAACTTTTCCTGTCCGAATCGAAAGTCTTTCCGTGGTGAGGAAAAAATGACGAAAATTCTTCCCTTCGCTCTGATGCTGTCACTCATCGCCGGAACGGCTTCGGCGCAAACGGCGAGCTGTCATTCGCGTTCCGCCGAGAAGAATCTGCATGGCGCCGCGGAAACGAGCTTCCTGAAAAAATGCGACAGGGACGCGCACGCGAGCTGCGATAGCGCCGCTGCCGACAAGAAGCTGCATGGAGCCGCGAAAACGAGTTTCACCAAGAAATGCGTCCGTGACGCGATCGGCACTTAAGGTCAGCACCGCCGCTCTACGTTCAGCGCCAGTTCATCGGCACGACTTACTTTCCGCACACAAGTATTCGGCTATTGCTGCCGGCGCGAGCAACTCGCGCCCATCTTAAGGAGGAATTGATGTTGAAGTCCGTGTGGCGCCCGGCCGTCTCGGTTGCCGGTCTCGCCGTTATTGCCGGTTTTGCCTTCGGCGGTGCGGCACAAGCCGAATCGATCCAGAAGCAGTGCAGCGTAAAATACCAATCCGCGAAGGCAGCGAATTCGCTCAACGGCGAAACCTGGAACCAGTTCTACAAGCAATGCTCGGCCGAACTGAAGGGCGGCGGCGCAGCGACCTCGGCTCCGGCGACGACCTCCGCGCCCCCGCCGGCCGCGTCAACCTCTGCCCCGCCCCCGGCCGCGACCACCGAGACTTCATCGAAGAAGAAGCATTGGTGGCAGCATCAGAATGAGACCGCCACGCCTGGCGCCCCGCCGCCTGTTGCGAGCGGAAATGTGGTGTTCCCTAACGCGATCTCATCCCAATATTCGAGCCTCTCCGCCGGGCGGGCGCGGTTCAAGACCTGCGACGACCAGTATCGCGCCAACAAGGCGACCGGCGGCAACGGCGGCCTCAAATGGATCCAGAAGGGCGGCGGCTATTACAGCGAGTGCAACAAGCACCTGAAGGGCATGTAATACCCCGCGATATCATCGTCAGGACATAAACAGATGGCCGGGGCTTTCCCCGGCCATTTTGCTTAGGGGATCAGCACAGTCGCGCCGGTCGTCGCGCGCGATTCAAGCGCCTCATGCACGGCGACAATGTCGGCGAGCGGGCGCGTGACATAGGGAATTTTCACCTTTCCGTCCGCGACCACACGGATGAGATCGCGCGCCATCTTGTGCAGATCCTCATCCTTGGCGGCGTAAGTGTTGAGCGTCGGCCGCGTGATATAGAGCGAGCCTTTCTGCGCCAGGATGCCGAGATTGAAGTTTTCGATCTGCCCGGACGCGGCACCGAAACTGGCCAGCAGGCCGAGGGGGCGCAGACAGTCGAGCGAGGCCGGAAACGTGTCCTTGCCGATGCCGTCGTAGACGACATCGCAGAGCTTGCCCTTGGTGATCTTCTTGACCGCCTCGGCGAAATTTTCCTCGCGATAAAGGATCACGTGTCTGGCACCCGCCTTCTTGGCGAGCTTGGCCTTCTCCGGTGAGCCGGCCGTGCCGATCACATCGGCGCCGAGCGCCTTGCCCCATTGGCAGAGTATGAGGCCGACACCGCCCGCCGCCGCATGGACGAGGATCGTGTCCCCCTTCTTCACCCTATGGGTGCGGCGCAGGAGATATTGCGCGGTGAGACCCTTGAGCACCATCGCCGCGCCGGTTTCGTAGGAGATCGCCTTCGGCAATTTGATCAGCCGGCTCGCCTTGACCGCACACGCCTCGGCATAGCCGCCAAGATGGCTGAGATAGGCGACGCGATCACCGACCTTGACCTCTTTCACCCCCTTGCCGATCTCGATCACCTCGCCCGCCCCTTCGTTGCCGGGAATGAACGGCAAATGCGGCGGCGCATAAGCGCCGGAGCGGAAATAGGTGTCGATAAAATTGAGCCCGATCGCGTGATTGCGTACCAGCGCCTCGCCGGGTCCCGGCTTCGGCATTTCGACCTCTTCGATATGCATGACGCCCGGTCCGCCGACCTCATGCACGACGACTGCCTTAATCATTTCTTCCCTTCCGCTGACGAACGCACCGACTCGGCGGGCGTTTTCGCTCTTCGTTTACCACGGTGGCTGCGCGCCCGAAAAAACCGGCCGATCGATAAAATTCTAGCTTTTCGATTGCGGCCCCGGCAAAGGGCCCCCCGGCACATTGCCCCCATGACGAGCGCGGGAACCGTCCCGCTCTGGGCTTGGGGTAAGCAGCCATGGGTTTCAATGGCATCTTTCGGGTTCTCTGGATCGCCTTGGGCATTGTGGGCTTTTCGCTCGCTTACGCGCAGAGCGGCGGCACCAAGGAGCTGCGGGCGAGCGATGCGGTTCTGACCGGGCCGACTTCCGTCCCCTATGGCTGGGTAGATTTCTGCGGCCGCGAACCGCAGGAATGCAGCCAGCCGGTCCTGCCCGCCACCGAGATCACGCTTACGCCAGCCGTATGGCGTCTGTTAAACACTGTTAACCACCAGGCCAACCGCACCATCCAGCCGATCTCCAATTTCGACCATTGGGGCACGCTGCTCGACCATTGGGATTATCCCAAGGACGGCAAGGGCGATTGCAAGATCTACGCTTTATGGAAGCGCAAGCTGCTCATGGACGCCGGCCTGCCGCGTCAGGCGCTGCTGATGACCATCGTTCGCGATCTTGATGGCGAGGGCCATACCATCCTGACCGTCAAAACCAGCCGCGGCGAGTTCGTGCTCGACAATCTGCGCAACGACATCCGCTCCTGGGACGAAACCGGCTATCACTTCCTCAAGCGTCAGTCGCAAGAAAACCCGAATATCTGGGTTGGCATCGCGCAGAACGCGCGGGTGTCGAGCTTGAACTAATTCGCTGGCGAGCGCGCGCCGCGCCTGCTGCGCCTACTTGCCCGGCTCTTCGAGAACCAGCATGGCGGAGATTTCCGCCTCGCAGACGAGATTGCCGTCAACCAGCGCCCGGCCGCTGTACCACCAGATCGTGCGGCGCTGGTTAAGCTTCTTCATATGATATTCGATGCGATCGCCCGGCAGAACCGGCTTGCGGAACTTCGCCTTTTCGATCGTCATGAAATAGACGAGCGGCGGCTTGATCCCGCCCGCAACTGCATTGATGCAGAGCGCCCCCGCCGTCTGCGCCATGCCCTCGATCATCAACACGCCGGGCATGACCGGCCGCTCGGGAAAATGGCCTTGAAACTGCGGCTCGTTCACGCTGACATTCTTGATGCCGATGCAGGACTCATCGCCATTGGCTTCGATGATCCGATCGACGAGCAGAAACGGATAGCGATGCGGCAGCGATTTCAGCAGCCGCTCGATGTCATAGGCTTCAAGAACGCTCGCCACCTTCTCATCCATCGGCTGGCTTTATCCCGGATTTGTTGTGCATGGGCCGGCCTGCGGCGCGCGCGAGCCAGGCTTCGCCGCGCAGCCACGCCCGGAAGGCCCGCGCCGGCGTGCCGCCGACCCGCGCCTTCGCCGGCAAATCATCGATGACGCCCGATTGCGCAGCGATCTGCGCGCCATTGCCGATCTCGAGATGGCCGGCAAAACCCGCCTGCCCGCCCACCCCAACGAAATCGCCCAGTTCCGTCGCGCCGGAAATGCCAGTCTGGGCAACGATCAGACAATGCCGGCCGATATGCACATTATGGCCGATCTGGACCAGATTATCGATCTTGGTGCCTTCGCCGATGACGGTGTCGCGCGTCGAACCGCGATCGATCGTCGTATTGGCGCCGATCTCCACATCGTCCTGGATGATGACCCGGCCGATCTGCGGGATTTTGACATGGCCGCCCGGCCCGCCGATATAGCCGAAACCGTCCTGGCCGATCCTGACGCCGGTATGGATGATGACCCTGTTGCCGATGAGCGCATTGGCGACCGAGGCGCCGGGGCCGATGGCGCAGCCGCGCCCGATCCGCACATTGGGGCCGATGACCGCATTGGCGCCGACCATCGTGCCGGAGCCGATCTCGGCATGGGGACCGATGACGGCGCCGGGATCGACGATGACATCCGGTTCGAGCCGCGCCTCGGGATGGATATCGGCGCCGGGGCTTTCGCCCTTCGAATCGAACACCGCGCCGGGCGTCAGCGCATCGGGATAAAGCTGCGCCAGAACGCGGGCGAAGTCACGCGCCGGGGTCGGCGTCACCAAGGCCAAAGTCGCCGGCGGCACGCGG